>NZ_DATIGT010000271.1:0-21891 GCF_035481375.1 Tahibacter sp.
AGGCGATACAGCGCATCGTGCAGGCGGCGTGCTTCGCCGCCGCCGCGCGGATAGCTCTGCAGGAAACGGTCGAGTTCCTCGTCGACGTCGATTTCGCGCTTGCGGCCGCGGGCGAAGGCCTGCTGCGCGAGGTCGCGCGCGCGCGTGGACAGTTTCAGTTCGTCCATGAGCTGATTGACGAACTCCGCTTCGTGCGAGGTGACGATGCTGTCGACGCCCGCCAGATAGCCGAGCAGGCCGAATGCGACTTCCACCGACACGGCCTGTTCGGGCTCGAGCTTGCCGCCGCCGAGCAGGTCGCCGATCGACGCGCCGAGGTCGCGCAGGATCGTGCCGAAGCGACTGCCCTGGGCCGGGTTTTCTCCGTGTGCCATCGTTGCTCTCCTGGTGGTTGACGTCGGCACGGGCGGTGCGTCCGTGCATCCGGGAGTCGATGCTGCGCCAGTTTTGCGCCGGCGGAAAGAGGTGCGTGGACGAGCTCGCCGGTCGTGCCGCCGCTGATCGCCGTCGGGCGACGGCTGGTGCGGCGGGAGACGATGTGCTACCAATGCGGAGGCGTACCTATGGTGCGCTCAGGGGGAGGTGCCGTGCCGCGAGAGGAATCGCGCCGGCACTTTGGTCGTCGACGTTCGGATGCCGCTTCTTAAGGGGGAATCGCATCGTGAATGTGGCATCAGGTTTCGCCGGGTCCGTCCGGCGTACAGCGATTCGTCCCATCGTCATGACGCCGCCTGCGCAGTTCGCCGCGTCGATTCGCCCAGAGGCTCCTGACCGACGCGGCTGACCGCCGCGTCGCTTGCCGCTTTTTTCTTTTTTCTGGTTCGTTCGCAGTTCGTTCTTGCCAGTCTCGTGTTGGGGTTCCGCGATGGCGGGCCCGGACCTTGAGGGCGAGCGACATCCGCAGCGCAGGCAGCGCAGCGGACGCGCGCTGCGCTCCTGCAGGTCCGCCGTCTTCGCGGGTTCGTTTCGATCAGCGTAGAAACGTGGGGATTTCGAATGATTAACAGAGTTACGTTAGCGGCAAGCCTGCTGCTCACGATGGCAGCGCTTCCGGCTTCCGCCTCCGCCGTCGAAGGTGTCGAGGCGGTGACTTCGGTACGGCTGTCCAAACAGGAACAGCTGGCGGTGCCGGAGCCGTCGAACACGATCGAGGCGCCGCGCGTCGCCGCGAACTACACCTTCGCGACGACGACGACCGGCTCGCTGACCGACATGAGCACCGGCACGACGCAGCTGCTGGCGGGCAACATCGACGATACCGCGTCGCCGCTGACCAGCATCGGCTTCGACTTCTTCTACCAGGGCGTGCGCCAGACGCAGTTCTCGATCAACGACAACGGCGTGCTGCGACTTGGCGCCAGCGCACAGGCGAGCTCGCCGTACCAGCCGCTCGGCCAGGCGAATCTGCCGATCATCACGGCTTATGGTGCCGACCAGCGTACGCATACCGGCGACGGCAAGGTGCACTACCGCGTGTCCGGCACCGCACCCTCGCGCGTGCTCACCGTCGAGTGGCTCAACAACCAGTCGAATTTCAACACGGGCGGCACCGCCGATCTCACGTATCAGGTGCAGTTGCGCGAAGGCACCGGCGTCATCGAGTTCATCTACGGCGGCATGACGATGAGCACGGCCGGCTCGACCGACGTGAACTCGAACGATCCGCACATCGGCTTTTCCTCGAGCAACGTCATCGGCACTGTAGGGTCTGTCGACGCGCCGCTCAGCGGCACGCCGGCACCGAGCTTCAGCAGCGGCAGCGCGACGGCGGTGAACAACGCCTATGCGACGGCAGGTCCGTTGGCGGTGCTGACCTCGGCGGCCGACGGCTCTCGCCGTACGTTCTCGTTCACGCCTCCGACGCCGACGGCGCCGACAGCGCTGAATTTCAGCGGCGTGACGCCGACGTCGATGACGCTGAACTGGACCGACTCGCCGGACGAGCTGATTTATGCAATCTACAACTCGACCGACGGTACCAATTTCAATTTCTTCGCAACGGCGGCACAGAACGCGATCACGCTGCCAACGACCGGTCTCGCACCGAACACCACGTACACCTGGCGCGTGTTCGCCGTCTCCGAAGGTTCGCTGGGAACTGCGCTCAGCGGATCGCAGGCCACCTCGGCGCCGGGCAACATCGCGTCGACGCCGACCGGCGGCAACTGGAGCAATCCGGCGACCTGGATCGGCGGCGTTCTGCCGACCGACGGCGACAACGTCACGATCTCGGCCGGCAGCACCGTCACCATCGATACGGCTGCCGTCGCGCTCAACGTCACCGTGGCGAGCAACGCCGTGCTGCAGTGGGAAACGACGACCGCGCGTACGCTGACCGTCGGCGCCGACGTGATCAACGATGGTTTCCTGCAGAGCCAGCCGGCCGGTACGGTCACGACGCACAACCTCAGCATCGGCGGCAATCTCACGAACAACAACACGCTGGATTTCGCGACGTCAACTGCGGGCGCCGCCATCACGTTCACCGGCAGCAGCAACACGACCTTCGGCGGCGCCGGTGCAACCACCGACGTGCGCGCGATCACGATAAACAAAGGCACGTCGAACGCAGCGACGCTCGAACTGTCTCCGAGCAACTTCACGGTTCAAGGCGCCAACACCGACGTCGCCGGTTTCCTTACGCTCAGCAACGGAACTTTCAAGCTGTCGGGCTCGTTCACCGCGACCAACCGCGTCTTCACCGCCGCGGCCTACACCATCGGAGCGAGCACGGCTTTCTGGCTCAACAATCCGAACTTCACGGTCGCCGGCCAGAACGGCACGGGCGCGGTCGCCGGACGCCTGCGCGTGAGCCAGGGCACGTACAACATCGGTACTGCGGCCGGCAATTCGCTGGGCTTCAACGCAGGCGCCAACGTCACCGTCGAAGGCGGCGCGATCAACTCGACGGCCCGCTTCGGTGTCGGTGCGTCGGGCAATGCAATCACGTACCTGCAGACCGGCGGCACGATCACGGTCAACACCGTCGGCAATACGTCGACGACGCTCGCGTCGTTCGATCTCGGCACCAACGCCGCGTCCTCGATCTCGATGTCCGGCGGTACCGTCATCGCGCAGCTCGCGTCGACCGCTGCATCCGGTCCGCGCGACTACCGCAATCAGGCGGGCAGCGGCGCTCCGGGCATCACCGGCGGCACGGTGCAGTTCGGCAACGCGAGCTCGGGCGCGGCCAAGGCGTTCAACGCCGCGGGCGTGTTCCCCGACGTCGTCGTCAACACGGGTACCGGCAATCATTCGCTCACGATGCTCGCGCCGACCGGCTTCAACAACCTGATGCGCAACCTGACGGTCGGCACCGGCGGCACTTTCAACACCGGCAACAACGTGTTCCTGTTCAACGGCGACACGATCACGAACAACGGCACGTTGACGTCCAGCGGCGCGAACTCGCGCTTCATCGTCTTCCGCCCGGCCACGAATGTCGCGTACACGGGTACCGGCACCGTCACGGCACCGATGAACAGCCTCGAACTGCAGAACGATCTGAACTTCACGTTCGATCCGGCCGTGAGCGGCGTCGTCGTGAATCGCGTCATCATCTTCGGCGGCAGCTTCGTCAACGCGAACAAGATCACGCTCGGTAACGCGGGCAATGCCACCGTGCAGATCGGCAACACGACGACGCCGACGGCCGGCGGCACATTCGACGTCGCGCCGAATTTCAATCTCGGCGGGACCGGCGTGCAGAACATCTCGTATCTGCGCACCGCGAATTCCAAGACGGCCGGCGTCGAAGTCAATCCGACGCGCGTGCTCAACAACCTCACCTATGACGACAACGACCCGACGCATACGCTGAGCATCGCCGGCGGCGGCCTGACGGTGAATGGCACGCTGGCGCTGACCAACGGCCGCGTCGTCATCGCGGCGCCGAACGCCGTCACGCTCGGCAGCACCGGCACGACGACGCGTACGACGGGCTACGTCGACGGCAAGCTCGCCAAGCCGCTGGCCGCAGCGGCACTGCGCACGTTCGAAGTCGGCACTGCCAACGGCTATTCGCCCGTGGTTGCGAACGTCACGGCCGGCACGTTCCCGCTGCTCCTCGAAAGCACGGCCGTGCAGGCCGTCATGCCGAACTTCGTGCCGGTGGACAAGGCGATCGCGCGTCACTGGCTGATCGGCGCGCCGGCCGGCACGACGGCGGATCTGACCTTCAGCTATCTCGACGGCGACGTCCCGGGTACGGCGACCGAGGCGAATCTGCGCACCTACAACGGTACGCCGGTTCCGCCGGCGAGCTTCACCGATCTCGGCGGCACGCTGGATACGGGCCTGAACACCATGCTGGTTTCCGGCGTCACGCAGTTCGACGCGTTCACGCTCGCCGAAGCCGGCGGTGCGGCCGCGGCCGATCTCCGCATCACCAAGACCGACGGCGTGACCTCGGTGCAGACCGGCGCGACGACGACCTACACGATCACCGCGGCAAACGCGGGCGCCCTCGGCGTCAATGGTGCGACGGTGAGCGAATCTCCGGGTGCGGATCTGACCTGCGGCGCGTGGAGCTGCGTCGGCAGCGGCGGCGGCACTTGTACGGCTTCGGGTACGGGCACGATCTCCGACGTCGTGAATCTGCCGGTCGGTGCGAGCGTCACGTACACGCAGCAGTGCACGGTCGCGACCGTGTCCGCCGCGGCGAGCGTCGACAACACCGCGAGCATCGCGGTGCCGGCCGGCTATATCGACACGGCGCCGGCCGACAACTCGGCCACCGACTCGAACGCGCTGACGCGCGTCGTCAACGCGAGCATCACCAAGACCGACGGCAGCACCACGGTGAATCCGGGCGCGACCGTGACCTACACCATCGTCGCCGGCAACAGCGGCCCGAATGCGGCGACGACGACGGTCACCGACAACTTCCCGGCCAGCCTCAACGGTTGTACGTGGACCTGCAGCGGAAGCGGCGCGACGTGCGGTTCGGCGAGCGGCAACGCCAACATCAGCGACACCGGTTCGATTCCGCCGGGCGGTACCTTGACCTATGTGGCAATGTGTACCTTGTCGCCGAGCGCGACCGGCACGCTGTCCAATACCGCGACTGTCGCGGTCGGCGCGTCCGAGAGCGACAGCGACGGCAGCAACAACAGCGCGACCGACAACTCGACCGTCGTCGCGCTGCCGGACGTCGCTGTGACCATCACCGACAACCGCCGCTTCGTCCGCGTCGGCGAATCGCTGAACTACACCATCGTCGTGTCGAACTCGGGCAGCCCGTCGACGGCGACCGCGGCGGTCAGCGATGCCTTGCCGGCCGAACTCGGCGGCGGTTCGTGGACCTGCACTCCGACCGGCGGCGCGACCTGCGCAGCAGGCACGGGCAATACGCTGACCGATACGGCGACGCTGCCGGCCAACACGCAGGTGACCTACGTGTACTCGGCGACGGTGCTCGCAGGCAGCCTCGACGAGACGATCACCAACAGCGTCAGCGCGACGTCCGCCGGCGATCCGAACACCTCCAACAACACCGCGTCGGACACGCCCGAGGACATCATCGTGCTGTTCAAGAACGGCTTCGAGAACGCACCGGTCACGATCGTGCCGGAAGGCGCCGGCAACGCGAACGGCTACATCGAAGGCGCGCTGCGCGTCGACCCGCAGCTGCTCGCCGGTCTCGACGCGACGCCGGTCACGGTCGTGACCGGCGTGACCGATCGCGGCGAAGAGCTGTTCGCACTCGAACTCGCCCGCTTCGGCGATGGCGTCGTGCTGCGCAGCGTGCTGCGCGACGCGAACGGCATGTCCGAGCGCGGCGCCTGGTTCGCGGTCGATCCGACCCGCGCTCCGATCGCGTTCGCCTGGCAGGCCGCGAGCGGCGACGCGAGCGACGGCTACCTGCGTCTCTCCGGCGGCGGCGCGCCGCAGCACAACGGCAGCCGCGGTGACCGCGGCCGCCTCGCGGCACTGCGTCCGGCCGTCGTGCAGGGCGTGCAATGGGTGACGCTCGCCGGCGGCAACTGATCGCCTTCCAAAGGCGCTGATGCGCCGTATGCGGCAACCAAGAGCCCGGGCTGGTCCCGGGCTCTTTTTTTTCGCATACCGTTCAGTCGAATGCTTGCCGCTCGCCATCAGGTACGCGCACGCGGCCGAACTCGCGGATTCGCGCTATCTCGCCCGGCAATGGGCGTGCTGCCCGGGAAGAAAATGATGCCCGGCGCGATGTAAAGAAGTGCATTCAACGCATGAGAAGCGATTTGTAGTTGGCGACTGAATGGATTTTGCATTTCAAGCTGTTTTCATTTTTTTATTTTTGCTTGCGGGGTGCTTTTTCCCTGCCTGCGGCGGTCTTCGCAAACGCGCAGGGATACTCGATTCAGGCGCCCGCTGATTCGGCGCACGTGATGGAGCACTCCGTCGGGCAGGCAACCTTCGCGGCGTTTTTTTCGATCAAGGACGGGACGGTCGCAACGGCGTTGCTGCAAGGGGAAACCGGCCGTCAGAGGCACGACTTGAATACTCGGCGAGTGGCCGGCGCGGACCCGTCGACGAAAGTCGAGTAGCGGGCCGACGTCTCTCGCGCTCTGGCTTACAATGCGTTCTTTCCGTCAGCCCAGCGCCAGCGACCCGTGACCACGATCCAGCAGGAAGACTTCATCCAGAGCATCGCCGATGCGCTGCAGTACATCTCCTATTACCACCCGGTCGACTACATCAGGAACCTGGCCGCTGCTTACGAGCGCGAAGAATCGCCGGCCGCGCGCGACGCGATGGCGCAGATCCTGATCAATTCGCGGCTCTGCGCCGAAGGTCATCGCCCGATCTGCCAGGACACGGGCATCGTCACGGTCTTCCTCGATATCGGCATGAACGTGCGCTGGGACGCGACGCTCGGCGTCGAGGACATGGTCAACGAAGGCGTGCGCCGCGCCTACAACCATCCCGACAACAAGCTGCGTGCGTCGGTGCTCGCCGATCCGGCCGGCAAGCGCACGAATACCAAGGACAACACGCCGGCCGTCGTGAACATGCGCGTCGTGCCCGGTGACACGGTCGACGTCATCGTCGCCGCGAAGGGCGGCGGTTCCGAGGCGAAGTCGAAGTTCGCGATGCTGAATCCGTCCGACTCGATCGTGGACTGGGTGCTCAAGACCGTGCCGACCATGGGCGCGGGCTGGTGTCCCCCGGGCATGCTCGGCATCGGCATCGGCGGTACGGCCGAGAAGGCCATGCTGCTGGCCAAGGAAGCGCTGATGGAGCCGATCGACATCCAGGATCTGATCGCGCGCGGTCCGTCCAATCGCGCCGAGGAGCTGCGGCTCGAGCTCTACGAGAAAGTCAATGCGCTCGGCATCGGCGCGCAGGGCCTCGGCGGTCTGACCACGGTGCTCGACATCAAGGTCCGCGACTATCCGACCCATGCGGCGAATCTGCCGGTCGCGATGATTCCGAACTGCGCGGCGACGCGCCATGCGCACTTCGTGCTCGACGGCTCCGGCCCGGTTGCGCTGGAACCGCCGTCGCTCGAGGACTGGCCGACGCTGACCTACGACGCCTCCAAGGGGCGACGCGTGAATCTGGACACGATCACGCGCGCCGATGTCGCGAGCTGGAAGCCCGGCGAGGTCATCCTGCTCAACGGCAAGCTCCTGACCGGCCGCGACGCGGCGCACAAGCGCATGATCGACATGCTCAACCGCGGCGAAACGCTGCCGGTCGGTTTCAGCAACCGCTTCATCTATTACGTCGGTCCGGTCGACCCGGTGCGCGACGAAGTGGTCGGTCCGGCCGGCCCGACGACGGCGACGCGCATGGACAAGTTCACGCGCCAGATGCTCGAACAGACCGGGCTCCTGGGTATGGTCGGCAAGTCCGAGCGCGGGCCGGCCGCGATCGACGCGATCCGCGACAACAAGGCCGTCTATCTGATGGCCGTCGGCGGCGCGGCCTATCTCGTGTCGAAGGCGATCAAGGCCGCGCGCGTGCTCGCCTTCGAAGACCTCGGCATGGAAGCGATCTACGAGTTCGAGGTCAAGGACATGCCGGTGACCGTCGCGGTCGACGCGAACGGCACGTCGGTGCACGAGACCGGCCCGAAGGAATGGCAGGCGCGCATCGGCAGGATTCCGGTCGTCGTCGCCTGAGCCGCCCGGCCGCGCGTCAGCGGATTCCGTCGATCCACTCCGCGACGCGCCGCACGACCGGCGCGGGTTCGCGCAGCCATTCGAAATGACCGGCGCGGCCGCCCGAAAATTCGGCGCCGCCGATGTCCGCGCGTTGCCAATGCAGCAAAGGCAACTTATTGACGAGATGGTCGAGCGACGCGCGCGGCACGTAGCGGTCGCCGGTCAGACGCACGGCGAGGCCGGGCAGGGCGACCTCGCGAAGCCGGGCTTCGGCGTCGAAATCGATCCGCGCGGGCCGGTAGCTGCCGTCGACCGCGCTCGCGGCCCAGTCCCGCATGACGCCGCGCGCCTCGCGGCCGGCGAAGCCGGCGCGTTCGCCCGGGAAATAGCCGCAGACCGCCGACACCGCGCGGAACCAGCCGATGGCGCTCAGCAGCACGGCCTTGTGCCAGCCCGGAAACGTCCGCCACCAGGGATGGCCGCTGCCGACGAGGGCGTAGCCGGCGTAGTCGGACGGATCGCGTGCGAGCGCCAGCGCGGCGAGCTGGCCGCCGAGGCTGTGCCCGCCGATCGTCCAGCGCCGCCCCGGAAAGGCGGTTTCGAGCGCGGCGCGGCTCGCGGCAATGTCGCGCAGGAGTTCCGCGTAGCCCCAGTCGCAGTCGCGCGCGGCGCGCCGGTTGCTGCCGTCCTGGCCGCGCCACTCATGCAGGGCGACGGTGCAGCCGCGTTCGCCCAGCGCGGCGGCGAAATGGCGATATTTGCGCGCCGGCACGCCCATGGCCGGCAGCCAGAGCAGCGCCGGGCCCGGGTCGGGCGCGCTCACGATCTGCAGCGGGGCGTCGTGGCCGTCGCCGGTGGCGACGCGCAGCGATTCGGGCGCCGCCGGGGGCGCAGGCAAGGGAGCGGTCATGCGGCCGATGGTAGCCGAGGCCCGGCGTCGATGCGGCCCGGTCGGCTGCGGTTCAGACACTGTCGATTTTGTTAAAAAGCTTGAGTAGACTGGCCGCGCTGTGTTTGCACGGTCTGAATGTTTGACCCGATGCCAGCCGATCGGTTGATTCGCGTCATCGCTTTCTCTTGAACCATGCAACCAGTAAGCCGACGGTGTGCCGTCTATAGTTCAAGCTTGGGAGAGCGTTTCATGTCGGATCGTGAGGTTGGTACCGTTAAGTGGTTCAACGATGCCAAGGGGTTTGGCTTCATTGCCCGTGAGAATGGCCAGGACGTTTTCGTCCACTTCCGCGCCATCACGGGAACTGGCTTCAAGAGTCTGCAGGAAGGCCAGAAGGTCAGCTTCAAGGTCGTGCAGGGCCAGAAGGGCCTGCAGGCCGACGAAGTCAGCCCGGTCTGACCGCGCGACAGACGCGCCTTGGGGAGTCAATGACGCCACGAAGCAATTCGTGGCGTTTTTTATTGGCCGCAGCCGTTGCTTCGGAGGCCGCATGAGCGACACCGTCATTCGCATCGCGCCACGCACGCATGACATCGGGGGTGGCCTCGTCGTACGCCGCGCGCTGCCGCACCTGCTGGCGCGCTCGGTCGGGCCGTTCGTGTTCTTCGACGAATTCGGCCCCGTGCAGGTGCCGCCGGGGCGCGGCACCGACGTGCGGCCGCATCCGCACATCGGTCTTGCGACGATCACGTATCTGCTGGCCGGCCGCATGGTGCATCGCGACAGCCTCGGCACGGTGCAGGAAATCCGTCCCGGCGACGTGAATCTCATGAGCGCGGGCCGCGGCATCGTGCATTCGGAACGCGGCACCGACGCGGCACATGCCGACGGCCAGTTCCTGCACGGCCTGCAGACCTGGGTCGCGCTGCCGCAGGACCAGGAGGACGGCGAGCCCTGGTTTCGTCACTACGCGGGTGCGGCGCTGCCGCGCATTGCGCGCCCCGGCGTTGCGATCCATCTGCTGATCGGCAGCGCCTACGGTACGGACTCGCCGGTGCAGCCGCCGTCGCCGACCGTGTACGCGCTGCTCGATGCCGCGGCGGGTACGGCGCACGCGATCGAGACCGACTACGCCGAGCGCGCGCTCTATGTGGTTTCCGGCGAAATCGAGATCGGCGGCGAGATCATCGCGCGCAACGAACTCGCCGTGCTGCATGACGGTGCCGACCGCTTCGTCGCGCGCACGGACAGCAGGCTCGCGCTGATCGGCGGCGCGCCGCTCGACGGTCCGCGGCATCTGTGGTGGAACTTCGTCGCCTCGACGCGCGAGCGCATCGAAGCGGCCAAGGACGCCTGGCGCGAGCAGCGCTTTCCGTCCGTGCCCGGCGAAACCGAGTTCATTCCGTTGCCGGAGCGCTGAGCGCCGCGCAGAAAAAAGGCGGCCGAAGCCGCCTTCGTTCTCCGAATCCGCGGTCGGATCAGGCAACGTCGACCAGCGCCGGCCGGCCGGCATTGCGGCGTTCGCGCCGCGTTGCGCTCCAGTCGGCGAGATCGACCTTGTCGCGCAGCCGCGCGCAGGCGTCGATGAGCTGATTGACGCCTGCGTCGTCGAGACCGGCATGCAGGGTCAGGCGCAGCAGCGCGCGGTTCTTCGCCGTGGCCGGCGCGCAGAAGATCGCGCCGAACACGCTCTCGGCTTCGAACGCGTCGCGCACGCGCATGACCGCCGCCTCGCTGCCGACTTCGAGCGCGATGATCTGCTCGGTGCCTTCGCCGATCGGATAGCCCAGGCCGAGCAGCGCTTCGCGCACGCGCCGCGTGACGTACTGCAGCCGCGCGCGGCGCCAGCCTTCGCGCCGGATCACGCGATGCGAGGCGTCCACGGCGGCGATTTCCTGCGGCAGCAGCGTCGAGGAGAAGATGGCCGGCATCGATTCGAACGCGAAGTAGGGCTTGAAGCGCGTGCTGCAGCTGATCAGGCCCGCACGCACGCAATAGGCCTTGGCCAGGCTCGCGGTGACGAAATGCACGCGATCGGTAAGGCCGAGGCTCGCGACCAGGCCTTCGCCATGCACGCCGTGCGTGCCGATCGAGTGCGACTCGTCGACGACGAACACGCAGCTGCGGCGCTGTGCGATCGCGGCAAAGTCCGCGAGCGGGCAGACGCTGCCGTTGGTGCTGTAGATCGAGTCGACGAGGATGACGCCGGGGCCGTGACGCAGGATCTGGCGTTCGAGGTACTCCGGATCGTTGTGGTAGACCGGCACGGCCTGCGCGCCGGCGGCCTTGATGCCTTCCCACAGCGACGCATGCGCGAGCATGTCGATGTAGACCGGCGTGCGCTCGCCGGCCAGGCATTGCACGAGGCCGACGTTCGCGACGTAGCCGGACTGGCACAGGATGGTCTCCTCGCTGCCGAGCGCGACGGCGAGCTCATGTTCGACCTGATGCATCGGATCGTCGTCCTGCTGCAGGAACAGGCCGGACATCATGTTGCCGTTGCCGGCACTCGCGAGCGCGGCGCGCTGCGCGTCGACGATTTCCGGGTGGCGCCCCAGCGCCAGATAGTCGTTGCTCTGCAGCATCAGCGCGCCGGGAGCCGGGCGCAGGCCGCGAAGGATATGGCGGCCGCTCCAGCTTGCCTGGACGCGGTCCTGATGGAAGCGCTCGACGCGCTGGCGCGCGAATTCCGGCAGTTCGGGCGCACGCGCCTGCTGCAGCTGCGGAAAGGACGAAGTAACGACGGACGGGAAGGAAATACTCATGACTGCAAACCTCTCACGGGAGTTGTGGACCAAAGCCATCCCTGGCTGGCTGCGGCGTTTCGTCGCCGCAGCGGGACGACCGGTCCGGCCGTGGGCCGGTCGGAATCGAGAGGTTTCGTTACCGCTGGCGCCGGATCACCCCGCGCGAGGCGGGGCGTCGACGTTGTCCTGCTCGCGCAGCCAGCTTCTGTACGACTTCACATGAGTCAGCTGCAGCGGTTCGAGATGGTCGATAAGACTGAAGTAGTAGCAATTGTCGCCCTGTATCGCCGTGGCCGGGAACAGATTCGCCGCAGGGTCGGCGATCTGCGGGCTGTAGAAGCCGCCCGAGGACCAGAACCAGGGAAGGGCGCTGCCGGAGCGCAGCGCGCGCAAGACGGTATCGGGCGCGCCGCGGTCTTCCGCGACGTCGTGTTGTTCGCGCAGATCGTCGTCCGTCTGCACGAGAAGGAATCTGCCCACACCCCAGGCGTCGAGCATCAGCACGCCCGTGGGATTGCAGACCACGTACGACTCGATCGGCTGGAACGTGGCGACGACAGAGTCGAACACCGAACGGAAAGCGGGGTCGCGCAGAAAGCCGAAACGTCCCATCGCCAGCGCTTCGGCCACGAACGCGCCGGCGCGCTCGAAATACCGCTGCTGCAGTTCGCGGATGGCGACCTGGAGCTTGGCCATGGCCTGCGGATCGCTCTTGCGGATGAAGCGGTCGATGACGCCCGAATTGAAGGCCTCGATCGCGACCGAATCCTCGGCGCGGCCGGTCAGCAGTATCTTGCCGATCAGTGGATTGTTGAGCCGTTTGCAAAACGTGACACCGTCCATCTCCGGCATGAAGTAATCGACCACGAGCACGGAGACTTCGGAAAAACGCTCGGGGTCATAGACAATGCGGTGGATCGAGTCGACATCAAGAGCGACGAGCTCCTGGGTCTGCGACGGACGGTCCTTCCAGCGGTAGAGCCAGCCGCCGCCCGGCACCGGGCGGCTGCCCGCGCTGCCGAGCGCGGCCAGCGCCATGCGTGGCGAGCTGAACGGGCGCAGATGCAGCATCGGGTCGAGCATCAGCGGCACGACGTCGAGGTATTCCTCGTGATCGTCGACGAGGACGGTCGTCGTCGGGAAATAGAACGGCGGGATCGCAGCGGCACCTCGCAGCATCAGTTGTCCCTCCGCAGGAGGTCGGGAAACACGATCGTGAATTCGGTGAATTCGCCGTAGGTCGAGCGGCAGATTATCGTCGCGCCCATGCGTTCGAGCGCCATGCGTACGAAGGATAGACCGACGCCGAGGCCGGTGCTGTAGTCGGTGGCGCTGGAATAGAAGCGCTCGAAGATGTGCGGCAGGACGTCCGGCTGAATGCCGGGGCCGCTGTCGTGACAGACGACACGTTGGCCTCCTTCGTCGGCGTGGACGCTGAGCACGATGCTGCCCTTGCCGGCGCGTCCAGTGTGGAATAAGGCATTTTTTATCAGATTGAACAGCACATGGACCAGCAGCAGACGCGATCCGCTGAACTGGAAGTCGTCGGCGACGCCGATCGCGACGCGGCTGCGCTCATGTTGCGAGCCGAACGGGTAGCGGTCCAGTGCCTCTAGCACGCATTCGCGCGCCGACACGCTTTCGATCTGCAGGCTGCCGATCGGGCGCGCGGCGACGAGCAGCATGTCGATGACGGTGTTGGCGTGCTCGACCTCCCGGCCGATGGTCTCCATGGCCTTGGACAGGCGGCCCAGCTGCGACTCGCGCAGCTCCGGCACGTTGAGCCGCGCGTCGACGGCCTTGCGGTGCGAATCGGCGAGCAACGGCAGAAAGCGGTCGACCGCCTGCGTCGCGATGCGCACCGAGGCGAGCGGCGTACGCAGCTCATGGGCGATGTTGTTGCTCGCGGCGATGATCGCGTCGATGCGCGCCTGGTTGCTCATGCTGTGCGAAATACTGAATACCGAACCGGAAATGATCGCGAAGGCCCAGACCGGCGAATACGCCAGCAGGGCGGCGCTCGCCAGCGGCTGCGCCGGCGCGATCAGGTAGGCGGTCACAGCAAGCAGCGTGCCGATCAGCCCGGTGATGATGAAGCTGCCCATGTCGAACAGCATGACCATGAGGAACACGGAAATCAGGTGCGACAGCAGCCAGGCGACGCTGCCGCCGTTCTGCAGCAGCATGTACGAAAAGAAAAAAGGCAGCGCGAAGGTCATCGCGAGATACCAGTACAGCGGCAGCCACGCGCGCAGTCGGTTCGGCCACAGGCTGACGAGCATCAGCGGCAGGAACAGCAGCGAGCCGAACAGACGCAGCTCCAGACTTTCGTAGGGCTGCGGCAGCAGCTTCGCCCAGACGAAGTAGTAGGTCGGAAAGCCGAACACGCCGAGCGCGCCCATCCAGCGCATCTTCGGCTCGGAATAGCGTGCACGCGTGAAGATCGCCGTCTGGAAACGCAGCCAGGCACGCTTGAGATGCCACCAGACGAGCCGCGGCACCCCATTGATGCGGCGGCCTGCGGTATGGATAGCCTCACTCGTATTCATGCGCGCCCGGGCAATGCGACGCCGTCGGCGCGGCGCCGGTCTCGTGAACGGCTTCGATACTAGTGGAATTGCGTCGATCTGGGGCGAGTGTGCAATCGTGCGCGTCGATACGATGTCGCAATCCGGCCGGCGCGGCGCGCTCGATCGCGCCGGCATCCGCGTGCGCCGGCGTCGAGAATGAATCGCTTACTGTCTGATTCAGCGATAGTCGCGATGGCAGTCCTTGCAGGCGTTGCCGATCTGCTGCATCGCCGCGTCGAGCGCGCGGCAGTCGGCCGGCGGCTCGGCGCCGAGGCGGGCACCGAGTTCGATGAAGCGCCGCGCCTGGTCGTGGTAGTCGGGCTTTTCATCAGGACGGGAAGGGCCGATGTCGGCCGCGGTCTCGGCCAGGCGGCGAAAGCGTGGAGCGCTGCGTGCCGCGGTGCAGTCGCCGCTGCGCTGCTGCCGGCGCAGTTCGTCGAGATGGTGCTGCAGAATGTGCATCACGCCGCGCTGCCAGGCGTTGCGCTGCGACAGCGCGTTGGCTGCGCTGAACGCGACGAGGGCGCCGATGAACAGGCCGGCGAGCAGGGACAGCAACAGGCGCATCGTCGTTTCCGTGTCAAAACCGCAAGCCTAATGCAGACCGCCCGGCGCCAGAAGCCGTCGGTCACGCGCGCGGGGACGCCTGCTAGAATCCGCCGATGTCCGATCCCGTTCTCTCGGCGCGCTTCGGCGGCGTCGACCGTCTTTACGGCCGCGGTGCGGCGCAGCGTCTGTCCACGCGTCACGTCGCCGTCGTCGGCGTCGGCGGCGTGGGTTCCTGGAGCGTCGAGGCGCTGGTCCGAAGCGGCGTCGGCGAATTCACGCTGATCGATGCGGACGACGTCTGCGTGTCGAACACGAATCGTCAGTTGCATGCGCTGGAGGGCCAGTTCGGCCGCGCCAAGGTCGACGTGCTCGCCGAACGCGCCCGCGCGATCAATCCACAGGTCCGCGTCCACGCGATTCCGAGTTTCCTGACGCCGTCCACTCTCGGCGAACTGCTCGACCGCGGCTACGACCTCGTGCTCGACGCCTGCGACAGCTTTCGCGTCAAGGTCGAGATGATCGCCTGGTGCCGGCGCCGCAAGCTGCCGTTGATCGTGGTCGGTTCCGCCGGCGGGCGCATCGACGCGTCGCGCGTGCAGGTGCGCGACCTGTCGCGCACGGAACACGATGCGCTGCTGTCGCTGGTGCGCAAGAAACTGCGGCAGGAGTTCAACTTTCCGCGCAATCGCGATCGGTATTTCAGCGTGCCGGCCGTGTTTTCGCTCGAGAACGTGCGCTACCCGCAGGCCGACGGCAGCGTCTGCGGCACGCGTCCGGCCAACGCCGACGAAGCGATGCGGCTGGACTGCGGCAGCGGGCTCGGCGCCGCGATGCACGTGACCGCGACGTTCGGCATGGTTGCCGCGGGCAAGGCGATCGAGCGCCTGCTTGCGCCCGACCCGGCTTGAGTCGCCCCGGCAAGACCCCATACTGCGAGCCGCAGAGTCGCTGCGTTCGGAGGGGTGTCGCATGACCGGTCCGGTGCGTTCGCTGATGGTCGGCCCGTTGCTCGGCTTCGCCGAGCGTCTGCGTTTTCCGCGCCTGCTGCTGCTGACCGCCGCGCTGTTCTTCGTCGATCTGGTCGTGCCCGACCTGATTCCGTTCGTCGACGAGATCCTGCTCGCGCTGGTGACGCTGCTGCTCAGCCGCTGGAAGAAGAAGCCGGCGGCACCGACGCCGCTCGGCCCGGCGCGAGGTTGAACAGCCGATACGCGTTCGCGCTCGTCGCCGCCGCGATCGTCTCGCGCGATTCGCCACGCAGCGCGGCGATCTCGTCGAGCACGGTGGCGACGCTGGCCGGCTCGTTGCGTTCGCCGCGTTGCGCGGCGAGCGGCTGGTCCGGCGCGTCGCTCTCCAGCAGCAGGAATTCCAGCGGCATCGCCGCGACGATGCGGCGCAGCCGGTGCGCGCGCGAATAGCTGACCGGGCCGCCGATGCCGAGCAGGAATCCCATTTTCCACAACTGAGAGGCCTGCTCCTCGCTGCCGGAATAGCTGTGCACGACGCCGCGCAGGCCCGGATAGTCGCGCAGCGTGTGGATGACCTCCTCGACGGCGCGGCGCGCGTGCACGATGACCGGCAGGCCGGTCTCGCGCGCGAGCGCGAGCTGGCCGCGAAAGAAATGGCGCTGCGCGTCGGCCGGCAGGTTCTCGACGAAATAGTCGAGGCCGCATTCGCCGACGGCCACCGCGTCGCCGTCGGCGAGGCGGTCGCGCAGCAGCGCGAGGTGTTCGTCGCGATGCTCGGCGAGAAGCAGCGGATGCAGGCCGTAGGCGGGATGCAGTCCCGCCGCGCGCGCGCAGAGTTCGGCGAGCGCCGGCCAGTCGCCGGCACGTATCGCCGGAATCACCTGGGAGGTCACACCCGCGGCGCGCGCACGCGCGATCACCACGTCGCGGTCCGCGTCGAATTCGGGTGCGTCGAGGTGGCAGTGGCTGTCGACGAGGGGCAGGACGGTAGCGCTCATGCGCCGCAGTCTCGCGTCCGCGCGGCGCGCGGCGCAAGCGTGCTCGTGCGCGCTGCGGCCGGCGTATAGACTTCGGCCTTTACGCCGCTTCGCCACTCATGAGCGCCACTTCCGAATTCGCGGTCAGCGTGCTGCTGATCGCCTACCGCGCGACCGACACGATCGCCGCGGCGATCGACGCCGCGCTCGCGCAGACCGAGCCGTGCGAGATCATCGTTTCCGACGACTGCTCGCCCGACGACACGTTCGCCGTAGCGCAGCGCCACGTTGCCGGCTACGCCGGTCCGCATCGCCTCATCGTGCGTCAGTGCGAACGCAACCGCGGCGTGGCGGCGCATCTGAGCGAGCTGTTCGCGCTCGCGAGTGGTCGAATCTTCGTGATCATGGCCGGCGACGATCTCGCGCGACCGCAGCGCGTCGCGGCGACGCGCGCCGCGTTCGACGAACGGCCCGACGTCTATGCGGTCGGCGCCGTCGTCGACGAGATCGATCTGGCCGGCGCGCCGCTGCGCCGCGGCGTGCGGCACATGCCGGCGGAATTCGGGCTCGACTACTTCGTGCGCGCGGGCAAGCTCGCGACCCTGCTCGGCGCGAGTCTCGCGATCCGGCGCGAGGTGTTCGAGCGATTCGGTCCGCTGCGCGCGAGCGCCGAGGACAACATCCTGACCCTGCGCGCGGCGCTGCTCGGGCGCGGCCTGTGCCTCGATCAGGCGCTGATCGACTACCGGCAGAATCCGGAGAGCCTCGGCAACTGGATCTTCGCGCGCCACGACGATTCGCCGGAACGCTTCCGCCGCCGCTACGAGCGCACCGTGCGCATGTATCGCGACGTCGCCGACGACATCGAGGCGTCGATCGCGCAGCTGCCGGAACTCGACGCGGAGCGCCGCGCGCTCGCCGAGCGCATCGTGCGCATCTACCGCATCGAGGCGGATGCGCGCAGCGCGATCCTCGACCGGCCGCGGCGCGACTGGCTCGGCCCGATCTGGCGCGGCCTGCGCGAGCCCGGGCTGCGCCGCAAGAGCGCCGAACGCGCGCTCAAGCTGCTGGTGCCGCGGCGCTGGTTCGGTCTGCGCTGAACGCGGACCGCAGCGTTGCGGCCTCAGGCGACGAATGCCGCGGCGAGGCCGAGAAACAACCCCATGCTGACGACGTCGGTCGCGGTCGTCAGGAAAATGCTCGACGCCGTCGCCGGGTCGGCGCCGAGGCGCTTGAGCACGAGCGGAACGGCCGCGCCGGCCATGCCGGACACGGCGCAGCTCGTCGTCATCGCCGCAAACGTGATCAGCGCGAGAACGAGCGGCTGCGGATGCGTCTGCAGCCGCGCCATCACGTACATCGCGATGGCGGCGACGACGCCGGTCAGCGCGCCGTTGAGAAAGCCGAGCAACGCCTCCTTCGCCATGAGCGCCGCCGCCTGCGAACTGCGCACCTCGCCGAGGGTCATGCCGCGCAGGGTCACGGCGAGCGACTGGCAGCCCGTATTGCTGCATTGGCCCGACAGCACCGGGATGAAGATCGCGAGCAGCACGATGCGGTTGACCGTGTCCTGGAACAGCCCCACCGTGCCCGCGGCGATGAAGGCCGTGAACAGGTTGAGCTGCAGCCATGGGTGGCGGAATTTCAGCGAGCGCAGCCACGGCGTCGCGGCGCGTTCTTCCTTCTCGACGCCGACCATCGCGCCGGCCTGCGCGCTGATCTCGAACGCCTGCTGCTCGAACAGCACCGAGCCGCGCACGACGCCGATCAGGTGGCCTTCGGCATCGCAGACCGGGTAGACGGGATAGTGGCGCGTGACGACCGCGTGCATCGCATCGATGAGATCCATATCGCCGCGCAGCGCGAACGGCGAGGGGATCATGACCTCGGCGAGCGTGTCGTTCGGATTGGCGAACAGCAGCTCGCGGAACGCGACGACGCCGACGAGGCGGTCTTCGCGGTCGAGCACGTAGAGGTAGGTGATGAGCGTCTGCTTGACCGCTTCGCGCAGTTCGTCGATCGCTTCGTGGATGCGCGTGCCCGGCGCGAACACGGCGTTGGGTTTTTCCATGAGCCGGCCGACGCTCGATTCGGGCCAGGCCACGTCTTCGAGCCACTGCTCGCCGGCGCTGTTCGTCGCGGCGATGCGCTCGCGGCGCGTAGGCGGAAATTCCTCGAGGATCTCCACCGCCTGGCCCGGATTGAGCTGGGCCAGCACGGCAGCGACGGCGCTGTCGTCCTCGTCATGCAGCATGTCGGCGGCGGCCTTGGG
This sequence comes from Tahibacter sp., assembly GCF_035481375.1. Lineage (GTDB taxonomy): Bacteria > Pseudomonadota > Gammaproteobacteria > Xanthomonadales > Rhodanobacteraceae > Tahibacter. The sequence goes on from NZ_DATIGT010000271.1 coordinate 19,066, forward strand.
ATCAAGCTCGCGCACGCGCCGGTATAGCGATTCCATCGTTCCCCTGCCTGCCTCGAAAGTACGCGTCGTGCGATTCGAAGTCGCAGGCATCCGGCGCAGGGCACCGGGCCTGCGGTCGGAAGTGCGCTCGAAGCGCCGATGGTAGCAAACGCGGTCCGGCGCGCGACAAGCGCCGGCAGGCGGGCCTACTGCCCCTCGGGCGGCTGCCAGAGTTCGATCTTGTTGCCTTCCGGATCGACGACCCAGCCGAACTTTCCGTATTCGGATTCGTCGGTCCTGTCGATCACGTTGCAGCCTTCGTCGCGCAGCGCGGCGAGCAACGCGTGCAGGTCGGCGACACGGTAGTTGACCATGAACGGCGCATCGCTCGGCGCGAAGTACGCGGAGTCGGCCTTGAACAGGCTCCACACCGTCGTACCGACGGCGCCGGGATTGTCGTCGTTCCAGCGGAAGGCGACGCCGCCCCAGTCGGCGATGTCGAGGCCGAGATGCCTGCTGTACCACTCGCGCAGCGCGTCCGTGTCGCGTGCCTTGATGAAGATGCCGCCGATACCCGTCACACGTTTCATGCGCGCCCCCGCGTTGGAATGGACGGCGGCGAGCTTAGAGCCGGAACGGCCGCGCCGTCGAGGCGCGACGCGGCGGGAGTCAGTTCAACGAATAGAAGCGGTGCGGACCGATGATCGCGACCGGGCGGCCCATCGCCCAGCTCTGCGGTTCGGCATAGCTCGCGACGAAATGGCTCGCGCCAGGCACCACGCGCACGCGCAGGTGTTCCGGCAGCAGCCACACGTTGCGCGCGCTGCTCGCGACCATCCAGGCCTTTGTCCACGCTTCCAGATTGTCGATTTCGTAATTCTTGCTCGTAATGGACAACGCGAACTGGCGCGGCGCCTTAAGCACTTCGCAGAGGTTCTTGCCCCAGCGGCCCTGATCGAGGCGGTGGAGACCGACTTCGGCGACGGCCATCTGGCCGCGGGTCGACTCGCCGCGGGCCTCGAGATAAACGGTTGCGGCCAGACAGGTCTGGTCGGCGATGGGTTGCGGCATGACCGAGGTCATCCACAGCAACAGGCCCAGCTTCATCCTCATACCTCCGTGCACACGGTCCTTGCGCGCGACAGGTCGGGACGACGCTGGCGTTTGGGGGTTCCGGAATGTCGGTTGCGCCGCGTCTTCTGGGTAATGCGGCGTGGCCGGGCCGGGGCGCATTTCCTGGACCCTGTTTGGGTCCGCGCGGGCGACGACCGGTTGATTCAAGCCTTCGCCACCGGGCGAAAGCGCCTCACCAGGGCGGCCGTAAAGCGGGAACTCCGGCCGTCATGAACCGCGCGATCCGAGTTCTTACGGTTCGCGAGGTCTGGTTGTCGGGCCTCTCGGCCCGGTTCTGGGTGCGGGAATGGCGACCCGCTGGGATTCGGTGACGCGCACCCTAGCGGGCCGGCGGAGTGCTGTCAAACGCACACGGCCGCGATTAACGACGACCTAACATTCTGTTCAGCCGTCGTTTTGTGTCGGGAATCGGTATATTTTCGCTCAATTTAGCGAATGCGGAAAATGTCGCGACGTGCGGCCTCCCCGCCGCGGCGAAGCGTCACTGGTAACCGTAGAAACCCTTGAGCATGGTCTCGGCGCTCTTGTAGTCGTCGGTCGTCGCGGCGACGAACTTGCTGATGCCGAGTTCGAGCAGCAGGTTCGACAGTGCCGGGTCCTGGTCGAGCTTGAGCAGCGCTTCGGCGACCTTGGTCCGGGTCGCCGCGGGCACGGACGGCGCGGCCGACACGGCGGCGCCTGCGAATTCGACCGAGGTCTTGACCGGGGTCAGGTTCGGATACTGATCCTTGAGCCAGGTCGGCACCATCGCAGCCTCGGCTTCGCCCGCGAACACCGCCTCGACGGCGTCGCGCCAGGACGCGGCCGAGGATTCGATGTCGGGCTGCTGGATCGGATTCGGATAGAAGCCCAGCAGCAGCGCATAGCCGAGGCTCGGCGCGCCCATGCAGACGATCTTGCGGCCGACGAGCGCGTCGAGCCCCTTGCCCTGCAGGTCGACGTTGGTGACCAGCGTGTAGCTCTGGCGCTCCGCCGTGCGCACGAGCGGCACGAACTGGAAGCGGGCCACGCGGTAGTCGGCGAGGTGGGCCTCGTCGAGCGCGAAATCGAATTTCTCGTTCGCGCGCAGGTCGCGCCAATAGAAGTGATAGTTCTTCGGCGTGACGAGCGTGAATTTTTCGCCGGTAGCCTTGGCGAGATAGTCGATCAGCGGCTTGTAGACCTCGGCGGCCTTCTGCGGACCGTAGATCGGTTCGACCACGAAACTGTAGTCGGCCCATGCCGTCGTACCGGCGAGGCCGAGGGTGCAGATCGCACCCCGGAGCAGACGTTTGACGCTGGTCTGTCGACGCTGAGACATGCCAGTCCTCCCCTGTGAGCCCGACATCAGAATAGCTTGAGTATAGGCGAGTTTCGCTCAGGGATTTCAGGTGAATTATCGCGTTGCGGGCAGGCTCGGCCAGGCCCTCGGCAGCACGTGCAGCGTGCGCGGACCGGCGGTGAGTTCCGTAGCAGCCTCTGCCGATTCGCGGCGCACGACAGCCAGCGCGGAGCTGCCGCCGTCCGGCAGCGCGACCCATTGCAGCAGCAGGCCGGCTTCGCTGTCGCCGTCGCGCAGTTCCGCGGCACCGTCGAGCGGGCCGTCGGCACTCACGCGGACCGGCACGCGCTTGTCGCCGCCGCCGCGAAAATGCAGCCGCGCGACGATTTCCTGTCCGGGATAGCAGCCCTTGCCGTGGCTGATCGCACCGAGCCGCGCGAATTCCATCCATG
>NZ_DATIGT010000272.1:0-21190 GCF_035481375.1 Tahibacter sp.
CTGTACTACAACACGACGCTGCTCGGCCAGGATCGCTTCAACTGGATCGACACGCCGATCTCGTCGATCGGCGGTTATTTCCACGAGTATCGCGTGAACGATTTCCTGCGCGGCGGCGATCCGTTCAACGCACTGCGGCACACGCTGTATTTCCAGCCGATCAAGGTCGGCAGCTCCGGCGTCAGCCCGCTGACGCCGATGCTGACCGGCCCGAACTCGGTGAATCTCGGCACGACCGGCAATTTCGCGGCGAAGATGCGTCCGTGCGTGCCGCTCGACGAACCGATGTCCTACGTGGTCGACTGGGGCGACGGCTCGCAGTCGTCGGGCGAAGGCCCGGCGAAGCAGGACACGCCGCTCACGCACAGCTGGACGACGTCCGGCACCAAGAGCGTCAGGGTCACCGCCACGCAGGATCGCGGTCCGCGCACGATCAATCAGCAGAGCACGCGGTCGGTCGTCAGCAACGCGCTCGCCGCGCCGCCGACGCCGGGCAGCATCAGCGCGCCGGCCAACGACGGCGATGCGGGCTTTTCGGTCAGCTGGGGCACGGTGCTCAATGCCGAACGCTACGAGATCGAGCGCAGTACCGCGGGCGGCGCGTTCACGCAGATCGCGGTCGTCGATCATCCGGCATCGTCGAAGGCGCTGACCGCGCAGCCGTTCGGCTACAACACGTATCGCGTGCGCGCGGTGAACAACTTCGGCGCGAGCGGCTATCGCACGGCCGGCCAGACGCTGGTCGGGTACATCCCGGCAACGCCGGGCCTGACCGTCACGTCGCTGATGTGCCAGGGCTGGAACAACGCGAGCTGGACGTCGTCGGCGAACACGACCGCGTACAAGCTGTATTGGAGTGCGAGCAGCAATCCGGCGAACGCGACCGAGCTCTATTCGGGCCTCGGTCTCTCGCGCGACGTCAACGTAAGCTCGCGCACGTATCTCTGGGTGAAGGCCTGCGGCACCGGCGGCTGCAGCGCGCTGTCGCCGTCGCGCGTCGCGGACGTGCGTCCCGGTAGTTGCAACTGACGCAGCCGCGCAGGCTCGGTATGAGCCGGCGGCATTGCGATCGAAACGGCGCCGCCCCCTGTGGGCGGCGCCTTCGTTCGGGCGGTTGCATCAACGGTTGCACGCGTTCGGAGTCGTCGCAGGTGCGTTAACGCGCGGGCGCCGAAATCGCGGTCGGGCTCGCGCGGACGAACGTCAGGCGCAGCGACGAGGTTGCGCCGAGCGGCGCCGACCACCCCGCGTCATCGGCGCGAAGTTCGTAGAGACCGAAGGGCGTCACGAGCGCGGCACGATCGAGCCTGCCGTCCGCGTCGAGCGCAACGACCGTCAGGCGGCGGTTCGGCCAAGCCGTCGCCGATGCGAAATGACGTTCTACCGCGGATGCCGCCGTGAGCGCGCCGACGCAACGTCCGTCCTCGATGCGGAACGTCGACTCGCCGTCAATCGACTGCGCGCCCAACAGGCCGCGATAGCGTTGCGTCTCCAGCGGACAGGCTTTTTCCGGCAATGGCGGGCGCGAGCGAAATGGCGCGGCGAGCACCGTCGCGGTCGTCGTTATCGACGACACCCACGATGCGTTCGACAGCACGCTGGCCGCGGCGTTTTCGTCAGGCCAGACGACGAGCGCGCTGCGCGCGCCGCCGGTGGCGCCGGCGTGATGCGCAATTCGCGCGCCGTCGCGGTCGGTCGACACGCGCCAACCCAGGGCCACGCGATAGTCGTCCTCGGCGACCGGCGTGCCGTCGGCCAGCGCGGCCGGCTGCAGCATGGACTCCCGAGTGGAACGCGACACGATTGCGCCGGACAGCAGACGCGCGGCGAAGCGCACGAGTGCCTCCGGCGTCGCGGCGAGGCCGCCGCCCGGCCACGTGTAGCTGAAATCATGCGGCGGCAATTCGCGCGGCACGCCATCGCCGATCGCATAGAGCTTCGACACGTCGGGACCGCGCCCGTCGCTGTCGGCGCGCACGTTCAGACCGGACGTTATTTCGCCGCGCACGTAGTCGACGAAGGATCGCCCGCTGCGCGCCTCGATCACGGCGCCGATCAAGGTGTAGCCCCAGGAGGAGTAGTGATACGCCTCGCCGGGTCTCGAAACGAGCGTGCGGCCCGAAAACAGCGCGACCGCGTCGCGCGATGTCACGTAGCGCCTGTTGCCGCGATCGTCGTCGACGGACTCGTAGTGAGGAAGACCCGCGGTGTGGGCGGCGAGCTGGCGAACGCTGAGCGCGGGCCAGTCGTTGCGGAGCCACGGCAGGAGGTCGGCGACGGGCGCATCGAGGTCGAGCAGGCCGCGTTCGGACAAGCGTGCAGCGGCAACGGCCGTGACGACCTTCGACACGCTCGCGAGGCGGAAGACCGTGTCGCGCCGAACCGGCACGCGCGCAGCGACGTCACGCCAGCCCGCGCACCCGGTCCACACGAGTTCACCGCCGCGATAGACGGAAGCTCCCATGCCCGGCACGCCGTTGGTCGCGATCAGCGTGTCGAGCAAGTGCTGCGCCGTGGCTGACGCCGCGTCGGCGGATCGTGCGCCGCAAGTGTCGATCGCCCGCGAAGCGGCGGGCCACAATGCGGCGACGGCGAAGACGAAGCCGCAACCGGCGAAACGATGCATCGGCGCCATGGCGTGGGAACCCGCAGCAGAGAGAGTCCGACTGTCCTGCGCAGCGCAGCGCGTGTCGAGATAGACCGCTGCCGGCCGTGCGTGTCTTGCGCCGGCCCGGTCCCGGGCGCGGTCAGCGCGGCGCCGTGCCGGTGGTCCGCAGCGCCTCGAGCAGCGCGTCGACATAGGTGCGGCTGACGCGGACCGGCGTACCTTCGTGCAGGCGCAGCATCGCGTCGCGATTCGTCATCGGCTGCATTTCAGCGATCCGGTGCACGTTCACGATAGCCGAGCGATGCACGCGCACGAAGCGGCGCGGATCCAGTTCCGCCGCAAGACGCTGCAGGGATTCGCGCAAGACGTAACTCCGCGCGCCGACATGCAGTACCGCGTAGTCGCCGTCGGCACCGATCCAGTCGACATCGGCGATATCGACGAACACGGTGCGCCGGCCGATGCGAACCGGGAAGCGCAGCCGCTCTGCCGGCTGCACCGCCGTTGCGGCGTGCGGCACGGACGTGGACGACGCGAGCCGTTGCCGCGCCCGCTGCAGTGCTTCGGTGAAGCGCATGTCGTCGACCGGCTTCAGCAGATAGTCGACGGCGTTCAGTGCGAATGCCTGCACCGCGAAGGTGTCGTGCGCAGTCAGCAGAATGGCGAGCGGGCGTTGCGGCAGCGCCGCGAGCAAATCGATCCCGCTCATGCCCGGCATCTGCACGTCCACGACAACAAGGTCCACCGGCCGCGCCCGCAGGCCCGCAAGCGCGGCTGGTGCGTCGCCGTACTCGCCGGCAAGCGCGACGTCGCCATGCACCGACAGACGCGCGACGACACCGCTGCGCGCGAGTGGTTCGTCGTCGACGACGGCGACGCGGATCACGACGCGGCTCCGTTCGGCCCGCATAGCGGCAACGTCAACTGCACATGGAAGCGTCCGTCGTCTCCGATGCCGTGTTCCAGCCCGAAAGCGTCGCCGTAGAGATGGGCCAGGCGTTTGCGCACGTTGGCGAGTCCCACGGCTTCGCGCGTCGGATCGTCGGAGATGCGATCTCGCGGTGCCGGCAGGTCGTTGCTCAGGCGAATCCGGAGCTCGCTACGTTCGCAGTTCACCGTGATCTCGACCTGACCGGCGTCGCGCCTCGGGGCAATGCCGTGACGGATTGCGTTCTCGACGAGAGGCTGCAGAAGCAGATAGGGCACGCGTGCGCCGAGAACTCCTGTACCGAGATTCCAGCGGACGCGCAGGCGATCACCGAATCGCGCGCGCTCGATATCGAGATAGTTCTCGGTCACGGCCAGTTCTTCGGCGAGGCTGACCTTGTGGCAACGGCCGCTCTCCAAAGTCAGACGGAGGAAGTCGGCGAGACGCGCGAGCATGTCGCGGGCTTCGGGTCCGCGCTGCTCCGCCACGAGCGATGAAATCGCATTGAGCGTGTTGAACAGGAAATGCGGCTGCAGCTGATAGCGCAACGCAGCGAGTTCCGCGTCGCGCGCGAGTGCGCGGGCCTCGTCATGAAACGCCCGCTCGCGCCGCAGCGCGACCGAATGGGCGACGACGGCATGAATCGCGCAGTAGGCGATCAGACTGAGCCACGCGCCTTCGATGCCGCGAAACAGCAGCAGCGACCAGACGATCTGGTGTCCGCCGTCACTCGCCGCACCCTGCAGAAGCAAACTTGTCGCCCGCGCAGCCAGCGTCATCGCGAACGTCGCAACCAAGAGCGTCGCGACGGTAATCACGGCCGAAGCACCTCGCCGGTACAGCTGCCGCTGCAGCGCCGTCAGCGGCACGACCCACACCATGAACGCGAACACGTACAGCGTTCGCGCGGCCGTGGCGACCCCGTGTCCCAGCGAAGGCAATGCGAGCAGCACGAGGCACAGAACGAGCGGAATCGCCGCCGCGATCGGAAGCCAGAACGGCGGCAGCGCGGGCCGGTAGTCAAATGCCTGGGTCATGCGAATCGGAATCCCGGAGTCAGCGCGAGCCGCGTACCGCGGGCGAGTGTCGCCACGGCGCGCATGGAGCCGGCGCCGGTTCGCGCGAGCGTGTCATCGACACGACACCGGCATGGAGGTCCTCACGCACCGGCAGGGCCGGCGACACGGCGATTCCGCTTCGGCGCGGTCTCCACGTTATGCGTTCATACCGAAGCGGACCAGCCCGCCGGCCGGCGCATGCGCCGCGCCGGTGGATCGACGCGCCGGCCCGGGTTTGCGCGCATGCACCGCGGCGGCGCGCGTGCAGCGAGGATCGCGCGCGCAACTACTGCCGCGCCCCGCGCGGATTCTCCGGCTTTTCGCCCGTTTCGCTCGTGCGGAACGGATTGATGTCGAGGCCGCCGCGGCGCGTGTAGCGCGCATAGACCGAAAGCCGCTGCGGCGCGCAACGCGACTGCAGGTCGGTGTAGATACGTTCGACGCATTGCTCGTGGAAGTCGCTGTGGCGCCGGAACGAGACGAGGTAGCGCAGCAGGCCGGCGCGGTCGATGCGCGCGCCGCGGTAGCGGATCTGCACGCTGGCCCAGTCCGGCTGGCCGGTGACCGGGCAGTTCGACTTCAGCAGGTGCGAGACCAGCGTTTCGTCGGCGACATCGGCGGCGTCGGCGACGAGGTAGCCGGGCTGCGGCTCGTCGTAGCTGTCGATGTCGACGTCGATGCCGTCGATGACGTCGCCGTCGAGTTCGCGCATCCGTTGCTGCGCGAAGCGGCGTGCGTCGCACAGCGAGACCGCGACGTCGGCGCCGGCCGCGGCCGAGAGATCGCGTCTCAGGCGCGCGGTGACGTCGTCGGCATCGGCGATGCGCGTCTGAGCGAACGTGTTCAGATACAGCTTGAAGGATTTGGATTCGATGATGTTCGGCGAAGCGGCCGGCACCTGGAATTCCGCGAGCGCGACGACGGGTTTGCCGCGCGCGTCGAGCCACGAGAGTTCGTAGGCGTTCCAGATGTCGACGCCGTGGAACGGCAGCGCGTCGCCGATGCCGAGCTCGGTACGCTTGAGCGCGCGCGGGATCGGGAACAGCAGCGAAGCGTCGTATTCGTCGCGATAGGCGACGGTTTTTCCGAGAGAGGACTGTTCGGCGGAGGTCATGGGCGGAGTGTAGCGGCTCTGCGAAGATGTGGCCGGACGTCTCATGTAAACGCAATTCCGGCTCTGCTGCATCCAAGCGTTGGCCGCCGCCAGGAGGACTACACCGTGCTTCGAACGTCACTGCTTGCCCTGCTGACCATTGCCATGTGCGCCTGCGCCGGACCGTCCAGGACGCTGCGCCGAGCCGACGGACAGGTGCTCGACACGCAGCGCGTCGACGCGAAAGTCGCGCAGCTCATGCAGGCAGCGCAGGTGCCGGGACTCGCGCTCGCGATCGTCGCCGACGGCCGCGTCGTGCATCTGAAGGCCTACGGTTCGCGCGATCTCGAGCGCGGCTTGCCGCTGCAGACCGACACCGTGATGTACGCGGCGTCGCTGACGAAGGCGATGTTCGCGTACGTCGTCATGACGCTCGTCGACGAGGGCCGGATCGATCTGGACCGGTCGATCGCGGAGTATCTGCCCAAGCCGCTGCCCGACTACGAGAAATACGCCGACCTCGCAGGCGACGAGCGCTGGCGCGAACTGACGCCGCGCAGGCTTCTCAGCCACACGAGCGGATTCTCCAATTTCCGCTTCTTCACGCCGGACGGTCGCTACGACGAGCACGGCAAGCTCGCATTTCATGTCGAGCCGGGGACGCGCTACGCGTATTCGGGCGAAGGCATCAATCTGCTGCAGTTCGTCATCGAGCAGGGGCTCGGGCTCGATCTCGCGAAACTCGTCCAGGAGCGTGTCTACGACCGCTACGGCATGCGCCGCAGCGGCATGACCTGGCGCGACGACTTCGCCGGCAATGTCGCGATCGGATACGCCGCCGACGGCAAAGCGCTCGGTCATCGCCAGCGTCGCGGCGTGCGCGCCGCCGGATCGATGGACACCACGCCGGCCGACTACGCGGCGTTCCTTGCCGCCATGCAGCGCGGCGATGGCCTGTCGGCGAAAGCGCGCGACGAGATGTTCGCTGCGCAAGTCCGCATCGATTCCAAGCGGCAGTTTCCCTCGCTGGCACCGGAGACGAGCGACGACAATCGCGCGATCGATCTGGCCTACGGGCTCGGCTGGGGTCGCTACGTGTCGCCGTTCGGCGTCGTGAACTTCAAGGAAGGCGGCGACGACGGCTGGAGCAACTACAGCGCGCTCGTCGACGGACGCGGCATCGGCGTGCTCGTCATGAGCAACAGCGACAACGCGCGCGGCATTTTCAAGTACCTCGTCGATGCTGTACTCGGCGACACCTGCATGCCGTGGTACTGGGAAGGCTACATTCCCTACGACCGCGCGGACCTCGCGCAGCCGGCGGCGCTGCAGGCACCGCATCCGGCCTGCGGGCCGGTGCGCTAGGGTGCGTCGGCGAGCGGCGCGACCGCCGTCGGCGAACCGTGCGAGTCGAGCGCGATCATCGTGAATCGTCCTTGCGTGCAGAGCCGCGCGTCGCCGCTCAGCGGATCCTCGGCGATCAGGTCGACTTCGACCTGCATGGAGCTGCGGCCCGTCGACACGATGCGCGCGACGAGTTCGACGAGCTGTCCCTGCCGCACCGGCTGGCGGAAATCCACTTGTTCCGAACGCGCCGTCACGACCGTGCGGCGCGCATAGCGCGTCGCGACGACGAAGGCCGCCTTGTCCATCCAGGCCAGCGCCTGGCCGCCGAACAACGTGCCGAGATGATTCGTGTGGTCGGGAAACACGATCTCGATGAGCCGCGCTTCGACACCGCCGCGCGGCGTTTCCAGGGCTGCGTTCACGCGCGCGTCCTGCTCAGAACGCCGCGTCGAACGTGACTTCGCCTTCGACGGCGACCTGATACGCGGAAACACGGCGCTCGAAGAAGTTCGTGAGTTCCTGCACGTCCTGCAGATCCATGAACGCGAACGGATTGCGCGCGTGATAGCGCTTGGCGAGGCCGAGCTGCGCGAGGCGCTGGTCGGCGACGTATTCGAGGTACTGGCGCATGTCCTTCAGCGACAGACCCGCGACGCCGCCCGACAGCACGTCTTCGGCGAACTGCTGCTCGCAGGCGATGGCTTCGTCGAGCATCTGGGCGATGTCGGCCTGCAGGGCCTCGTCGAACAGATCCGGCTCTTCTTCGCGCGCGACGCGAATGACCTCGAACGCAAAGGCCATGTGGCCGGATTCGTCGCGGAATACCCAGTTCGTGCCGGCGGCAAGGCCGTGCAGCAGCCCGCGCGAACGCAGGTAGTAGACGTAGGCGAACGCGGCGAAGAAGAACAGGCCTTCGATGCAGGCCGCGAAGCAGATCAGGTTCAGCAGAAACTGGCGGCGCTGCTCGCGCGTCTCGATGCGGTCGAGCTTGCCGATCGCATCCATCCACTTGAAGCAGAACTCGGCCTTCTTGCGGATCGCCGGAATGTTCTCGACCGCGTCGAAGGCTTTCGCACGCGCTTCGGGTTCGGGCAGGTAGGTGTCGAGCAGCGTGAGGTAGAACTGTACGTGCAGCGCTTCCTCATAGAGCTGGCGCGACAGGTACATGCGCGCCTCGGGCGCGTTGATGTGCTTGTACAGGTTCAGCACGAGGTTGTTCGCGACGATGGAATCGCCGGTCGCGAAGAACGCGACGAGGCGTTCGATCAGATGACGCTCGGCCGGGCCGAACTTGTGGCGCAGGTCGTTGACGTCGAGCGAGAAGTCCACTTCTTCCACGGTCCATGTGTTGCGAATGGCGTCGCGGTACATGTCGTAGAACGCCGGGTAGCGCATGGGGCGCAGGGTCAGGTTGAAACCGGCGTCGAGGAGACGGGCGCTGGCGTTCGATGCGGAAGCGGAAGAAGTCATGGCTGCGATTCGCTGAAAGGTGTTGCTGATTTGGACTGCCTGCGAGCGCAAGTGCTCAGCGGGCGACGACGACCCCACTCTCTCAAGCTTGCTTGGGAGAGTGGCTTGGGGTGAGGGGAAGAAGTCCAGATGTTCGATGCTGCCGCGCGTTTCGCCGAAAGAGCTCGAGATAGCCAGACAGCTCGCTCGCCGATGTTTATCCCCCTCATCCAACCCTCTCCCCCCGACGCTGTCGGGGGAGAGGGCTTCAAACAGCTTACTGGCAGGCCTCGCAATACTCCGGATTCTCGAGCGAGCAAAACACCGCCGCTTCCGCCTGCTCCTGCGAGATCGCCGGTGCCGGCGCAGGTGCCTGCGCCACCGCCGCCACGGTCGTCTTCGCGATCTTCGTCGCCGGGCGCGAACGCATGTAATACGTGGTTTTCAGGCCAGCCTTCCACGCGTACATGTACATCGACGAGAGCTGGCCGATGTTCGGGCTTTCCATGAACAGGTTCAGCGAAGCCGACTGGTCGATGTAGGCGCCGCGCGCGGCCATCATGTCGATCAGCGAGCGCATCGGGATTTCCCAGGCCGTGCGGTAGATCTCGCGCAGGCGTTCGGGGATTTCGGCGATACCCTGGATCGAGCCTTCGGTGAGCTTGATGCGGTCGCGCATCTCGGCGGTCCATAGGCCGAGCTGCTTGAGTTCCTCGACGAGATATTTGTTGACCTGGAGGAAGTCGCCCGACAGCGTCTCGCGCTTGAACAGGTTCGATACCATCGGTTCGATGCATTCGTAGCAGCCGGCGATCGAGGCGATCGTCGCGGTCGGCGCGATCGCGATCAGCAGCGAATTGCGCAGGCCGCCCTTCCGGATGTTGTCGCGCAGCGCGTCCCAGCGCGCCGTATCCGACGGCGTGATGCCCCAGGCGTCGAACTGCAGTTCGCCCTGCGCGGCGCGCGTGTCGCCGAAGGACGGATGCGCGCCGCGTTCGAGCGCGAGTTCGTGCGAGGCGACGAGCGCGTTGTAGTAGATCTCCTCGGCGATGCGCGTCGACAGCTCGCGCGCCGGGGCCGAGTCGAACGGCAGGCGCAGCTTGAAGAATACGTCCTGCAGGCCCATCACGCCGAGGCCGACCGGGCGCCACTTCAGGTTCGAGCTGCGCGTGGATTCGATCGGATAGAAGTTCAGGTCGATCACGCGATCGAGCTGGCGCACGGCGACGCGCACGGTTTCGGCGAGCTTCGCGTAGTCGAAGCCGTCGTCGTTCATGTGCTGGCCGAGGTTGATCGAGCCGAGGTTGCAGACCGCGGTTTCGCCCTGCGAGCTGACCTCGATGATCTCGGTGCACAGATTGGACAAGTGGACGACGTTGCCTTCCTTCGCGGTCTGGTTGCAGGCGCGGTTGGACTTGTCCTTGAACGTCATCCAGCCGTTGCCGGTCTGCGCGAGCGTGCGCATCATGCGCGCGTAGAGATCGCGCGCCTTGACCTGCTTGACCGCCAGCCCGGCGGACTCGGCCTGCTCGTAGGCGGCCTCGAACGACGTGCCCCAGCGGTCGACGAGATGCGGCACGGCCTTGGGATCGAACAGCGACCACTGCGCGTCGGCTTCGACGCGGCGCATGAAGAGATCCGGAATCCAGTTCGCGAGATTCAGGTTGTGCGTGCGGCGCGCCTCGTCGCCGGTGTTGTCGCGCAGCTCGAGGAATTCCTCGACGTCGGCATGCCACGGTTCGAGATAGACGCAGGCCGCGCCTTTGCGCTTGCCGCCCTGGTTCACAGCCGACACCGACGCGTCGAGCGTCTTGAGCCACGGCACGATGCCGTTGGACAAACCATTCGTCGACTTGATCAGCGAACCGCGCGCACGCACGCGCGTGTACGCGAGGCCGATGCCGCCGGAGAACTTCGACAGCATCGCGACGTCGGCATAGCGCTTGTAGATCGATTCGAGCGAGTCGTCGGGCGAATCGAGCAGGAAGCACGAGGACAGTTGTTCGTGCGTGGTGCCCGAGTTGAACAGCGTCGGCGAGCTCGGCAGGTAGTCGAGGCTGCCCATCAGGCGATACAGCTCGAGCGCGTCGCTGACGTCTTCGCAGAGCGCGCAGGCGATGCGCAGGAAGAACTGCTGCGGCGTCTCGATGACCTTGCGCGTCTTCGGATGACGCAGCAGATAGCGGTCGTAGACCGTGCGCAGACCGAAGTAGTCGAAGCGCCGGTCGAGGTCGCCGTCGAGCGCGCTGTTGAGCTTGCGCGCATTGGCCTGGACGAAGGTCAGCAGGCGCTCGTTGATCAGGCCGAGCTCATGCCCGCGCGCGACCGACTGCGAGAACGCGTGGATTTCCTGACCGGCGACTTCTTTCGCGATGTAGTCGCTGAGCAGGCGCGCGGCGAGACGGCCGTATTCGGGTTCTTCCGCGGTCAGCATGGCCGCGGTGCGGATCGAGAGTTCGTCGAGTTCGCGCGTGGTCGCGCCGTCGTAGAGACCCGAGATCGTGCGCGTCGCGACGCGCATCGGATCGATGGAATACAGGCCTTCGGCCGCGCGCGTCACGGCGCGCACGATCTTGTTGAGGTCGACCGGTTCGCGCTTGCCGTTGCGCTTGGTCACGGCCATGGTGCCGCTGGAATGCGGCGGCGTCAGCGCGAACTGCGGCGCGCGGGTGTCTTTCTGCGTAGCGCCGGTGCGAGCGGCGGAGGCGGCGGTAGCGATGTCGTGTTCTGTGGTGCTCATGGACTCCCTCCGGTGCGAGTGGGCACGACTGCCGCCCTGTCCCGGGGACGGCAAAACGAAGGGACGGCAACGCCGCGGTCGATGCCGCGGGCGTGGCCACGCCCCCTCGGGCGTGCGGAGTTGCGGAATTCGGGGTGCGGCTCCGGCACGGCTTGGGGCCGGCGGCAACCGTCGACCCGTCCCCCCGCGGAGACTCCCGGCCGTTGACCGCGCGGTGTGCGACGCGCGGCTGTCGGCAGGTATTCGGGCTTGCGGACGCGGTTCCGGCCCTCCGGAACCTCCTAGCAGCCGTCGCTTCCCAGCCTCTCTGGCCAGTGCCTTGACGACCTTCGTTTCCGCTTACCGCTGCGGGGCAGCTCCGGAATTGCACCGGATTCCCGTTTAATCCCGGCCGTGACCGGGAACCGACGAAACACAACATATAGAGGTTGACAGCGCGGGGTCAACACAATCGGCTGGGAGTTGAGACGTGGGACGGGATTTCACGCGAGAAGAACAAACAAAGGGAGCGGCTAAGAACCGGAGGAGCAGTCCGCAGCCAGCGGTCGAGTTCGCTCCGCCGGGCGGACGGCGCGCCGCGCCCAGTCGCTACCGCTGGCGCCCGGCTACTGTTCTTTCCGAGTACCCGCGTCGCGGGGCCACCGGGGACCCCAGCGGCGGCAGGCGCCTGCGAAGGCGGACGACAGCGCGAACAGCGCGCGGAAAATTACCGCGACGATGAGGAGGACCGGAATCAGGATTGCGATCGGCGGGGCCAGTCTATCGGCGCTCGCGGATAGTCCAGGGTCCGGCTCGTGATGTCGTCGTCGGTGTCGTGGACGCGATCGCGACCCATAGGAGCGCAGCTCGAAACGCTGGCCGTCGCCCGCACGCCAGTAGTCGAACCGCGAGCCGAACGGATCGATGAGCAGGGACGGGCGCATCGCATCCTTCATGCACTCAGGCTCGCGTACGGCCCCGAGCAGTTCGTCGAGGTTGCCCGGCAATCGACCGCAGTCGAACCGGATGCATCTCGAGCTTCGCGATCTGCGCGCGCGGCGAGAAAACGCGCCCGTCCGACATCGCAAGTCAACGGCAGGCTGCACAGGAAGGCCGGCCAGGGAGCCATGAGCATCGGCACGAACGGCCACAGCATCACACGACCAGCCTGACGCTTCCCCGGTCTCATACGCGGTACGTCCAGCGCGCACGCCGCCACCGGCAGCGCGGAACGCAGCCGGATCATCGGCGTCATCGAAAGGAACAGGTTTACCGCGGCGGCGCACTGTCGACACCCGGCGCCTGCAGGTGTTCCGCCGCGCTCAAGCCGAAGCGGCGACGCGCCCATATTGGACTTGTGCACAAACGAAAAGAGCCGCCCGCCCGATCGGGCGCGGCAGCTCCCTCCAGTTCCGAAAAACTACCGTCTAGTTCCTCTCTACTTCCCGCCCTCCAGAAAATCCACCGCCGTCTGCAGCATCGCGCGCGTGCCGACCTGCAGCGACTTTTCGTCGAGGAAGAACTTCGGCGAGTGGTTCGGTGCCGCGGTCGCGAGATCCTGCCCCGGCGGTACGACGCCGACGAAGAAGTAGAGGCCCGGCACTTCGTCGGCGAAGTACGAGAAGTCCTCGGCGACCATGTTCGGCGGCACGTCGACGACGTTGTCGACGCCGACGGCCTTCTCGAGGCTCGGCCGCAGGCGCTTCGTCAATGCCGCGTCGTTGCGCGTGACCGGGTTGTGCACCTCGGGCATCGGCACTTCGAGTTCGACGCGCGCGCCCTGCGCGGCGGCCACGCCCTCGGCGGTACGGCGCAGGCGTTTGAACAGGTCTTCGCGCATCGCCGCGTCGAACGTGCGGATCGTGCCTTCGAGTTCGACCTTTTCCGGAATGATGTTGTAGCGCACGCCGCCCTGGAACATGCCGAACGTGAGCACGGCCGGCAATTTGGAAATATCCAGTTGTCGACTCACGATGGTCTGCGCCTGGCTGACGATGGCCGCGGCGGCGACGATGGGATCGACGCCGCGCCAGGGCTGCGCGCCGTGGGTCTGCGCTCCGAACACGCGGATCTTGAAGCGGTCCGAGCCCGCGAGCAGCGGACCTTCGCGCACGCCGACCTGGCCCGCGTGCAAGGTGTAGAACACATGCAGGCCGAGCACGGCGTCGGGCTTTCTTTCGCGGAACAGGCCTTCCTTCAGCATGAGCTTCGCGCCGCCTTCCTCGCCCGGCGGCGAGCCTTCCTCGGCGGGCTGGAAGATGAACATGACCTCGCCCGGGAGATCCTTCTTCATGCCGGCCAGCGCGGTCGCGACGCCGAGCAGGATCGCGGTGTGCGCGTCATGGCCGCAGGCATGCATGACGCCGACGTCCTGGCCGGCGTAGGTGCTGCGCACTTTCGACGCGAACGGCAGGTCGACTTCCTCGGTCACGGGCAGCGCGTCGATGTCGGCTCGGATCGCGAGCAGCGGCCCGGGCCTGCCGCCCTTGAGCCGGCCGATGACGCCGGTGTGCGCGACGCCGGTCTTCACGTCGAGACCGAGCTTCTTCAGGTGGTCGGCGATCAGCTTGGCCGTGCGCTTCTCGCGGTTGCCGAGTTCCGGATGCTGGTGGATGTCGCGCCGCCAGGCGAGGACCTGCGCATCGACCGCGGCGGCCGCGCTTTGCGTATCGGTCGCGGCAGCCGCCGGCGAGGCGGCCAGCGCAGCAACGAGGGCCAGACAGATTCGGCGCATGATCGTCTCTCCGCGGAAAACGCCGATGGTAGGCGATGCGCGGCAATCGCGGACATGGACTTTCGGCGAACGCGCCGCGCCTACGGCAGGTGCTCGCGCGCGAGATAGTCTTCGCTCTGCATCTCGATCAGGCGCGACTCGGTGCGGCTGAATTCGGCGCGCAGGCGGTCGCCGTCGTAGAGATCGATGATCGGCACGGCCGCCGACAGGATCAGCTTCACGTGGCGGTCGTAGAACTCGTCGACCATTTCGATGAAACGCCGCGCGGCGTCTTCCATGGTCGGCGTGAACTGCGGCACGCCCGAGACGATGACGGTGCCGTAGTCCTTGCCGATCTCGATGTAGTCGGCCACCGCGCGCGGGCCTTCGCAGATCGCGGCGAATTCGAACCAGATCACGTCTTCGGCGAGACGCCGCACGGGAATGTCGCGATCGTGCACGTCGATCGTCGTCTCGGGCCGAGCGACGCCGTGGCTGATGCGCTGGAAGCAGTCGTTGAGCGCACGATCCGCGTCGGGACCGAGCGGCGCGTGATAGACGCGCGCCTGCGTCAGCGCGCGCAGGCGCCAGTCCTGCGAGGACACGATCTCGACGACCGCGCAGTGCCGTTCGATCAGCGCGATGGCCGGCAGGAAGCGCTCGCGCTGCAGGCCGTTCGCGTAGAGATTGCGCGGCGGCGTGTTCGACGTCGTCACGACGCAGACGCCGCGCGCGAACAGCTCGCGCAGCAGTCCGCCGAGGATCATCGCGTCGCCGATGTCGCTGACGAAGAACTCGTCGAGGCAGAGCACGCGCGTGTCGGCGGCGAGGCCTTCGGCGACGTCGACCAAGGGATCCTGGCGCCCCTGCAGTTCCTTGAGGCGGGCCTGCACCGAACGCATGAATCGGTGGTAATGGATGCGGCGCTTCTGCGCGATCGAGAGGTGTTCGAAGAACAGATCGATCAGAAAGGTCTTGCCGCGGCCGACGCCGCCCCAGAGATACAGGCCGCGCACGGGTTCCGGCGTCGCAAAGCGCGCGCGCAGCCGCGCGAGGAGTCCGGCGGGTTCGGCCTGTTCGAGCGCGGCGCCGATGCGGTCGAGTTCGACGAGCACCGCGCGCTGCGCGGCATCGTCCTGCCAGTCGCCGCGCTGCACGCCGGCGAGGTAATGCGCGGTCGCGCTCACTCAGGAAACCCGCAGCGGCGGCAGGTTGTCGCGGACGCCGTGCTTGACCGCGCCGCGCAGGTCCATGAGACGCCGATGGAAGAAATGGCTCGTCTCGGGCATGCGTACGAGCTGCACGGGTTTCGTCAGCGCGTCGACCCAGGCGAACACCGCGGCCGGATCGACGACTTCGTCGGCCTCGCCCTGGACGATGAGCCACGGGCAGTCGGGCAGCGTGATCGCCTCGAATTCCCAGCGTCCGACCGGCGGCGCGATCTGGATCAGCTGCTGCGGTTCCAGCGCGGCGGCCGCGCGCAGCGCGACATAGCTGCCGAACGAAAAGCCCGCGAGCCAGAGCGCGTCGCCCGGACGCTCGCGCCGCAGCCAGTCGGCGATGGCATGCAGATCGTCGGTTTCACCGTTGCCGTCGTCGTAGCCGCCTTCCGACGCGCCGACGCCGCGGAAGTTGAATCGCACGGTCGAGAGACCCAGCTCGACGAGCGAGCGCGACACCATCGTGACGACCTTGTTGTGCATCGTGCCGCCGTGCAGCGGATGCGGATGGCAGACGACGACGTTGCCGCGGCGCTCGTCCTGCTCGGGCCGCTCGACGAGACATTCGAGGGCGCCGGCCGGTCCGGGCAGCATCAGAGGGCCGGAGGTCGCGGGAAACGCAGGGACGGAGGCAGGGACGTTCATCGGCCGATTGTAGCCAAGCGCCGCAGGCGGCGGCGCACCTGCCGGCGCGTCGGACCCCTCGGCGACATCCGTCGCGAGGCGGTTACGCCACGGCCGCGGAAGCGCTGAAATCGGCGGCCAAACGCGCGACGGCGACACGATTGCCGCCATGGCCATCCACTACGATCGCGCCTTCGCTCAGGGGATAACTCGATGAAACGCCGTCTGCTGCCTGCCTTGCTGCTGCTCGCCCTGTCCACCGCGCCGGCCGGTGCCGCCGAGCTCTGGTCCGAAGCGCGCACAGCATTCGCGCTGAATGCCGACGGTCCGCAGCCGCACACGTTCCGCCGCGCTGCGCTCGATGTCGCCGGTGCACACGCGGCATTGCGCGCCGCGGTCGTCGACGGCACGCCGTTCGCGCTGCCGCATCCCGACGGCGCCTTCGCCGAATTCGTGCTCGAAGATTCGCAGACGATGTCGCCGGAACTCGCTGCGAAGTTTCCGCAGATCCTGAGCCTGCGCGGCCGCGACGCCCAGGGCAACCGCGTGCGCGTGGACCTTTCCGACCTCGGCCTGCAGGCGCTCGTGTTCGATCGCGACGGCAGCTGGATCGTGCAGCCGAACACGTTCGGTGCGGGCGGCGACTACATCAGCTTCCGGCGTGCCGACAGCACGACGCGGCGCCGCTTTCACTGCGACACACACGACCGCGACGAGACACCCGACGAACACGCGAGCGCCGGCCCCGGCGTCGCCACGGTTACCGGCGCCTCGCGCCGCATACTGCGCACCGCGGTCGCCGCGACCGGCGAATACACCGCGGTGTTCGGCGGCACCGTCGCGCAGGGCCAGGCCGCGATCGTCGTCGCGATGAATCGCGTCAACGAGGTCTACGGCAACGAGTTCAGCGTGACCATGCAGCTCGTCGCCAACAACAACCTCGTCGTCTACACGAACGGCGGGACCGATCCGTATTCGAACAACGACGGCGGCGCGATGCTCGCGCAGAACCAGTCGAACCTGACGAGCGTGATCGGCACGGCCAACTACGATGTCGGCCACGTGTTCAGCACGGGCGGCGGCGGCGTCGCGACGCTCAATGCGATCTGCAACGACGGCAGCAAGGCGCGCGGCGTCACGGGCCTCGGCAATCCGCTCGGCGATCCGTTCTACATCGACTACGTCGCGCACGAGATAGGCCACCAGTACGGCGGCTCGCACACGTTCAACAGCTCGGCCGGCGCCTGCAGCGGCAACCGTTCCAGCGGCGCGGCCTACGAACCCGGCAGCGCATCGACGATCCAGGGCTATGCCGGCATCTGCGGCAGCGACGACCTGCAGCCGAACTCCGACCCGTATTTCCATGCGAAGAGTCTCGAGCAGATGCAGGCGCGGCTCGACGCCGTGCCGAACTGCGGCACGTCGACGCCGAACCCGAGCCGGGCGCCGGCGATTCCGGCGATGACGGCGACCTATGCGATTCCGGCGCAGACGCCGTTCACACTGCTCGCACCGCTCGCGACCGACGCCGACAACGACGCGCTGACCTACGGCTGGGAGGAATACGACCTCGGCGCGAGCACGGCCGTCAACGTCGACAACGGCACGAGTCCGATCGTGCGCTCGTGGAATCCGGGCGTGACGCGCGGGCGCACGATCCCGCGTCCGTCGAACCTGTTCGCGAACACGACGGCGACCGGCGAAATCCTGCCGACGATGAATCGCACGTCGATGAAATTCCGCCTGACCGTGCGCGACAACCACGCCGGCGGCGGCCGCTCGACGAGCGCCGACATGCCCGGCATCCAGGTCGTCGCCGCAGCCGGACCGTTCGTCGTGACCGCGCCGAACACCGCAGTCAGCTGGGACACCGGCGTCACGCAGATCGTGACCTGGAACGTCGCCGGCACGACCGCCGCGCCGATCTCCTGCGCGAACGTCAACATCGACCTGACGCGCAACGGCGGCAACAGCTGGCTCAGCCTCGCGAGCAACGTGCCGAACGACGGCAGCCACGGCATCGTACTGCCGAGCGGCACGGCGGCGGCGACCGCGCGCATCCGCGTGAGCTGCAGCAGCAATATCTTCTTCGATATTTCCAATGTGAACTTTACGATCGTGCAGAGCGACGTGATCTTCCGCAACGCGTTCCAGTAGCCGCGCGGCACGCACAGTCTGGCTTCGCATGCAGGTGGCGCCGAGCGCAGCGAAGCCCGGCATGGCGATCGACCCGGTCACCCGCTGCCCGCACCCGCGCGCGGATCGTTGCCCCAGAGTTCGAGCACGACCGCACCGAACGCGATCGCGACGAGCGGCGGCAAGCCGAGATCGGGCGTGCGCAACTCGGCGCGCAGGATGCCGGCGATCTGCATCTCGCCGCAGGCGACGCCGTCGCATTCGACACGCAACCGCGTCGGCAGCAACCCACTGCCGTAGACGCGCCAGCTGCGGCCGTCGGCGAGCGTCAATGCGACGTGGCCGCCGCGCCAGCGCAGGACGTTGCGCACCTGCGCGATTTCCGCGTCCGCGTCGCGAATGCGATAGCGGCGGTCGGGCCGCACGCCGGCGATCACTGCCGCGATGAGCCCGACGCGTCCGCGCGCGCGGGCACTCGCGCGATGGTCGCAATCGAGACTCACCGACGCCTCGTCGAACCGCACGCGTCGCCGGCCATCCAGACCCGCGCGCGCAATGTCGCCGCGCCGGACGCCGGCAACGTCCACGCGGATCGCGGCGTCTTGCTCATCCACGTATTTCACTGCGAACACGCTGTTCTCCCGATCCGCTCACCCGGCGCTGACGATACGCTGCGCTATGCTCGATGCATGAATCATCTCGCGCATGCGCTGCTGGCCGGCAGCGATCCCGACTGGATACTCGGCGGACTGCTCGGCGATTTCGTTCACGGGCCGGTACCGACGAATCTGCGCGAGGGCGTCGGGCACGGCATCCGCCTGCATCGCGCGATCGACGTATACACCGACGCGCATCCCGTCGTCGTCGCGCTGCGCGGCCGCTTCGTGCCGCCGTTCCGGCGCTATGCCGGCATCCTGATCGACGTCTGGTTCGACCACGTGCTCGCGCGCGATTTCGCACGCTGGAGCGATGCGCCGCTCGACGTTTTTTCCGATCTCGTCAACGACCTGCTGCGGCGACACCGCGACGAACTGCCGCCGAATCTGCAGCGCTTCGCCGACTACATGCGTCGCGCCGGCCTGCCGGCGGCCTATGCCGACAGCGCCGTCGTCGGCCGCGCGCTCGCTGGCGTCGGCACGCGCCTCAGTCGCGCGAATCCGCTGGCCCAAGCGCTGCCGGTGCTGCAGGCGCTCGATGCCGAACTGCGGGCCGGATTCGACGTGTTCTTTCCGGACCTCGTCGCGTTCGCCGACCGGTGGCGGTCCGACGCGATCGCCGGCAGACGCTGAAACGCACCGTTGAAGACGCGGAAACGACAACGCCGCCTTGCGGCGGCGTTGCGTGTCGGACGGGTCGGCCATGAAGCGGCGGCGACTGGTCCCGGTTTACGTGAGTACCGATTACTTGACCTGATCGATCATCCAGTGAACGGTGGCCTTCATCTGCTCGTCGTTGAGCGAGGGGTTGCCGCCGCGCGCCGGCATCACGCCGGCCTTGCCGGTGAAGCCTTCGATCGC
Source organism: Tahibacter sp. (assembly GCF_035481375.1). Classification (GTDB taxonomy): domain Bacteria; phylum Pseudomonadota; class Gammaproteobacteria; order Xanthomonadales; family Rhodanobacteraceae; genus Tahibacter. Next base: position 19,413 of record NZ_DATIGT010000272.1, read on the forward strand.
ATGCTTGATCATGGTGTCGGCGCCCTGCGCGATGCGCGGCGCCCAGTTCGCCTTGTCGTCCATACGCGGCGCACCGCCGGCTCCGGACTTGTGGCAGGCACCGCAGAGATTGTCGTAGATGACCTTGCCGTCGGTCGTGCCGCCGTAGGCGACCTGCGCAGCGGCGGCCTTCTTGCGGGCTTCCTCGGCGGCCAGCATCGCCGCGCGGCCGGTTTCGCCGGCATACGAGGCGCCGACCGGCGCCAGACGATCCTCGACGGCCTTGCCGGCGGTCGGGCTGGCCGCCGGCGGATTCTTGTCGTAGATGTAGAGCGCCAGCAGGATGAAGGCCAGAGCCATCACGGCCAGCACGCCGATCAGCATCGAAAAGCGCTTCAGGAATTCCAGGTCGGTCTTGGTAATCGGGCTGCTCACAGAACACCTTTCCTAGCGGCGGCTTGGGTGCCGGAGTGGCTCCCGGCACGGACAAAAAGACGGGCAAGTATAACGGCCGACCCCGGACCACGGAAGCGCAGGGCTAGCCCGCCGCCCGGCCGGACCGCTATGATGCGCGCCGGTCTGCACCGTACCGGCGGCGCCGCCGCGAACCGCAGCCCCGGCCCCGCCGGCCCGGCCACAAACCCGGCACCGCAGAACCCGCGCCCCGCGTCGGGTCCCGCACCGCACCACCACGCGCCCGTAGCTCAGCTGGATAGAGTACCGCCCTCCGAAGGCGGTGGTCGGGGGTTCGAATCCCTCCGGGCGCGCCATCAAATCAATGATTTATAGAGCGCCCCGCTCAGCTTGCCCGTCCCGGGACAGCAGTGGGACAGCATGACGTCGATCACCGGCACGAGCAATCAGCCGCGCACCACGCACGTGGTATACATTTCACGAAGACCACCTCTTCAGGGGAAGTGTTCGTGAATCAACAAGTCATCGACTGTCCTCGATGTGATGCGAAAGTCGCGGCGGTAACGAAGGCCGAAGTTGTCTTTCGAGATGACAACGATCCTTATCCGCAGAAAGTCGCGCTTGTAGTATGTCCCTCATGCAAATCTCCCTTGGTCGGCACGTCCGAGGAATTGCAAGTCGGGCATGACGAATACGAATGGATGAGCCTGTACCGAGTCTGGCCACCTCGCGAAGATCGCGTACACCAAAGCATTCCGGAAATAGTTCAGATCTCTTTGCACGAAGCGCACAGTTGTTTCTCCGCTCGCGCATTTAGCGCATGCGCCGTGATGTGCGGACGCGCGATCGAGGGGCTCTGCATTCACCATGATCCAAAGTTGCGAACGCTAGCGAAAGGGTTGGGAGCTCTCAAGACGAGCGGCGTGATCGACACGCGCCTGTTCGAATGGGGAGAAGCGCTCCGCAAGCACAGAAATCTTGGAGCTCATGCGACAACCGAACGCGTATCGAAAGAAGACGCCCGCGATTTGCTGGACTTCGCGAGTGCAATCTGCGACTACGTTTTCGTGCTCAATGAGAAATTCGAACGCTTTCGCGCAAGGCAAAAAGGTGTCGATGAACCGCTATTCTAATTTCCTCCGGCCGCTACACCTTCCGCCGACGAGTGATCGCCCGCGTTCTTACTACGCTATCCTGACTGCCAATCCTGCCAGGCGTTTCCGAGACGCGCCAACGGTTCGAGCCTAGGTAAGGTCTGAACAAGCCCCCTCAATTGTGCTGAGATAACACAACACTACCTGCAGGCCTGCACGATGGACCAGATGAGCTTCGGAGACGGCGAGTACGCGAGCAAGCGCAAGCGTACACGGCGGGAAACGTTCCTG
>NZ_DATIGT010000273.1:0-17278 GCF_035481375.1 Tahibacter sp.
GCTACGCTCGGCGTTCGCTTACCCCGCCGCCCGCCATGAGCCATCCGCTGCGCCTGTTCGCCACCGCCGCGACGTTCCTCACGCGCCTGCCGTTCGCGCGCTGGAGCTACGCCGAGCCGGCACGGCTCGCCCAGGCCGCTCCCTACTTCGTGCTCGTCGGCGCGCTGGTCGCGGCCGTCGCGGCGCTCGCGGCCTGGCTCAGTCTGCAATGGCTGCCGCCGGCGCTCGCGCCCTGGGCCGCGTTGACCGCAGCCATCGTCGTCACGGGCGGTTTCCATGAAGACGGCCTCGCCGACACGGCCGACGGTCTCGGCGGCGGATTCACGCGCGAACGCAAGCTCGAGATCATGCGCGACAGCCGCATCGGCAGCTATGCGGCGCTCGCGCTCGCCGCGGTGCTCGGCGGCAAATACCTGGCGCTCGCGAGCCTGTCGCCGTCGCTGCTGTTCGCCGCACTCTGGCTCGGTCATATCTTCGCGCGCTGGAGCGTGCTGCCGCTGGCCGCGACGCTCGGCTATGCGCGCGAGGGCCAGGCAGCGAACAAGCCCGTCGCCGACGGCATCGGCTGGGTCCAGGTCGGCGCCGGCGCGTTGCTCGCGTTCGTGCTCGTCGCGCCGCTCGGCCGGCTCGCGCTGCTCGCAGCAGTGGCCAGCATCGCCGTCGTCGCACTCGCCGGCCTGTATTTCCGCGCGCAGCTCGGCGGCATCACCGGCGACACGCTCGGCGCGGCGAACCAGATCGTCGAACTGGCGTGCTATCTCGTCTGCGCGGGAGCACAACGATGGATCTGATTCTCGTGCGGCACGGCGACTCCGAGGCCGCACCGGGGCTCTGCGTCGGACACACCGACGTGCCGCTGTCGAGCGAAGGGTTTCTCGCGATCCAGCGGCTCGCCGCGCACTGGCAGGGCGACGCGCCGCGCTTCCTGTTCACGAGCGACCTGCGCCGCGCGCAGCAGTCCGCGCAAGTATTCGCGGCGCGCTTCGCGACCGAGCCGCTGGCCGATCCGCGTCTGCGCGAACTGCATTTCGGCGACTGGGACGGAAGGCGCTGGGACGCGATCGTCAACGAGGACGCCAACCACTACCGCCACTGGGCCGACAACTGGGTCATCCAGGAAGCGCCCGGCGGCGAGAGTTTCAGCGACGTCATGCGGCGCACCGGCGCGTGGCTCGCGGCGCTGCTGGGTTCGACGCAGGACAACGACGGCGTGTTCGCCGTTGCCCACGCCGGATCGATCCGCGCACTGCTCTGCCATGCGCTCGCCCTGCCGCCGGCGCGCGCGTTCTCGCTGCAGCTCGGCTATGCGCGCGCGAGCCGCATCCGCTATCGGCTCGGGCAGTTTGAAGTAAGCTACACCAACGCTTCGCGCTTCGAGGACGACTGACGCGAACCGCGCATTTTCCACACGTTTACTGACGGGCCCGATTCGCGGCCCGCGCGAGCATTTCATGGGCAACCGACTCTCGAAGATCTACACGCGCACCGGCGACGACGGCACGACCGGACTCGGCGACGGCTCGCGCGTGCGCAAGGACTCCGCGCGCGTCAGCGCCTACGGCACCGTCGACGAACTCAACAGCGTGATCGGCATGCTGATCGCGCACGACATCGGCGACGACATTCGCGAACCGCTGACGCAGATCCAGCACGACCTGTTCGACCTCGGCGGCGAGCTGTGCATCCCCGGCATGGCCATGGTCTTCGACGACGACGTCGCGCGGCTGGAGACCGTACTCGACGGCTTCAACGACGACCTCCCTCCGCTCAAGGATTTCATCCTGCCGGGCGGCGGCATCGCCGCGGCGACCTGCCATCTCGCGCGCACGGTCTGCCGCCGCGCGGAGCGCGAAGTCGTCACGCTGGCCGAACACGAAAGCGTGCGCGCGGAGGCAACGCGCTATCTGAATCGCCTGTCCGACCTGCTGTTCGTGCTCGCGCGCGTGCTCGCGCGGCGCAGCGGCCACGGCGAGGTGCTCTGGCAGCACGAACGCCGCAAGAAGCCGCAGAGCGCCTGAATCATGCATCTCGCGCTCTACACGCATGCCAGCTGCCTCGCCCATGACCCGGGCGCCGGCCACCCGGAATCGCCGGCGCGCCTGCGCGCGGTGCTCGAAGCGCTGACCCATGACCGCTTCGCCGGCATCGACCGCATCGAAGCGCCGCGCGCGACGCGCACGCAGCTCGAACTCGCGCACAGTCCGGGCCACGTCGCGCAGATCTTCGACGCCGCGCCGGCCGGCGACGCATCGCTGCGCATAGACGCCGACACCGTCATGTCGCCGGACTCGCTCGACGCGGCGCTGCGCGCCGCGGGCGCGGTCTGCGCCGCCGTCGACGACGTGCTCGCCGCGCGTCATCGCCGCGCGTTCTGCGCCGTGCGACCGCCGGGCCATCACGCGACCGCCGCGCAGGCCATGGGCTTCTGCCTGTTCAACAGCGTCGCGGTCGGCGCGCGGCATGCGCTCGCGAGCGGCCTGCAGCGCGTCGCGATCGTCGACTTCGACGTGCATCACGGCAACGGCACGCAGGACATCTTCGTCAGCGATCCGCGCGTTCTCTACGCGTCGACGCACGAAATGCCGCTGTATCCCGGCACGGGTCTGCGCCGCGAGACCGGCGTCGGCAACATCATCAACGAACCGCTGCCTTCCGGCGGCGGCAGCGGCGAATTCCGCGCGGCCTACCGCGAACGCGTGCTGCCCGCACTCGACGCGTTTGCGCCGCAGCTGTTGTTCGTCTCCGCGGGCTTCGACGCGCATCGCCTCGACCCGCTCGCGAACCTCAACCTCGACGCCGAGGACTACGCGTGGGTCACGCACGAGCTCGTCGCGCTGGCCGACAAACATGCGCAGGGCCGCATCGTGTCGAGTCTCGAAGGCGGTTACAGCCTGACCGCGCTGCGCCAGTCGGTGCAGGCGCACGTCGCGGCGCTGATCGAATAACGCGGGCGCAACAGGGCATTGCGCCCCGCGCGTCGCTGACAGTTTTCGCAGCGCCGCCCCGTCCTCGGTGACAACTCCCGCGTTCCGCGGCCGTCGTCGAAGGAATCCGCATCATGCGTCGCCTGTTTGCCAGTCTCGCCGTTGCCGCCGTGTCCTGCCTTGCCGCGCGGCCCGCCGCTGCGCTGCAGTTGCCGTGGTTCGACGGCGTGTTCAAGAGCATCGGCACGAACTTCGCGTGCGCGAGCGATCCGCCGATCAGCCAGATCCGCGTGCAGGCGTATACGGGCTACACGCTGTTGCCGCCCAATCGCACGCCGGCCGTCGGCGAAGTGTTCTACACGCACCTGATCATCAGCCACCCGGGCAATCCCTGCGGCGGCAGCGTGATCGGACTGGAACTGCTGCTGCCCAACGGCGTGACGCCGGCGATCTCGGCGGAGAATCCGGCGTTCTGCTTCGCACGCGTGCCGAACGGCCCGCGCCTGATCAACCTCGGCAACGATTCCGGCTACGGCTGCCCGCAGCAGCTCGCGCAGGGGCTCGAAGGCTGGGCATTCCGCGCGCCGCGCAATACCGCCGACGGCGGTGCGTGGCGCTCGGGCCAGGGGTTCTGGCTGGAATTCCTCGTGCCGGTCACGTCGACGACGATCCAGAACGGCAGCGAGATCCGCTGGCGCGTGAACCCGGACATCGGCGTCGTCGGCTATCCGTCGGTGCCGATCTTCGTCAACAACGACGTGCTGTTCCGCACCTCGTCCGAAGGCAACGTGCTGTCGCTCGACGTCTGTTCGCTGACGCCGGTGGCGCAGGGGTGTATCTAGAGGAATGGGTTGTCAGGAGTGAGAAACGAGTGATCAAGCCCTTGAAGTGGCCACTCTTTCCTCACTCCTGCGCACTCGTTCCTGCCTCGAACTCCAGCGCCGCCGAATTGATGCAATACCGCAACCCGGTCGGCCGCGGGCCGTCGGGGAACACGTGCCCCAGGTGCGAATCGCAGCGGGCGCAGCGCACTTCGATGCGGCGCATGCCGTGCGTTTCGTCGAAGTGCTCGGTCACGGCCTCGCGCGACAGCGGTTCGTAGTAGCTCGGCCAGCCGCTGCCCGAGTCGTACTTCGCGCCGGAGCCGAACAGCTCGGCCCGGCAGGCGGCGCAGTGGTAGGTGCCGGTCTCGTGGTGGTCCCAGTACTTGCCGCTGAACGCGCGCTCGGTCGCGGAGCAACGGCAGATCGCGTACTGCTCGGGCGTGAGCTGGTCGCGCCACTCGGTGTCGGATTTCTCGATCTTGGCATTCATGGTCGTTCCAGATGGGGATGCCGCGCGATCCTACAAGCAGCGCCGTCAAGCACTTATGGTCGCGCCGATTGCTGCAATGACCGGCTTTCGGGCATCTTACGCGCCTCGCCGTCTGCCAAAGACCTGCCTGTGCCGCGCAATCTTTCGCGTACTTTCCGACTGCGCCATCTGGTGCAGGCCACCGTCCTGTGCCTGTACGGCGCAGGCGCCCATGCGGCCGACAACGCCGCCAATCGGGCCGCCTGCCTTCCGGGCAGCGACCAGTGCCCGCGCAAGTCCGACGACTTCAGCCTGTGCAAGCCCAACGCGCTGCTGTCCTTCCACGTTGCCGGCCTGCCGGCGACGGGCAAGCGCGAAGAGGCCGAAACCGATTTCGCGGCCGACCGCTTCCAGAGCGCCGACGAAACCAAGTACGTGCTGCAGGGCAACGCGCGCGTACAGCGGCTCGATCAGCTGATCCGTGCCGACGAACTCACCTACTGGACCGAGACCACGGCCTGGATCGCGCAGGGCAACGTGCGCTATCAGGATCGCGGCATGCTGCTGTCGGCCGACAAGGCGCAGGGCAAGACCACGCCGAACACGGCCGTGCTCGACACCGTGCAGTTCCAGCTGCTGAATTCGCGCGGCAACGGCCGCGCGCAACAGGCCGAGCTCATCGACGACGATCATGCGCGCATGACGCTCGTGCGCTTCTCGACCTGCGATCCCGACCAGCCGAGCTGGGAGATCCGCGCCGACGACATCACGATCGACCAGGCCGAGGGCGTGGCGCGCGGACACGACGTGACGCTTCGCGTCGGAGACGTGCCGATCTTCTGGCTGCCCTACGCGCGCTTCCCGACCGACGACCGGCGGCAGAGCGGCTTTCTCTATCCGAGCTTCGGATTCAACGGCAACAGCGGTCTCGACCTGACGCTGCCGTACTACCTGAATCTCGCCGAGAACTACGACATGACGCTGTATCCGCGCATCGTCACGCAGCGCGGATTCATGCCCGGCGCCGAGTTCCGCTATCTGACCGAGCGCAGCCGCGGCCAGGTCGACGGCACCTGGATGCCGAACGACCGCCGCGCCGAGCGCGAGCGCGGCCAGTGGCACTGGGACAATTTCACGTATCTCAACGCGAACTGGAATTTCGCCGCCAACGTCAACGGCGTCAGCGACAAGCGCTACTTCGAGGACTTCGGCGACAGCCTGTCGGCGATCTCGACGAGCCTGCTGCCGTCGAGCATGTACCTCAACGGCCGCGGTCGCGGCTGGAGCTTCGCCGCCGGCGGCGACAAGTATCAGGTCACTGACCCGGCGCTCGCCGATCAGTTCGAACCCTACATCCGTCTGCCGCGCATCACCTTCGACGGCGACGTCGATCTCGTCGGCCGCCTGCGCGGCGGCGTGAAATCCGAATTCGTCGCGTTCGACAAGGACTGCTTCCGCGACGGCAACGGCACGCGCGTCTGCCCGACCACGGGCCAGCGCCTCGACGTCTATCCGTATCTGAGCCTGCCGCTCGAAGGCGCGTCGTGGTTCCTGCGTCCCGAGTTCGGCGTGCGCCACACGCGCTACGACGTCGAGACCGAGCTGGCGGACGGCCGCGAACTCGGCGCGACGCCACAGCGCACGACGCCGATCGGCAGCCTCGACATGGGCCTGATCTTCGAGCGCGACGCGAACCTGTTCGGCACGAGCTACATCCAGACGCTCGAACCGCGCCTGTATTACCTGCGCGTGCCCTATCGCGACCAGAGCGACCTGCCGCTGTTCGACACGCAGCTGCTGACCTTCGACTTCCCGCAGCTGTTCACGACCAACCGCTACAGCGGCGCCGACCGGCAGATGGACGCGAACAACCTGACCGTCGCGCTGACCACGCGCCTGCTCGAGACCGCGACCGGCGCCGAGCGCCTGTCGGCGAGCCTCGGCCAGATCCGCTATTTCGACGAGCAGCGCGTGCAGCTCTACGGCCCGGCGACCGACTATTCCGGCTCGGCCTATGTCGGCGAACTCGACCTGCATCTGTCGGACAAGTGGCGGCTCAAGATCGCCGAGCAGTGGGATCCGAACGACGATCGCACCGACCTGTCGGCGGTCAGCCTGCAGCGCCGCTTCCTCGGCGACGGCGTGCTCAATGTCTCGTACCGCTACCGCCGCGACTTCCTCGAGCAGACCGACATCTCGGCACTGATCCCGCTGAACGAGCGCTGGCGCCTGATCGGCCGCTGGAACTACTCGCTGCGCGACCGCAAGCCGCTGGAGAACCTGTTCGGTATCGAGCGCGATTCCTGCTGCGTGATCTGGCGCCTGCTCGCGCGTCATTACCTGCGCAGTGCGAGCGGCAAGGCGAACGATGCGATCTACTTCGAAATGGAGCTCAAGGGACTCGGTGCGATCGGCCAGAAAACGGGCGATTTCCTGCGCCGTGGTATTCTCGGCTACCAGTGATCTGGTCGGTGCCTGAGCGTTCAGGCACCAGTCCGGGGCGACATGCACACTCGTCGCCCCGCCCGCGCAACCGGCCCGGTTCGCGGAATTCCCAAGCTCTACACGGACCTGCGATGAACAAGCCTGCGCTCGCGTTTGCCCTGCTGACCACCCTGTCCGCGGCCGTCACGCCGTCGTGGGCCCAGTTCCTGAATCCGCAACCCGCCCAGCAGACGCAGACCGCCGCACCCGACGACGGCACGCTCGACCGCATCGTGGCCATCGTCGACGAAGACGTCGTGCTCAAGAGCGAACTCAACCGTGCGGTCAACCAGGTCGTCGCGCAATACCAGCGCAATCCGCAGCAGCTTCCGGCGCGTCCGGTTCTCGAACGCCAGGTGCTCGACCGCCTGATCATGACGCGGCTGCAGGTCGCCAAGGCCGGCCAGAGCGGCGTGCGCATCGGCGACGTCGAGATCGACCAGGCCGTCGCGAACATCGCCCGCACGAACAAGATGGACGTCGACCAGCTGCGCAGCGCGATCGCGCGCGACGGCCTCAGCTACGAAGAATTCCGCCGCAACCTGCGCGACGAACTCGTCACCCAGCGCCTGCGCCAGCGCGTCGCGCAGTCGACCCAGGTCAGCGACGCCGAGATCGACATCGCGCTCGCGAACAACAGCCTCAAGACCGGCGAGGTGCGCCTCGCCCACATTCTCGTCGGCGTGCCCGACGGCGCGAGCGCCGAACAGATCCAGGCCGCGCGCGAGAAGGCCGAGCGCGTGCAGCGCGAAGCCGCCGCGCCGGGCGCCGACTTCGCCGCGATCGCGATCCGCTCGTCCGACGGCCAGGACGCGCTCGAAGGCGGCGACATCGGCTGGCGCCGCTACGACCAGGTGCCGGAAATGTTCGGCGATCTGCTGCAGGGCATGAGCGTCGGCCAGGTCTCGCCGGCCGTGCGCGGCCCCAGTGGCTTCCACATCCTGAAGCTCGTCGAGCAGCGCGCGCAGGGCAAGCAGCTCGTCACCGAATTCCACGCCCAGCACATGATGGTCAAGATCAGCGAACTCGTGACGCCGACCGACGCCGAGAAGAAGATCAACGATCTGCGCCGCCGCGTCGAAGGCGGCGAGGATTTCGCCACGCTCGCCAAGTCCAACTCCGACGATGCGACCAGCGCGAACGCCGGCGGCGACATGGGCTGGTTCCCGATCGACACCTACGGCGCACAGGTCGGCGAAGTCATCTCCAACCTCAAGGACGGCGAGATCAGCCAGCCGTTCCGCAGCAACGCGGGCTATCACTTCGTCAAGCGACTCGGCATGCGCGAACTCGACCGCACCGACGAAGCGCGCCGCACGCAGGCCCGCGAAGCGATCCAGCAGCGCAAGGCCGAAGACGAGTTCGAGAACCTCATGCGCCAGCTCAAGGCCGAGGCTTACATCGAATACCGCCTGGCCGGCTACGACACCAAGGGCGAGCCGGTCAGCGGATGAGGCGAGCATCGAGCGGCCGGGAGTGGGAAACGAGTAGACGACGCTTCGACTCGGCATCACTCACTTCTCACTTCACGTCCCTCAGGCTTTCGCCATGTCCCTGCCCCGCATAGCCATCACGCTCGGCGAACCCGCCGGCATCGGTCCGGAGCTCGTAGCCGAGCTCGCGCACAGCGACGTCGCGGCGGACCTCATCGCGATCGGCGATCCGCAACTGCTCCGGTCCGCGGCGGCCGGCCGCAAGCTCGGCCTGCAACTGACCGACGACGATGGTCGCGCGATCGCCGCCCGCGCACCGGGCAGCCTGCGCATCGTCGCAACGGAAACGGCCGCGCCGGTCGTTGCGGGCAAGCTCGATCGTGCGAATGCGGGCTACGTGCTGTCGACGCTCGCGCGCGCCGCCGACGGCTGCATGGCCGGCGAGTTCGATGCCGTGGTCACGGCGCCGGTACAGAAAAGCATCGTCAACGACGCCGGCATTCCGTTCTCGGGCCACACCGAATACTTCGCGCTGCGCGCGAACGCCGAAGTCGTGATGATGCTGACCTCCGGCGCGCTGCGCGTCGCGCTCGCGACGACGCATCTGCCGTTGTCGGCCGTACCCGCCGCAATCACGCGCGCCTCGCTGGAGACGACGCTGCGCATCCTGCGCGCCGATCTGCAGCGCAAGTTCGGCTTCGCCGAACCGCGCATCCTCGTGCTCGGATTGAACCCGCACGCAGGCGAAGGCGGCCATCTGGGCCGCGAGGAAATCGAGATCATCCAGCCGCTGCTCGCCGACCTGCGCGCCGAAGGCTTCCGCCTGACCGGCCCGCTGCCGGCCGACACCGCGTTCCTGCCGGCCCCGCTCGGCCAGACCGACGCCGTGCTCGCGATGTATCACGACCAGGGCCTGCCCGTGCTCAAGGCCATGGGCTTCGGCAACGCGGTCAACCTGACGCTCGGCCTGCCGTTCGTGCGCACCTCGGTCGACCACGGCACCGCACTCGATCTCGCCGGCCGCGGCATCGCGGACCCGAGCAGCCTGATTGCGGCGACGAGGTTGGCGGTGGATCTGGCGAAGCGAGCCACAAAAGCCTGAAAACAAACCCTCCCTTGCACGGGAGGGTTTAACTACCGATCAGCAATCCTTCCCATTGCACGGCGACAGCGCCGCGGCCGCCAGCACCGCGCGACGCCGCTGCGGCAGGCGCAGCTTCTCGAACACCAGCATCACCGCGAGCAGCACGAGGCCCAGACCGGCGAGCATCGCCGCAGTGATCGGCTCGTGCAGGAACAGCGCACCCCAGACCTGCGCGAACACCGGCACGAGGAAGGTCACGGTCGTCGCGCGCTCCGGACCTGCATCGCGCAGCAGACGGAAATACACGACGAACGCGATCGCGGTACAGACCAGGCCGAGCGCGGCCAGCGCGAGACCCGGCGCAAGGCCCGGCACCTGCGTCGGCACGTTGGCGAGCAGCAGCGGCGACAGCAGCAGCGCCGCGCCGATCTGGCTGCCGGTGGCCGTGACGACCGGATCGGTGCCGCTGAACAGGCGGCGCAGTTCCGCCGCGCCGAGCGCGTAGAGCGCGGCGGCGGCAAGACCCGCGACGAACGCGAGCATCGTTGCGGCCGTCAGCGTCACCGTGCCGAAGCGCGCGATCGTCACGACGCCCGCGACGCCGACGACGACGCCGGCGAGCTTGGACAGCGACGGACGCTTGCGCTGCAGATACCAGCCGAGCAGCACGGCGAACAGCGGCACGGTCGCGTTGAGCACGGCCGAGTAGCCGGCCGGCAGGTGATGCGCCATGAACGCGAACAGCACGAACGGCACGCCGGCGCTCAGCGCGCCGATCCAGGCATAAGCGCGCCAGTGACGGCGCCAGTCGAGGTTCAATCCCTGCCAGCGCAGGAACACCAGCAGCACCAGCGCCGACAGCGCGATGCGCCCGGCCGCCGTGAAGCCCGTGCCGAACTCGGGCACGGCGATACGCATGAACAAGAACGAGCCGCCCCATATCATGGCCAGGGCCAGCATCCGCACCATCATTCCCGCAGTCATCGCGACATCCTCGTGAGCGACGCTTCTGTCAGTACGACCAACGCAGCGCCTGAGGTCCGCCATGCTATGCCTGGAAAGCGAGCGGAAAAATCGATACTTTCTGTCCCGGACCGTCAAGGAAACTAACAGATGCGCGCCTGGCAGCACCTCCCGCCCCTGCGCACGCTGCGCGTCTTCGAATGCGCCGCACGGCACCTGAACTGGTCGCGCGCGGCCGAGGAACTGCATCTGACCCACGGCGCGGTCAGCCTGCAGATCAAGGCGCTGGAAGAAGAACTGGGGCTCAAGCTGTTCGCGCGCAGCGGCAGGAAGACCTGGCTGACCGACGCCGGCCAGCAGCTCGCGCTCGGCGTGCGCGACGCGCTCGACGAACTCGCATTGACCGTCACGCGCGTGCGCGAACGCGCCGCGGGCAACGTGCTGACGCTGAGCGTGCTGCCGTCGTTCGCGGCGGCCTGGCTCGTCGGCCGGCTCGGCGGATTCCTCACGCGCCATCCCGACGTCGAGTTCAACCTGCAGAGTTCGATCAGCCTCGCCGACTTCCGCAACGACGGCGTCGACGTCGCGATCCGCTGGGGCAACGGCCCCTGGCCCGGCCTGCGCTGCGAGAAGCTGCTCGACGACGAGCTGTTCCCCGTGCTGAGTCCGCGCCTGACGCGGCGCAAGCTCAAGCATCCGTCGGAACTGCTGGAGCTGCCGCTGATCCGCATCAAGCAGCAGATGCGCAAGAACGACTGGGTGCGCTGGTTCGCCGCGGCCGGCGTCAGCACGAGCGAGCCGCGCGGCGGCGCGATCTTCGACGACACCGAGCTCGCTCTGCGCGCCGCGGCCAAGGGCCAGGGCGTCGTGCTCGCGCGCAGTTCCCTCGCGGGCGATCGCCTCGCGAGCGGCGAGCTCGTCGCGCCGTTCGCGCTGCGCGTGCCGGCCCACTATGCTTACTACCTCGTTTGTCCCGAATCGCATTTCGAGAAACCGTCGGTGCGGCAGTTCCGCGCCTGGCTCATCGAAGAGCTCGCGACTTCCTCGCCGCTCGCCCCGCCGCCCGAGGCTCCCGTTTGAAGCGCTATCCGTCCGTTCCCGTCAACGCCCATGCCTCCGACGCCGTCGCCGGCAAACATGTCCACAAAAAGCAATTTGGACAGCACTTCCTGCACGACCCCGGCCTGATCCGGCGCATCGTCCAGGCGATCGCGCCGAAGCCCGGCGAACGGCTCGTCGAGATCGGCCCCGGCGAAGGCGCGATCACGCTGCCGCTGCTGCGCGAACACGGCCGGCTCACCGTGATCGAGCTCGACCGCGACCTGATTCCGCGGATCCAGGCCGCCGCGCGCGACATCGGCGAACTGGAGGTGATCCATGCCGACGTGCTGACCGTCGACTTCACGGCGCTGGCAGCCGGCGCGAACCTGCGCCTCGTCGGCAATCTGCCGTACAACATTTCGAGCCCCATCCTGTTCCACTGCCTCGACCACGCCGCCGCGATCACCGACATGCATTTCATGTTGCAGAAGGAGGTCGTCGACCGCATGGCCGCCGACCCGGGCAGCAAGGTCTACGGCCGGCTCAGCGTCATGCTGCAGCTCTACTGTCGCGTCGAACCGCTGCTCAAGGTACCGCCCGGCGCGTTCAACCCGCCGCCGAAAGTCGACTCGGCCGTCGTGCGCCTCACGCCGCTGCCGCGCGAACGCCGCCACGACGCCGATCCGGCCCTCGTCGAACGTGTCGTGCGCCACGCGTTCGGCCAGCGCCGCAAGACCCTGTCGAACGCGCTGCACGGCGTCGCGAACGCCGACCAGATCCGCGCCGCCGGCATCGATCCGAAAGAACGCGCGGAACAATTGGCCCCCATGGATTTCGTGGCCATCGCGAAAGTCGTCGCCGAAGATGCGTAGGGCGCAATCAGCGAAGCGCATTGCGCCAAATCCGCCCCAGCCCGGCAGCTCCGGTTGTCGGCGTAACGCGGGCCGGTGAGCACAACGCGAGCCGATGAGCGCATTGCACCATCCCCACCCAGCAATGCCGGACCGGCCACGGCGCAATGCCCTTCGAGCGTCGCGCCCCACGCTCGCAGCGACGCTTTGGACGTGACAGTTTCGCCCCCGCGGATCCGCTAGACGCCCCATGAGCGGCGGCACCGTGCCGCCGCCTTCCGCGCACAAGGGGAGAAATCCATGAATGCCCGACGCTTCGCCTATGCCGTGTCGTGGACGATGTTCCTGCTGCTGTTCGGATCCGGCATTGCGAACGCGCAATGCAGCGGCAACGCCTTCGGCTATTGCGCCGACTGCACGACGCCCACGCCGTGCTGCGGTTACGGTCCGTGCAACATCTTCTGCTTCAACTGCGACGGTGGCTGCCGGCAGGCGCCCAGCGGCGATCGCGACCCCAGCTGCGGCAGCATGACGCGCACCGACGCAGTCGGCGACGCGATCCGCGGCAAGACCAGGCCCGCGCCGGAACTCAAGCCTGCGCGCGAAGCCTTCGACGGCATCGACACCAGCAACGACGGCACGATTTCGTTCACGGAAACCAAGGCCTGGGCCAAGCGCGAGAACAAGGGCCTGTCGCGCAAGGAACTCAAGGCCGGCTTCGGCAAGGCCGATGCCGACGGCGACGGCAAGATCCAGCCCGCCGAGTTCGACCGCAGCCTTGCCGGCTCTGGTTCGGGCTACTGATGCCATCGGCTCGGGCCGCCGGCCCGACCGGATTCAGGGAATCTCTAAACGCCGTCCGGTGATTTTTAGAGTCGCCGGGTCCTGCGCAGGTCCGGACTCGGCTCCGCTGATCAAGCGCTTGTGCGCTTGATCGCGAGCGGCGCATGACTGCGCCGCGCGAACGTCGACGTTTTTTTCGACGTTCCCTTCAGCGGCGTCGCAATAGCGGCCACTGCTGCCGCAGGCCCGCGGCGTGCAGCCATCCGAGCAGCAGACAGGTCGCCGAACTCGCAATCCAGAACGTGAGGCCGTTGCCCGGAAACAGCGGCATCAGCACGACGAAAGCGAGTCCGCGCACGATCAGCACGACCGCGATCGCGCCGAGCACCAGGCGCACGAACGGCAGGCGCGGAATCGCGCCGGCGCCCGACAGCGCGTAGAGCGCCCAGACCAGCAGCACCGCACCGATGCCCGCCGCCATCTGCGCCGGATACGCGTGGCCGCGCTCGGCGAACTGCGCCATGCGCTCGCCGGCACCCAGCGCGCGATACCAGCTCGCGCCGAACGCGATGCAGCCGAAATGGAGCAGCGCAGCTGCGATGTCGCCTGCGGCAGCGGCGAGCAGGAAGCGGTTCGTCGGTCGGGGCATGCGAGGTTTCGAAGTCGGCAATCAGAAAAAAATGACGAGCCGGCAAGGATACAGTGACGCGCTGATACCGCGGGAAATTTCGCGAAAGACGGCTCCCCGGCGCAGCTGGCCACAGACGACACCGGCGTGATCGACACGATCAAAACCAGGATTCGGCACAAAAAAAAAGCGCCCGAATGGGGGCGCCTTGTTCGAAGTTGGGTTGTCGGGCTTACCTTTCCCGCCTTGGCGCTATCCCGCTGCGTGCGGGGAGCCCTTCAGGCCGGCGCGTCGCCCCGCGTCGGGCGGTTAGACGGATCACCTGAGGAGTGTGACGCTGAGGTACGACGACGCGCCAGCGCCAGAGCCATACGGGAATCCAAGGCGCGCGAAGCACCCATTCGCTACGCGCGCGGTCGTTGCTGATCTAGGCGAACCGGACGGAACGACCCGTCCTCAAAAAAAGCAGGGCGACCCGGCGTCAAGCCGGGACGACTGACGTCCGGCGTATTTCAATCGGCCTGGACTTGATCAGCCTGCATGCCCTTCTGTCCCGGCACGGCGACGAAGCTCACACGCTGGCCTTCCTGCAAACTCTTGAAGCCCGAGCCCTGGATTGCGCGGAAGTGCACAAACAAATCTGCACCGCTTTCCGGGGTAATGAAACCAAAGCCCTTGGCGTCGTTGAACCACTTTACGGTGCCACTCTGTCGATTCGACATTTGAAACTCCTTGCATTAGTAGATATGCGCCGACATCGCGTCGGTGCGAGCGACTGGTTTGCAAGGTTGAGTTGCGAACAATGAGAGGCGGGATCTCGGACTAACCGGGGTCAAGCAATCACCGTGACCAAACAAGCACAGTGCAGGCACTGTACGCTGCTTGCCGCGACATCGCCAGAAAAAACTTCCGGAGAAGGTAAACCGGCTTCGTAACGCTCCGATAACGATCCTGAGCGCACGTCGATCTACTGCCGGACCTGCACACGCAGCCTTGCGCCGATCATCCTGCAGGGACCGACCGTCGGGCCGCTCGTGCGCCGCTACGGCGGCGCGCCGCGTGGCGACGGGCACGCCTCGCGTGCTTTTGTCGGCGAAAAACGCAAGCCGCTCCAGGTAGCCTGGATCGCCTGGCTGTTTGTTTTCGGCGAAGCCTCAGTGTGCGTCCGCATTCCCTGCGACAAGCAAGGCAGCCGCGTCGACGCTGCGCACGCCGGAAGTGCCGCTGACGAGATCGATCGCCATATGGCGAGCTTCGGGCGACGTCATCGTGCCTTGCAGCCCGACAACACCGTCACGTGTCTGGACGACGATCTCGCAATTGTCGGTGCCGAGCGACATCGCCAGCATCTTCTCCACCGTCGCGGTGATCCATGTATCGCTGCGCGTTTGGCGCGATCGATGAGCGCCGTCGCGTCGCGACGCCTCGTTGCGAGCGAAATCCGTGACAGGCGCCCAATCGACGACGTCGAGCTGGTTGTCCAGATGCACTACGCCTTTGGTATCGCCCGCCATCTGCTCGGCGAGGAGCTTTTGCCTGTCGCTGCGTACCAGTCCGCGCAGCTGCGCCGCGCCGGCCACCACGATGACGACGATGTCGTCCGCCTGCATTCGCGAGCTTGCGCTCAAGCGCGATTCGATCGCAGCGGCGACGCTTTGATCGCCACGCGGCGCTTCGCAAGGCGAGGACGGAGGCGCGAGGGGCGAGCTCGCCGCGAAACCGCCGTAGAGAGCGAGCGTGGCGGCGGCAAGCAAGGAGAACGGCGGTGTCGGACGGGAAAGTTTCATGGCGTTCCGGAAGCGCTGGCGAGGGAGAAAAAATGGACGATTGACGGTTGCGGGCGAATGCCGAGCAATTGCTGCACTCAATACGCGCCGAAGGAAGTGTGCCTGTTTCGACGCCGAATGCACGACACACGGCAACGGTCGGTACCGCAGCAATCGTGCGCTGGTCGGCGCGCATCGGCATCAGCGCGAGCGCCGCTGCGTCAGACGCCTGAACGCTTGCGCTTTCCGCTGCGAGCTACCCGTCCGGACTAACCCGTGATTTTTGTAAGGCAACGGACTTCGCCGAGCACGTTATCCGTCAGCAGCAGCCGCAACTCGGCTTCTACCACTGTCAAGTTTTCCAGTCCCGAAGACGCGGCAAGCGAGTAGATATATCCGCACGCGTCTGCGCGCGACGTTCTACTTACCCTTACGTGCTGGCTCCGCGATGCGGTCTTCCACAGTTCCTGCAGAGCAGCGGGGGCGATTCCGCCGCGCCCTGAAACGCAGAACTGAAAATAAATCACCTGCCTGTTCCGCCGTGACGGCAACTGCTCGTTGTTCAAGATGGATGCCCGGAGTCGCGATGTCGCGCAATTGCGCTCAGCGAATTTGCAGGTTCGGCGGCCGGTCAGCGGCCCGCATTCTTGCGGCCGGACTCGTAAAGACCGCCCGACATACCCAGGCGGTCAGGCAACTCAACGCTTGGACCCGTCGTTTTCGCCGGCAACGGGCTGCGGGCTGGCCGTAGTCCGCACTGCCTTTTCGTCGACCCGTTCGGAATCGGCTTCGACGACGGCAGGACGGCCGATGGGATTTTCCGCAGCCTTGTCGGCACCGGAGCTAGTGACGCTGCCGCTGTTTGGCTTGATGTATGTCGTCGGTTCTTTCATGGTGTGACTCCAATCGGCCGTCCTTGGCCAAACAAGCTCCAGGATCGGTGCGGCAGTGTCCTGCTGCTGAGTCATGCCGGTGCCCGGCACAAATACGGAGAGATAGGCTTGGCCCCGCATTGCGATGCGGAAGATGCCATCGAGCTGGGGACTGCCTCGACGAGAAGGCGTGAGGCGAAGGAGTCTCACTATGCGCTCCGCGGTGTGAAGTACTTGTTACGCGACGGCGCGACGGCCCGTTCGCCACTTATCACTTGCAGGAACGTATACAAGCGTCGGAGACGCGCGATGCGAACGCGATCGACGCGCCGCGTCACGTCGCACCATGGCTCTCCTTGCGGAACCCGATGAACCGATGTTGCCGTGTCATTCGGCCCGGAACGCGCAGCAGCCGACACCCAGCGCTGCGTGCGCCGGCGGCGCGGATCGTCGAGGACTTTCTCGCGATCGCGTCCCCGCCCTGATCCTCACTCGTCCGCGTGCAGTGCGACGATATCGAGCGCATCTCGCAGATCGCAGATGCGCTGCTGCAGCCTCGTCAGCGCCGAACCGGCCACGTTGAGCGGGCCCGACGTACCCTCGCGGCCATGCATCGCGCCGCTCCAGTCCCAGTCGCCTTCGGCCTCGTGAAACGCGAGCCAGGCGCGCTGCGCCTTGCGCAGCGCGTCGCGATCGGAATCCTGCTTCACCGTCGCGAGCAGTTCGCGATAGAGCCGGTTGAGTTCCGCATCCCATGCCTGATAGGCGCGACCCTGCGCATCGCGCATATCGACCGTGACGCCGCCGCTGCGCTCGATGTCCTTCGCGAATGCCGCTGCGATCGCGTGTCGTTCGACATAGTCGCACTGCGCCGCCGCGATGCAGGGCACGGTCAGCGCACCGGCCAGCGCGAGAATTTTCCCGGGGGTTCGCATGCACGCCTGCCTCGTCGTCGTGGTCTCACGATCACTACGCAATTCGCCGCGCATTCCTCCGCGCGACGACGACGACGCGTCGTCGCGCGTCGTGCACTCAGCCGTAGATCGCCTTCGCGCCTTCCTTGACCGCATTCATCGCCGCGAGATACGGGCCCGGGCCGTAGCTGATGCGCGCGACGCCGGCCGCGGCGAGTGCGGCCAGCGACGGCGAGCTGCCG
>NZ_DATIGT010000274.1:0-13783 GCF_035481375.1 Tahibacter sp.
GGCGACGACGCTACGCCGGACTCGAGACCGCTGACGACGAGCCCATCATCCTGCTGCAGCGCGTCGATCACGACAGCCGCGTGCATCCGGACATCGAGACCGACGACGCGCAGGCCGAGGCCGAACGTCTCGAGAGCACCCGGCGCCGAAGAAGATCGCTTTCCGCCACGGCCGCTGGTGGGTCATGGAAGCGCCGAACGGGCATCGCCTCCGCGTCGTGCGTCAGCAACGCAGGGCATTCGGCCCCGCCTCTGAACCGCAGGGACTAGCGCCGACCACTGGCCGAATCGCCTGCGCCAGTTCACGGCGGAATGCGCCGCGACATCGATCGCGCCACGTCCGCGATACCGCGTCGAGCGCGATGCGCACGCGCCTGCGCGGCACGTTCGTCGGAGGCGCCCGCCATCACCTGAAAATCCGTCGCGGCGCTTAACGTTTTACGGACGAACCGCGCGGCGGAAATACCGATCATGGGCATCGGCGACCGCCGCCGGTAGAGCGCCGCGAGAAGGTTCGAGACTGCGGCACGCACCTGCCGCACGACGCACTGCGCATGCTCGATCGGCAGTCCGGATGGCGTCCGCCGGCCATTCAACAAGGGGAAAATTCATGTATGGAATCGTTGCGCGACTGTTGTGTGCGGCCGGCCTGGTCGTGATCGCGTCGCCGCTTGGCGCGGTCGACATCGACCTCGTGAACCGGACGAGCATCGCGGCACTTCAGGGCACGAACGGTCGGAGCTTCGAGGCGCATGGCCTCAGCGACGACGGACGCTATGCGCTGCTCGTCTCCGAAGCAGACAACCTCATCGCGGGCGACACGAATCAGGCCGCCGACCTGTTCCTCTACGACCATGCGTCCGGCAGTCTCGAGCGCGTCAGCCTCGGCAACGGCGGCGCGCAAGCCGACGCCGATACGCGACGCAGGGCGGATCTTTCCGGCGATGCGCGCCATGTCGTGTTCGAATCGCGCGCGAGCAACCTGGTCGCCGCGGATACGCACGACACCTGGCAGATCTATCTGCGCGACCGGGTCGCACAGACCACGACGCTGGTCAGCCGCGGCCTCGACGGCAGCGGCAGCGCAACCGGCAGCCATGCGCCGCAGATCAGCGCCGACGGCCGCTATATCGTCTTCGTCAGCAGCGATCCTCTCGTCGCGCAGGACCTCAACGCGTCCGACGACGTCTACCGCTACGACCGCGACAGCGGTGTACTCGACGTCGTTTCCGTCTCGATAACCGGGGACGTCGGCAATCTCGGGTCGGACGACGCGCGGATATCGGCCGACGGCCGCTACGTCGCCTTCCGCACGCAGGCGACCAACCTGTTCGCCGGCGATACGAACGGCGACAGCGACATCGTGCTGCGCGATACCGTCGGCAACGTCAACGTGAATGCCAGTATCGCGCCCGATGGCGGACAGTTCGGCGGCCAGCCTGCACTCGCGAGCGGAAACGCCGTTTCAGCCGACGGGCGCTATGTGCTGTTCAACACCGACGCGGCGCTCGAGCCCGCCGACCTCAACGCGGCCATCGACGGCTTCCGCTTCGATCGCGTGACGCAACAGTCGCTGCGCGTCACGCGCGACGCGGCCGGCGGCGTGCTGCAGGCGGGCGCCGTCGCCGACGCCGTGTCGGCCGACGGCAACGTGATCCTGATGAGGTCGAGGGACACCGATCTGGCGGGGTCTTCTTCACACGGTTCGCCACGGCACTACATGCGCGACGTGACATCCGGCAGCATCGTCCTGGTGAAACTGCGGCCCGGCTGGTTCAATCCCTACGATTCGACCGAAGGCTGCGATCTCAGCGGCGACGGCGGCGTCGCCTATTGCAGCAGCAGCGACGACGCACTGACCGACGGCGACGGCAACAGCATGGACGACGTGTTCCGCAGCGTGATCGGCGCCGAGGGCGGTACGCGGATCAGCCAATCGTTGCCTGACGCGATCGCCGCGGCGAACGCGGACAGCGGGATCAGTTACGGCGGCGGTGTAAGCGAAGACGGCCGCTTCGTGGTCTTTTCGTCGCTGGCCAACAACCTCGTCGTCGGCGACACGAACGGCGTCGCCGACGTCTTCCTGCGCGACCGGCTCGCCGGCACGACGCAGCGCATCAGCCGCCGGATCTACGGCGGCGAATCGCCGTGCGGGACCATTACGCCGCGCATCACGCCCGATGGGCGCTACGTCGTGTTCATGGGCTGCTACCAGCTGTGGTCTCCGTTCTGGGGCTGGGGACCGCCGCTGACCTACCGCTACGATCGTCTCACCGATCAGCTCGAGGCCGTCAATGGCAGCGGCGCTTCCTTCGACCCGAGCATTTCGGATGACGGCAACGTCATCGCTTTTAGCAGCGCGGGCAGCTCCGGCATCCGCGTGATCGTGCATCGCCTGTCCGACGGCCTGACCGCCGTCGCGAGCCAGCCACCCGGCGGCGGCACGGCCAACGGACTGCCGGGTATCGCGCAGATCAGCGGCGATGGTCGCACTGTGTATTTTTCCGCCACGTCGAGCAACCTCGTCGCCGGCGACACCAACGGCGTCCAGGATGTGTTTGCGTATTCCGTCGACACGGCGACGCTCGAACGCGTGAGCCTGGGCCCGGCCGGAGAGGAACTCGCGGAAGCCAGCTGGTTCCTGGGCGTTTCGCGCGACGGCCGCCATTTCGCGTTCGAGAACACCGACCTCGTCTGCCCGTCGTCCGGCAGTCTGCATCTGCGCGACACGCTCAGCGGCCGCATCGATTGCGTCGGCCATGATGTCGCCGCTGGTATCGTCTATGCGTATCGGCATCAGAGACCCGTCGGGATATCCGCCGACGGCGATCGCGTCGCGTTTTCGACGCCGCTGCCCTCGTCCTATCCGGGAGCGCCGGTCGAAGCCATCATGCTGTTCGATCGCACGACGCAGCGCGTGCACCGCATCACGCCCGAAGGCATGAACGGCGACGCGCGCGTACACCAACTGAGCGCTGATGGCGGCATCGTGATGTTCTCGAGCACGGCCAGCAACGTCGTGCCGGACGATCCGAACAATCACATCCGCGACGTATTCGTCGCGGAACGACTGACCGACGCGCTGTTCGCCGACGATTTCGAAACGCAATGAGGATTGCGCACGCCGGAGCGCGGTCGCTCCGGCGTGCGCCAGTCCGCTGCCAGCCGGCGGCAATACGAACTGTCAGGAAGCGTTCAAGCTCGCCGAACGAATCGCGTCGCCGAGTAGTCCGGCCGAGCGCACGGGCGATCCGGCTGCCCTGAAACACCGGCACCGTCGCAAGCGCAATTTCATGAAGCGGCTCGGCTGACGGACCCGTCGCCGGCTCGGCGTTGCGAAGGGCTGGCACGGCGCTGGCGCTGCGTCCGGCCCCGACGGCTTCGAGAACGGCCCGCACGACGACAATCACGGCTCAATTGGCGCTATCGTTGCCGCGACCACAGGGGGTTCGCATGCAACGTGAGCACTTCGCGCAGGTCAGAGCGCTGTTCGGCGCCGTCTGCGATCTGGACGAGCCGCTGCGCAGCGCGCGGCTGCGCGAACTCAGCGACGACGCGGCGGTCATCGCCAAGGTTGCAGCCTTGCTCGACCGCACCGAAGTGAATCCCTGGCGGTTCGTGGAGCCTGCGTTGAATGCGCTGGCGGCGGCCGGCAGCGATGTGCAGGTCGGCGATCGCCTCGGCGCCTGGACGCTGACCGCGCAGATCGGTCACGGCGGCATGGGCACGGTCTACCGCGCGCAGCGCAACGACGGTCATTTCGAGCAGATCGCGGCCATCAAGCTGCTGCGCGGCATGCCCAGCAGCGAAGCGCTCGAGCGTCTTGCGCAGGAGCGACAGATTCTCGCGCGGCTGACGCATCCGAATATCGCGCGGCTGCTCGACGGCGGCGCGACGCCGTCGGGTCAGCCGTATCTCGTCATGGACTACGTCGAAGGCGTACCCATCGACGACTACCTGCGCCGGCACGGTCTCGGTTTGCCGGCCGCGCTGCAGTTGCTGATCGCCGTTGCCGACGGCGTCAGCTTCGCGCACCAGCGCCTGATCGTTCATTGCGATCTGAAGCCGGGCAACCTCCTCGTCGACGCGCAGGGGCGGCCGGTCCTGCTCGACTTCGGCATCGCCAGCCTGATCGACGATGGCGCCGCACCGGCGATCGCGTCGGACGAGGAGGCGTCGCTCGCCTTCACGCCGGGCTATGCGAGTCCCGAGCAGCGCGCCGGCAGCGGCGTGTCGACGGCGACCGACGTCTACGGGCTCGGCCGCGTGCTCTGGGATTTGCTGCGGATCGTGAAACCTGCCGTGTCTTCGTCGCCGGAACCCGCGGCCTGGGATGCGGATTTCGACGACGACGCGCGCAATGCCGCTGTTCCGCGCGCGCTGCGCGCGATCGTGCGGCGCGCGACCGCCGACGATCCGGCGCGGCGCTACGCCAGCGTCAGCGCATTCGCCGACGATCTGCGCCGTTTTCTCGACCGCCAGCCCGTTGCGGCGATGGGCGCGCAGCGCGCCTACCGCCTGGCCTGCTACCTGCGCCGCAATGCGCTCGTGCTGAGTCTCGCAGCGGTCGCAGTGCTTGCGCTGCTCGGCGGCCTGTTCGGCACCGTGCTCAGCCTGCGCGACGCGCAGCTGCAGCGCCGGCAGGCGCAGGCTGCGGGCGCGCGTGCGGAGCGCACCGCGGCGTTTCTCGGCAATCTGCTCAGCGCCGCCGATCCGGATCAGGCGCGCAGCATGGACACGCGCCTGGTGCGCATGCTGCTCGACGATGCAGCGCGCAATGCCCGCAAGGAACTCGCCGACGAGCCGCTGGTCTTCGCGCAGATCGCCGCGGTAATCGGCAGGACCTATCACCAGATCAGTGAGTACGCGCTTGCCGCGGAGTACCTGCGGCAGGCACTGGATCTGCTGCCGGCCGACCAGCTGCGCGAGCGCCTGGCCGTACGTCAGAAGATCGCCCACGCCGTCGGCGGTCAGGGCCAGGTGCCGCAGGCCATGCAGCAGTACGAGGCGATTCATCGCGAACGCGAGCAGGCGTTCGGCGCGGACGATCCCGACACGCTGGAGAGCGCGCACACGCTCGCGTTCCAGATGACGAACAATGGCGACTTTGCGCGCGCGCTCGATGCCGCCGCTGCGCTGCAGCCGCGGCTGGAGCGGCTGCTCGGCAGCGATCACGAAACCACGCTCGCGAATCTGCAGACGCTCGTGATCGCGCGCACCGAACTCGGCCAGTTCGACGCCGCCGAAGGCACGCTGAAGGCGCTGCTGGAGCGGCGCCTGCGCGTGAACGGCGAGCTGAACACGCTGACCATCGCCGTGCAGACGAGTCTCGCGATCCTGTATCTGCGGCAGCAGCGCTTCGCCGATGCGGAGGCCTTGCTGCGCGGTGTGCTGCCCAAGGCCGAACAGCGCTTCGGCCGGCTCGGTTTCGGCACGATCAACTTCGCCGCGCTGCTCGGCAGCGCCCTGCGCCTCGGCGGCAAGCTCGAAGAGAGCGGCCCGTATTACCGTCAGGCGCTGGAACGCGCCACCGAAGCCTGGGGCGCGACCAACACACGCACGCTGAACTACGAACTGAACTACGCCAACTTCGAAGTCGCGAGCGGTCAGGCGGAACCTGCGCTGCAGCGACTCGCGCGCATAGAGCCCGCATTGGTCGGGGGCCTCGGCGCCGACAGCCTCAGTCTGGCGGAACTCGAGCGCACGCGTGCCCGTGCGCAGAGCGCCCTGGGCCGCATCGATGCGGCGCGCGAGGCCTGGCAGCGCGCGCTCGCGATCGACCGCAAGGCGTTCGACGATGAGGCCCACCCGCAGGTCGTCGAAGACCTCGCGGGGCTCGCCGCGTTGAAGGATTCCTGACGCGCCAGCGCCGCCGGGCCGGTTGCGCGCTTCAGCCCGGTGACCGCATTTCGGGGAACGTGCCGCTGCGGTGGCGGCCCGTAACGACGAGCGCGGAGCGCACGTTGCGCCAGCGCCGTCTCCGCACGTGCCGCTGCTGCCGATCCGAATCACGTGCGGGCAGCGGCTCGATCAACTGCCGTTCGCTGCGCGCAGCGCATGCCTGGATGAGAAGAACGGCGGCGCACCGCGCGACGGCACGGTGGGCTGGAGGTGCTGCTTAGTCCGCTTTTTATCAAGTTATTAACGTTTCTTTCCATCGTTATGAGAACTATTGGCTATTTATCTATTGCGCAATTCTTATACCGTCGTCCGTGCCGGCAACGCGCGCAGCGGGTGGCGGACGATCGTGTTGCGAGAGGAGGCGCGGTGCCTGCGGGGCGTGGGGATTTGCCGCAGGGACTGCGTATTCGCCGCGAAATCCGTCGATGTCTTAAGACGTGCCGGAACGATGTGCCGGAGTGACGGGCAGTGCGACGTGTGCAGTTCGGTGTTCTGCCCGGAGGCGGCGCGGGTTCGCGCTTGCCGCCCGCCTCGCGAGGAGGCCGGCGGAAAATCCACCCCCTGAGGAATGATGCATGCGCAATTCACTATCGATCTACCGTTGCCGGCGTTCCGGCCTGGCCGGTTCCGTGGTTCTTGCCGCTTCCCAGATTTTCGTCGCGGCTTCCGTCGCCGCGGCGGAGAACGGCGGACTCTCTCCCGCGCTGCAGGACGCCCTGCAGCGCGATATGGGTCTGTCGCCGGAACAGATCGCCCAATACCGCGATGTGGAAAGGCGGATGCCCTCGATCGAGCGCGATGCCCGTGCTGCGTTCGGCGCGGCGTTCGGCGGGATCTGGATGGAGCGCGATACCCGCGGCCAGTACCAGGCGGTGATCGCCGTCGCCGGTGTCGGGGCCGATGCTGCGGCGCGCAGTCTCGGCGCGCAGGTGCGTCGGGTGGATTTCAGTCTGGCGCAGCTCGAAACGGCGCGTTCCCACCTCGACGACCCGGTGCGCGGATTCAGCGGACCGGCCAAGGCCGACGGTGCGGATCCGCGCATTCATTCCTGGTATGTGGATCCGAAACGCAACAGCGTGATCGTGAATGTCGATCCGGGCGCGACCGCGGTGGCCGTCGATTTCATCGCCGCGAGCAAGGCCGATGCGAAACTCGTGCGCGTGGTCGAAGAGGGATCCCGTCCGGTGCCCACTTTCGACATCCGTGGCGGCGACCCTTACATCATCGGCGGAACTTCGGCCTGCTCGATTGGCTTCTCCGTCACGCTGGGCATCCACAACGGCTATGTCACGGCGGGCCATTGCGGCGCGGTCAATGCGACCGTGACGACTGCGTCCGGCGCGTCGATGGGCTATTTCTACGACTCGGTATTCCCGGGCAGCGACCTGGCAGTGGTGCACAACACGAATTCCCAGGGCGTCCCCCAGCCGTGGGTGAATGCCTATTCCTTCGGCGGCAACCTCATCGTGCGCGGCAGCACGCCGGCGGCGATCGGTGCGACCGTCTGCCGTTCCGGCTTTCGTACCGGTGCGCGCTGCGGTGTGCTCAACGCAACCCAGGTGACGGTGAACTATGCCGCGGGGCCGGTAACCGGCCTGTCCATGACCAGCGCCTGTGTCGGCTTCGGCGATTCCGGCGGTTCCTTCGTCACCCCGGACGGTCAGGCTCAGGGCGTGAACTCGGGCGGCAGTATCCCGAACGGCGTGGACAACTGCGCCGAGCCTTCGCCGGTGAGTTTTTTCCAGCCGCTGCTGCCGATCCTGCTGCGCTATCCGGGATTGACCCTGGTCACCGGCTCCTGATCGTGCCTGATCGGTGCGCCGCGTCGTCGCCGGCCGGCGACGATGCGGCGCACCGTTTTCGTCATCTCGGACGCCGCACCGCGCGCAGCTTGCCGCTGCTCGCGCCGCCGCAGTAGAACCGGTCGCCGCCGTCGGATTCGAGACCCGACACGAACACGCCTTGCGGCAGCGCGAGGCTTTCGAGCACGTCGCCGCTGCCGGGATCGACGCGGCGCAATTCGCTTTCTTCGCCTTCCCAGGTGCCGTGCCAGAGCTGGCCGTCGACCCAGGTCACGCCGGTGACGAAGCGATTGGATTCGAGAGTGCGGCGGATCTCGCCGGTGTCGGGGTCGATTTCATGAATCCTGCGCGCGCGGTATTCGCCGACCCAGAGCGAGCCTTCGGCCCAGGCCATGCCGGAGTCGCCGCCGTTTCCCGGCGCGGGAATCGTCGCGAGCACCTGGCCGGACTGCGGGTCGATCTTGCGGATGACGCTTTCGGCGATCTGATAGAGGTGCCTGCCGTCGAACGCGGTGCCGGCATGCGCGGCGACGGCGATGGACTGCGTCGTGCTGCCGTCGGCGGGGTCGATCGCCGTGATGCGGTCGCCGGTCGCGATCCAGACGTGACGACCGTCGTAGGTCACGCCGGCTACTTTGTCCACATCGGGAAAAGGTCCGTATTCGCGGATGACTTCGGCGTTCGAGCGTTTCATGCGGGTTTCCTCATGGCTGTCGGTGACGCCAGACTAGTCGCCGGGCAGCGGGCCCGGGAGTAACAACGCGGTCGCGAAACCGGGCAGCGGCGGCATGGTCCAGCGCTGCGCGCGGCCGCGGCCGAATGCATGGGCCTTTCCGGTGGCGGCCAGCGCGTCGAGCGAGCGCTGCACGGTCCGCTGGCTCGCGCCGAGCGCGAGCGCCAGGGCCGAACTCGACCAGGATTCGCCGTCGGCGAGCAGGGCGAGCACGGCAGCATGCTTTTCGTCGACGGGGCGCTCGAGCACGACGACGTCGCGGGCGCGATGCGGCACGAGCGTGAATCCGCGCGGCGTCGCGCGGACGCCGGCGATCGGCTTCAGCGCGGCGCGCAGCCGTCCGATCTCCACGCGCAGGCGCGCGCGATGCGAGTCGTCGGAATAGCGCGT
Organism: Tahibacter sp.; assembly: GCF_035481375.1. Lineage (GTDB taxonomy): Bacteria > Pseudomonadota > Gammaproteobacteria > Xanthomonadales > Rhodanobacteraceae > Tahibacter. Next base: position 8,826 of record NZ_DATIGT010000274.1, read on the forward strand.
GCGGAACGCTTCGCGGATCAGGTCCTCGCGTTGCGTATCGTGCGGCCACGCGGCAGCGAGCCGATGAGCGAGCGCGAACAGCACGGGGCGTGTCGCGAGCGTGACCGTCGTGCCGGCGTGCCGGATCAGATGGCGGCAGGCATCGACGACGAAGGTGTCGGAGGCGAGCAGCGCTTGGACGTCGGCGAGCCGCAGCGTGCGCTCGGTGTCGCGCGCGACGAGGCGCGCGGCCGGAACCTGCAGCACCTGCGCCGCGGCGGCGACTTCGGCGACCAGCGCGGGGATGCGCGCCTGCTGCGCGGCCGTTGCGGCGCGCACGAGCGCGGCGTGCGCGGCGTCGGCCTGCAGGCGCCGCAGCGCGATGCCGGCGGCGGCGAGTTCGCGCGCGGCGCACAGCGCGGGCGGCAGCCGGTTCGCGTCGATGCCGGCGAGCGCGCGCTCCGCCTCGTCGAGTTGCCCGATCAGCAGCAGCCGGCGCACGTCGACGCAGCGCGCATGCGCGGCATTGCGTGCGTCGCCGCGCGCTTCCAGCAGGTCGCGCGCGTCGGCGAGCGGTTTCGCCGACGCGGTAAGGTCGCGCGAGACCAGCGCGATTTCCGCTTCGGCGATGATGCAGCGCGCACGCGCGACGGCTTCGCGCGGACCGAACGCGCGAGCGGCCGATCGCAACAGCAGCTTCGCGCGTGCGAGGTCGCCGAGCTGAGCCATCGCAATCCCGCGCAGCGCGAGTGCGGCCGGATCGTCGCGCAGCGCGACATGCTTGAGCGCGACGAGCGGATCGCCGGCGGCGAGTGCGTGCGCTGCTGCCGTGATCAGCGAGTCCATCCGAATCGCGCCACCGTTGTCACTCTCGCCGCCTGCCGGGCCGCGCCTACTGTAGCGCACCGCCGATCCACGGCATGCCGGCGCGGCGTTGCGCTGCCGGCGATCACGACAGGAGCAGACTCATGACGACACCGACGATTGCGACACGCGACACCTGGCTGGCCGCGCGGCTCGAACTGCTGGCGGCCGAGAAAGAACTCACGCGGCGCAGCGACGAGATCGCACGCCTGCGGCGCGCCTTGCCCCGGGTGCGCGTCGACAAGGCCTATCGTTTCGACACGGCGACGGGCAGCGCCTCGCTCGCCGATCTGTTCGCGGGCCGCTCGCAGCTGCTGGTCTATCACTTCATGTTCGGCCCCGACTATTCCGCGGGCTGTCCGTCGTGCTCGGCGATCGCCGACGGCTTCGACGGATTCGCCGTGCATCTCGCGAATCACGACGTGACGCTCGCCGCCGTTTCGCGCGCGCCGCTCGCGAAGCTGCTCGCGTATCAGCGGCGCATGGGCTGGACGTTTCCGTGGGCGGCGGCGGCGGCCGGCGACTTCACGGCCGATTTCAACGTCGCGTTCACCGAACAGCAGCAGCGCGACGGCGACATCGTCTACAACTACCGGCGCAGCGGACATGCAATGGATGCGGCGGCCGTGCCCGAGCCGGTCGCGTGCTCCGCCGCCGCCTGCGGCACCGATGCCGCCACGTATATGCGCGACCGCCCGGGCATGAGCGCGTTCGTGCGCGAGGGTGCCGAGATCTATCACACGTATTCGACCTACGCGCGCGGGCTCGACGGGCTCTGGGGCATGTATGCGTGGCTCGATCGCGCGCCGCTCGGGCGGAACGAAACGGGGATCTGGTGGCGGCGTCATGATGAATACGACGCACGGTGAATCGGATCTGCAGCCGCCGGCGAGATTCGAGCGGGCGTTCCTCGTCACCGCCGCACTGCTGTTTTGCACGAGCGCACTCGCGACGTTACGCCTGTGCAACGCGATGTCCGACATGCCCGGCATGCCGATGCCGGGCGGCTGGCACATGTCGATGGCGTGGATGCGCATGCCGGGGCAGGGCTGGGACGACGCGGCGGCCGCGTTCCTCGCAATGTGGTGCGTCATGATGGTCGCGATGATGTCGCCGGCGCTGCTGCCGATGCTGCGTCGCTATCACCGCGGTGTCGGCTGCGTTGGCGACGCGCGGCTCGCGGGACTGACGGCTCTCGTTGCCGGCGGCTATTTCGCGGTCTGGGCGGCGGTCGGCGCGATTGTCTATGTATGCGGTGTCGCGCTCGCCGCATTCGTCATGGCATCGCCGGCGCTGTCGCACGCGGTTCCGCTTGCGATCGGGCTGCTCGCGATCGCGGTCGGCGCACTGCAGTTCGGCGCACGCAAGCAGCGCCGGCTGGTCTGCTGCGAACGCAGGCATCGCGTGGCTGCGGATGGTTCGGCCGCCTGGAAGCACGGCCTGCGCATCGGCCTGCACTGCGTGCGCTGCTGTGCCGGGTTCACGCTGCTGCTGCTCGTGTTCGGCGTCATGGATCTCCTCGTCATGGCGATCGTGACGATCGCGATCACGGCAGAACGGCTTGCGCCGGCGCGATCCGGCGTGGCCCAGGCACTCGGCGTTGCGACGATCGCCGTCGGCGCCGCGTGGAGCCTGCGCGCGGCCGGCCTCGTGTAAGTCGCCGGCGTCAGACCGGATACGGCCCGTGTGCGAACGTGTCCGCGTGGTAACCCTTCCTGCCGATCTGCAGGGTCAGATCGCTGCGGTAGTCGCGCTGGTCGCGCAACGCGGCCAGCGCTTCGCCGAAGCCGAACGCCGGCCGCCAGCCGAGTTCGCGCACGGCCTTCGCGCTGCTGTAGATGCGGTCGAACTCGGGGAACATGCGCCAGCCGCGGCGCGCGTATTCCTCCACGTAGTCCGGGAAGTAGCGCGCGATGACGCCGGGCGCGTCGCGACGCAGTGCGGCGGCATCGTCCGGCGACAACGGTGTCGCCGCGCTGATGATGTAGCGATCGAAGCCGATCGCCGGCGCGCGGTCCAGCGCGCAGCGATGCGCGCTGACGACGTCGGCGATATCGACGCGCCGATACAGCAGTTCGTTGACCTTCGCGTTCGCGTCGTCGTAGGCGTCGCGGATCTCGGCGCTGTCGTCGGCCTCGGGAAAGAAGCGCGACGTGCGCAGGATCAGGCAGGGCAGTCTCTCGCGGCGATGGAACAGCTCGCAGAGATCCTCGGCGGCGATCTTCGTCACGCCGTAGATGTTCTTCGGCACGTGACGCACGGTTTCGTCGATCCAGGCCGCGGGCTCGCCGGGCGGCGGCGTCAGCGCGGCGCCGAACGCGCTCGTCGTGCTCGTGAATACCAGCGACTTCACGCGGTGCGCGACGCAGGCCTCGAGCACGTTGAGCGTGCCGGTCACGTTGCTGTCGACGAATTCCTGGCGCGTATGCGTCGCGACGTGCGGCTTGTGCAGGGTCGCGGTGTGCAGCACGGCGTCGGCCCCTGCAAGGGTGTCGTGCACGAAGCCGGCATCGACGAGCGAACCGATGCGATCGGTGAACGGCGAGGCGAGCCGGTCGAGTCCGATCGCCTCGTCGCCGGACGCGCGCAGCGAGCGCATCAGCGCTTCGCCCAGATGCCCCGAACTGCCAGTGACCACGATGCGCATGGCTGGGAACCGAATGGCCGGAAACCGCGAAGGATACGCGCGCGAGCCCGGACTGCGAATCGACTCCGCGACGTCGCGCGGACTCGACCAACGTCGAGTGCGCCCGGACGAAAGTCATGCCGATGCCGAACGGATTGCGCTTTCGCCACTGCGCAACGCCGGCGGAGTGAGTAACGAGTCAGGAGCGCTTCGCGTGCTGGTTTTTCGCGAAACCCGATACGGCGGACGAGGCCGTCGCTGGTACTCTTTTCTCACTCCTGTCCACTCTTTGCTGCCCAATGCCTCGCGCGCCCTACATCGTCGACGCCGCCGGCCTGCGTTCGCTGCATTTCGGGCCGGCGCGGATTCAAAGCCGCATGCGGCTCGCCGCTGCCGACGAACTCGTGTTCGACTACACGCGGCTCATGATGGGTTTTCTGCTGTTCCGTGCGACGCCGGCGCGGATTGCGCTGATCGGACTCGGCGGCGGGTCGCTTGCCAAGTTCTGTCATCGCCATCTGCCGCGCACGCGCATCGACGCGATCGAACTCGATGCGCGCGTGATCGCGTTGCGCGACGCGTTCGCGATTCCGCGCGACGACCGGCGGCTGCGCGTGCGGCTCGGCGACGGCGTGGATTTCGTCGCGCGGCACGCGTGCGCGTTCGACGCGATCCTGCTCGACGGCTACGACGAAGACGGCATGCCCGCGCGGCTGCGGTCGGTGCGTTTCGCCGCGGCCTGCCGGGCGGCGCTGCGCACCCGCGGACTGCTCGTGATCAACGTCGATCGGGACGACCCCGGATTCGACCGGTTGCTGCAGCGCCTGAACGCGGCATTCGACGAGGCGGTGTTCGCCGTCGACGACAACGACCGCGGCAATGCGATCGTGTTCGCCGGCGCGCCGGTGCGCCGCGCCGTCGGCCTGATCGCGCGGCCGGAAACGCTCGATCGCGTCGCCTGGGCGCAGCTCGTCACGGCGTTCGCGCGCGTGCGCGCGGCGCAGCACCGGTGGCTCGCCGGCGAGCCGGCCGACTGAGCGCGGCGCATCCGCTATCATTCGCGGCCGCCGCAGTCCTGCGGCACCGGAAGCGCGCATGACCGACCACGCCACCGACGACGATCTGCGCTGGATGCAGCAGGCGCTCGCGCTCGCGCGGCTGGCCGAAGAAGAGCATGCGGAGGTGCCCGTCGGTGCCGTGCTCGTCGTCGACGGCGCGATCGTCGGCGAAGGGCACAACCACAACATCGGCCTCAACGATCCGAGCGCCCACGCCGAGATCCAGGCGCTGCGCGACGCCGGTCGGCGGCTCGGCAACTATCGCTTCCCGGGCGCGACGCTCTACGTGACGCTCGAACCCTGCGCGATGTGCTCGATGGCGCTGGTCCACGCGCGCGTCTCGCGCGTGGTCTATGGCGCCAGCGATCCGAAGACCGGTGCGGCCGGCAGCGTGTTCGACACGCTGGTCTCCGAACGCCACAACCATCGCA
>NZ_DATIGT010000275.1:0-32782 GCF_035481375.1 Tahibacter sp.
GCACCTTGAAGACGGCCGCCTCGTCGACGATCGGCGGCCGGCCCGGAGTTCCGCATGAGCGTCCTGTCGCGTTGTCTCGGTGTCGTTCTGGTTCTTGCCGGCGTTGCGGGCTGCCGCGGCGAAGCGCCGGCCGCTGCCGCCGACGGCAGGTTGACCGTGATCGCCGCCGGCGGCCTCGTCGAACCCGCCGGCGAGGAGCGCGTGATCATTCCGCAAGTCTCCGGCCGGCTGTCGAAAGTGCTGATCGCCGAAGGCGACGCGGTGCGTGCCGGGCAACTGATCGCCGAGATCGAGAACAGCGAATACCGCGCGGCGCTGGCCGCGGCCGATGCGGAAGTGCAGCGGCGCGAGGCCGAACTCGCGCGTCTGCGCAACGGTGCGCGCGTGGAGGAGATCGCCGCGGCCGATGCGGCGCGGGCCGAGGCGGCCGCGCTCGAGCGCCAGGCACTGGCCGAGCGCGATCGCCGCGAGGATCTCGTGCGCAGCAAGTTGATCGCTGCCGAGACCGCGCAGCAGGCGCGCGCGCAGGCCGAAGCCGCGGTCGCCCGGCGTGCGCGCGCCGATGCCGATCTCGCGCTGCTGCGGGCCGGTGCGCGCGCCGAAGACGTCGCCGCGGCGACGGCCGCCGTGGCCGCCGCGCGCGCCGAGCGCGATCGCGCGCAGGCGCTCGTCGAGAAGTCGCAGATCTATGCACCGATCGACGGCCACGTGCTCAAGCGCGACCTCAGCGAAGGCGAGACCGTCGTCGCGCTGTCGCCGCTGCCGTTGGCCCGCATAGGCAATCTGACGAAGCGCTATGTGCGCGCCGACATCGATGAACTCGACATCGGCCGCATCCGCGAAGGACAGGTCGCGACCATCGTCAGCGACGCGTTTCCGCAGCAGCAGTTCGCCGGCAAGGTCGTGCGCGTGAGCCAGCGCATGGGGCGACGCAATTCGATCTCGGGCGATCCGGCCGAGAAGCAGGATGCGAAGATCCTCGAAGCGCTGATCGAACTCGACGGCACGCCGCCGCTGCCGATCGGTCTGCGCGTGGATGTTCGGATTGCGGCGGGCTGACAGATCGGTCGCCCTCTTCCCCGAGCAGGCTCGGGGAAGAGGGCTCGAGCTGCAGCACCGCGACTCAAATCCCGGATAACCGCTATCCCGATTTGCGCGTCACGCCATTCGGCTGCCGTCATCACGCCACACCAGCCCGCGCGGATCGAACTCGGGCGTCTCGCGCCGTGCCGCGCGGCGGCCGAAGCCGCTGACGGCGAGCGCGCTCTCGACGAGCGGGTCCAGGCCGAACGCCTGCTCGATCTCGACCTCGTTGATGGCTGCCGTGACGAATGCGCCGAGACCGAGATCGGTCGCCGACAGGTACAGCGTCTGCGACAGATGACCGACGTCGAGCGTGGTCACACGGTACGCTTTTGCGTGATTTCTATATTTCCAGAAATTGCGCGGAAACCGCACGGCGAAGACGACGAGTACCGGCGCCGCGGCGAAATAGGCCTGCGCGGCGACGCTGCGCAGCGCGAGATCGGCGGCGTCGGCCGGCGGCAGCGCGCGCAGCGGTTCGAGCGCATGCGCGAGCGGTTCGTAGTGATAGAGCCCGCAGGGCAGTGCGTCGACGCGCTGCGCGATCACATAGGCGCCGGTCGGATGCAGGCCGCCGCCCGACGGGCTGTTGCGCTTGATCACGGTCGTGTCGCCGCCGCCGGTGACGCGCAGCGCGCCCTGCGCGCCGAACACGCGATGCAGCATCGTCGCGAGTTCGTGCTGCGTCAGCACGGCGTCCGCGTCGAAGTTGCGGCAGGTCGTGCGACGCTGCAGCAGTGCGTCGAACGCCGTCGTCTGCGGTGAAGGAAGCGGCAGGCGCGATCCGGCTGCGGCGTGCGTCTGTACGGGTGGCGGCGGTTCGCCGAGTTTCGCGATGAGGTCCTGCAGCGTCAGATAGCCCGCGCGCTGGTTTTCGTCGCCGGAGCGCACGCCGTTCCAGCAGCCGAAATAATGCTGCGCGGCCGACAGCGTGTGCCAGTTCGCATCGCGCAGCCGGTCGTCGCGCGCGCGGTCCGCAGCGTGTTCGGGTGCGTCGCAGATCAGCAGGCCGCGCGCGACGAGGTCCTGCACGACGGCGGCGCCGTGGTGCGCGGCCAGCGCCGCATAGTCCGTCCAGGTCGTGGACGGTATGCCGGCGAGCAGTGCGGCTTCCTTCGCCGAAACGGCGGTCTCCTCGCGCCGGTGCGGCACGAGCGCGAGCAGCGTCAGCTCGGTGCGCAGTCCGTCGCCGCCGGCCGCGATCGAATCGAGATCGAATTGCACCGACTCGCGCGGCTCGAACATCAGGTGAGCGCAGCGACGCACGTGCATGAGGAATCTCCGGGCCAGTCAGGCGTCTGCGAGCGGGCGAACGCCGATCCGCAGCGACACTATACGAGCGGCACGCGCAGCGACAAGCGCAGGGAAATGCCCGGGAAAAGCGCATTTTCTGAAGGTTCTCGCCGATTGTTGGCCCGTCTCTTGCTGGCTACACTGCGCCGGCCACGGATCGTGGCTATCAGGGGGAAATCGCAATGGCTAGTCTCACGTCCGCGCAGGCGGATGCGCTGCTCGACAAATTGAGTTCCGACGACGACTTTCGCGCGCTGCTGCTCAGCGATCCGGAAAGCGCGCTGAAACAGATCGGTGCGCCGGTCGAACTGGCCGATTGCTTCCGCAAGTGCAAGAAACTCGCGGACCCGTCGACGCTGAAGGCATCGCGCTCGGCGATTCAGCAGCAGCTCGGCACGACGCTGAGCGCGAACATTCACGACCTCAGGGCGGGCTGAGGTCTCTCTCCGCTTTTCAGCACGGCTTCCACGCGCCGCTGCAGCGGCGCGGGAAGTTCCGCTTCGGGCCACAGGCGCAGGAAAGTCGTGAGTTTCTGCACGGCCACGTCGTTTCGTCCCTGGCGCTGGGCGAGTTCGGCCTCGCCGAGCACGGCGAGGTTCGACTCGGCCACATTCAGCGATTTCAGCATCTCGTTGCCGTTGTATTCGGCGTACGCGCGGCCGCGGTGGCGGGCGAGCCACTGCGTTTCGGCGATGGCCGGCTCGAACGCGGCGAGCGCCGCGTGCGCGTCGCGCAGGCCGACATGGACCAGATACAGCTCCGAGCCGTCGACCCGCGCGGTCAGCAGCGCGACGGCCTGCGCCTTGTCGGCGCCGGCGAGTGCGAGCTGCGCCTGCGCGAGCGCGGCCATGTCGGCGACGTAGCGATAGTTGCCGATGTCGGCGTCATCGCCGACTTCCGCGAGCAGCGTACGCGCGAGCGCGTCGTCGCCGCTGCGTGCCGCGAGATAGGCCGCGAAGAACGTGGCGAACAGCGCGTGCTCGCGATCGGGATTCTGCGCGTCGCGCGCGGCGGCGATCTCGCCGCGCGCGAATGCGCCGAGCTGGCGCGAAAACTCCGCGCCCGGCATCGCGACGCCCTGCAGCGAGAGTTTGGTGCCGCGATAGATCCGCGCGAGCAGCGGGCCGACCGGCTTCGCCGCGGCTTCGGCGTCGTCGGCGCGCTTGAGCGCCTCGCGCCATTTGCCCTGGTCGATCGCGAGCGCGATGCGTTCGCGATGCAGCTGCACGTCGTTGGTCGCGATGCCCGTGGGCTTGAGCTCGGCCAGTTCCCTGTCGGCGTCGGCGTAGCGCCGCGCGACCGCGGCCGCGTCGACGTAGCGCACGCCGCCGAGGCCGGCGGCGTTCATTTCCCGCGCGCGGTCCAGGTGCACCTGCGCCTTGGCCGGATCGTCGTTCGCCAGATGCAGCGTACCGAGCAGGTAGTGCGTATTGCCGCTGCGCGGATAGTGCGGCGCGACCGCCTTCTCGGCGATGCGGATCGCCTCGGCGTAGCGGCCGTCGTAGATGTAGATGAAATGTGCGAGGTTCGCGAACGCGGCGTAGTGGTCCGGATACATCTCGCCGAGCAGCGCCCACTTTTTCCGCATGTCGGCCGGCTTGTCGAAGGTCGCCGCGAGCGCGTCCATGTAGAGCTGGTCGCGCACCGGCAGACGCTCGCGCAACGCTTCGGCGCGTTCGATGTCGATCCTCGCGCGCGGCTTGTCGTCGGCGCCGATGCGCAGCGCCGCGCGCGCGAGATAGGCCAGCGCGAACTCCGGATCCAGGCGCAGCGCCTGCTCGTAGAGATCGAGTGCGCTGTCGGCCTTGCCTTCCGTGACGGCCTTGCGCGCGAGCGAATAGGCGCGCAGCGCGTCGAGGTTGCCGGTAGTGACTTTCGCGAGCGGCTGGTTCGTCGCGCCGAGCTGCGCGAGCGATTCGCCGAGGCGGCCGCGCAACTGCTTGTTGATGCGGTCGACCGAGGTCAGCACCGACTCGATGCCTTCGCCTTCGGCCGAGTCGCTGTAGACCGTGGACTGGCTCTGCGGATCGATGATTTCCGCGGTCACGCGCAGCTTGCCGCCGACTTCGGCCACGCTCGGCAGCACGAGCGCGCGCGCCCCTTCGCGCAATGCGACTTCGGCGCCGACGGCCCGGTCGATGCGCGTGCCAGCCGGATCGCGGCGCATGCGGCGTACCGTATCGCGCACCTGCAGGTCTGAAACGACGTTGACGTAGCGCGACTGCTCGACGCTCAGACGCAGCGCCGTGCGCAGCGTGTCGTCGAGTCCGGGCTGGCCGGTCAGGTTCTGCAGGTCGCCGAGCACGACCCAGTCGCGTTCGGCGAACGCGATCGCGGCCGGCGGGCGCAGCACGAGCCAGACGCCGAGCACGATCACGGCGGCGGCGATGCCGGCCTCGATGAACATGGTGCCCGGGCGGCGCCACCAGGGCACTTCGCGCCAGGCCTTGCCCGAGTATGGCGGCTGGCGCAGCGGCGCGATGCCGACCTCGCCGACTTCGTAGACGACCAGCGGCTCGGGCACGCCCTTGAAGCGGTAGCGGCCGTGATTGATCCACCTCGTGCGGTCGGCGTTCGCGCCGAGTTCGAGATGCGCGCGCTGCGCGAGGCTGGCGGCCACGCCCGAGACCAGCACCTGTCCCGGCAGCGCGAGCGATGCGAGCCGCGCCGTGACCGGCTTGACCAGGCCCTCGACTTCGAGCGGCTTGGCACCATGGATCACGTCGCCGGGTTCGTTCTGCCAGACCAGCACGTCGCCGACGTGCACGCCGACGCGCGCCTGCAGGGTCAGGTTTTCTTCCTTTCCGAGACGCATCAGCTCGCGCTGGTAGGCCAGCGAAAACGCGATCGCGTGGATCGGACGCTCGAACAGCACGAGGAAGCCGTCGGTCTTGTCGATCTCCTGGCCTTCGTGGCGCAGCATCAGATCGCGCGTCATGCGGTCGTGCCGGCGCAGTACCTGCGCGGCGCGCTGGTCGCCGAGCCGTTCGACGAGCCCGGTGGAGTCGACCAGATCGCAGAGCGCCAGCGTGCGCAGCAGCGGTGCGCCCTGACGCACGGGCAAAGGCGTTTCCGCGGACGACACCAAGGCATTCATGCCCGACTCCAGACGAACAACGAGCGGCCGGTATTCCCCTAATGCGTTATCGGCGCTGACCGTTGACGGCGCGCACAACAACAATTGGGCCTAGCGCAAAAGTGTACGCCGACGCCTCACGAATGAGCACGTCGGAGTCCTGCGCGGGCCGGTCGTTGATGTTGCGCTGCAGCAAATCGTTCCGTCGGGCGACGGCGTGCCGCGTCAGGCGATGACGCGGTAGTTGTCGCCGCCCTCGCCCTTCACGAGATAGAGCGCGCAGTCGGAATCGCTGTACCAGGCCGACCAGTCGGATGTTTCGTGGCAGAGGCTGCCGCCGACGCTCGCGGTGACGATCAGGCCTTCGGCCGGGGCGTGGAAGCGCAGCGCGCGCACGCCGCCGGCGATCTGCGAGGCGCGGTCGCGCAGTTCCTCGGCATCGCGGATCTGCACGAGCAGCGCGAATTCGTCGCCGCCGAGCCGGCACGGCAGGTCGTTTGCGCCCGCGGCCTGCTGGACTTCGCGCGCGACCGCGCGCAGCGCGATATCGCCGGTCAGGTGCCCGTAGTGGTCGTTGATCTGCTTGAAATGGTCGATGTCGACGAGCAGCAGGCCGAGCCGCAGCGAGGCGTCGCGACGCGTGCGCAGTTCGTCGAGGAAGTGATAGAGGCCGCGGCGGTTGCACAGGCCGGTCAGCTCGTCGGTGCGCACGAGGCGCTCGGCGGTCGAGAGCTGGGTTTGGGTCTGGCGCAGCGAATCGAGCGTGACGAGCAGGTCTTCATTGCGGCGCTTGAGATTCTGGATGAGCTGCTGTTCGCTCGCGACGAGGTAGGAAAACGAGCGGCGCATGAACTGCGCGAGCAGCGGCGCCTGGGTCTGCAGCAGCGTTTCGAACGCCGCGTGCTCGATGACGCGCAGCACCGTGGTTTCCGCGGCGACCGCATTGGCGACGCGCGCGTGATTGCCGATGAACAGCGCGAGTTCGCCAAAGAACTCGCGGGCGCCGATCAGCTTGTCGGGCATGCCGTCGCCGAATTCGAGCTGGATCGTGCCCGACTCGATCACGAACATCGCGCGGCCGAGTTCGCCCTTGCGGAAGATCATCTCGCGCGGCACGACTTCGCGGCGCTGGCCTGCGTCGATGAACAGGGCGAGTTCTTCGTCGGACAACTGGCGCGGAAGGAACGAGGGACGGCTGCGCGCGAATGCACTGCCGGCCCCGCCGGATTCCGCGAGCGATGCGCCTGGACTGACCATGACCACGAAATCCCCCCCGGGATCGCTGAACCCTCGACCCGGCATCTTACATCAGGCGCCTGCGCCGGCCAGGCGAGGCGCGCTCAGGCGCGCAGGCCGACCCCGCGCCTGAGCAGATACAGGCCGAATCCGGCCAGTATCGCCGCGGCGCCCAGCATTACGGCATAGGCCGCGACGAGATTCACGTCGCTGACGCCGAGCAGGCCGTAGCGGAACGCGTTGACCATGTAGACGATGGGATTGGCCAGCGAGATCGTGTGCCAGGGCTCGCCGAGGCTGCTGACCGGATAGAACACGCCGCCGAGGTAGGTCAGCGGGGTGAGGATGAAGGTCGGCACGATCGAGATGTCGTCGAATTTCTTCGCGTAGACGGCGTTGACGAAGCCGGCCAGCGCGAATACGACGGCGGTCAGCAGGAACGTCGTCAGCGTGACGAACACGTGGTGCAGGCGGATGTGCGTGAAGAACATCGCGACGCCGAGCACGATCGCGCCGACCAGCAGCCCGCGCACGACCGCGCCGAGCACGTAGCCCGTGAGGATCACCCAGCTCGGCATCGGCGAAACCAGCATCTCCTCGACGTAGCGGCCGAACTTCGAACCGAAGAACGAGCTCGCGATGTTGCCGTAGGCGTTCTGGATCACGCTCATCATGATGAGCCCGGGCACGATGTAGTCGATGTAGCGGATCCCGGGCTGCAGCTCGCCGATGCGCGCGCCGATCATGTTGCCGAAGATGAAGAAGTACAGCGTCATCGTGATCGCCGGCGGCAGCAGTGTCTGGCCCCAGATGCGCACGATGCGTGCGATCTCGCGACGGACGATGGTGCCGAGGGCGACGAGGTTGGCGTGGGTTTGCATGCGCAGGATTCGACGGCGGAAGGCGGAAAGGACGGGCGGAAAGCCCGCAGCGTTCAGGCGGCCTTGCCCTGATTGTTCTCGACGAGCCGCACGAACAGCTCTTCGAGGCGGTTGGCCTTGTTGCGCATCGAGGTCACCGTGACGCCGCGTGCGGTCAGTGCGGCGAACAGCGAATTCAGATCGTGCGTGCGCGACATCTCGGCTTCGAGCGTGTGCGCGTCGACCGGCGTCAGGCGCACGCCGTCGACGTCCGGCAGCGTCTCGGGCATCGCGGCGACGTCGAGCACGAAGGTTTCGACATCGAGCTTCGCGAGCAGGCGCTTCATCGAGGTGTTCTCGATGATCGTGCCCTTGTCGATGATCGCGATGTTGCGGCAGAGCTGCTCGGCTTCCTCGAGGTAATGCGTCGTCAGGATCACCGTCGTGCCCGCGCGGTTCATCTCGGTGACGAACTTCCACATCGAGCGGCGGATTTCGATGTCGACGCCGGCGGTGGGCTCGTCGAGGATCAGCAGGCGCGGCTCGTTCATCATCGCGCGCGCGATCATGAGACGCCGCTTCATGCCGCCCGACAGCGTGCGCGAGGCGACTTCTTTTTTTTCCCAGAGCGTGAGCTGCTGCAGGTATTTTTCGGCGCGCTCGCAGGCGACGCGGCGCGGAATGCCGTAGAAGCCGGCCTGGTTCACACAGATGTCGAACGGCGTCTCGAACTGGTTGAAATTGATTTCCTGCGGCACGAGACCGATCAGTTGCATCGCGCCGCCGCGGTCGGCATGGATCGACCGGCCGAAGACCTCCGCCTCGCCGCCGCTGGCGTTGACGAGCGATGACAGGATCCCGATCAGCGTGGACTTGCCGGCGCCGTTGGGCCCGAGCAGCGCGAAGAAATCGCCGGGCTCGACCTGAAGCGAGACGCCCTTGAGCGCCTGCACGCCGTTCGCATAAGTCTTGGTGAGGTTGCGTACGTCGAGCGCCGCGGAAGAGCTCATGGGCTGCAGGGTCCGGAAGGGGCGGGTAGTATACGGCCCCCTTCGACGCCTATTGGTTCCGTTCCGTGGCCGAACAGTTTCCGCTGCGCCTGGTTTCCGGCTACATGCTCGCGCCGAGCGTGCGCCATCTCGTGTTCGAGCGCGTCGACGGCCAGCCGTTCGCCTTCGTGCCGGGCCAGTTCATCCAGATCCATTTCCAGTATGCCGACGGCAAGCCGACCAAGCGCAGCTATTCGGTCGCGACCGTCGGCGCCGGCGACGCGGCGCCGGTGATGCAGATCGAGATCGCCGTGTCGTATGTCGAAGGCGGCGCCGCGACCGCGCTGCTCGGCAATCTGCAGCCCGGCGAGACGGTCAACGCGAGCGGGCCTTACGGCCGCTTCTGCCTGTTCGACGCGGACGCGAACCGGCGCTACCTGCTGGTCGGCACGGGCACCGGCATCACGCCGTACCGCGCGATGCTGCCGCAGCTGCGGCGCGTGATCGCCGCGCGCCAGTGCGAAGTCGCGCTGATCTTCGGTGCGCGCAACGAACAGGAACTGCTCTACGACGACGATTTCAGCGCGTTCGAGCGCGAGGTGCCGGGCTTCCGCTACTACGCCTGCCTGTCGCGCGAGCCACGCGCGCTGCCGCGCACGCAGGACCGCAAGGGACACGTGCAGGGACTGCTGCAGGAACTCGTACCCTCGCCCGAAGGCGATATCGCCTATCTCTGCGGCAATCCGAACATGGTCGACGAAGCGTTCGCGCTGCTGAAGGACGCCGGCCTGCCCGTGCCGCACATCCGGCGCGAGAAATACGTCTCTTCGAAATAGGTCAGCCGAGCATGCGGCGCAGCGTGTTGTCTCGGAACCAGTAGTGGTGCGCGATGGCGGCGGCGGCATGCAGGCCGATCACCGCGTAGAAGATCTTGCCGAGCAGCACGTGGATCTCCTCGGTCCACTCGTGCAGGTCGTGATCGTTCGGGATCAGGTCCGGCAGCGTGATGCCGGTCAGCGGAATGACGACGGCGCGCTCGCCGCTCTGCGCGGTGACGAGCCCGAGCAGCGGCTGCACGATCAGGAATACGTAGAGCGCGACATGCGTGACCTTCGCCGCGATCGCCACCAGACGGCCCGGCGGCGGCACGATCGCCGGAACTGGCTGCATCAGGCGCGCGCCGATGCGCGGCAGCACGAGCAACACGATCGCGAGGCCGAGTGCCATGTGCCACTGCATTACCGCGATGCGCGCCGGGCGGTCGGGCGCGAAGCCGCGCAGTTCGGCGGTCGCGTAGACCGCGATCATCAGCAGCAGCGTCGTCCAGTGCAGCACGCGCACGAGGCGCGAGTAAGTTGTTGCGGGATCGCTCATTTCGCGCCTTTCGTACGACAGATGCAGTCGACGAGGTGGTCGTTGACCATGCCGGTCGCCTGCAGGAACGCGTAGCAGATCGTCGTGCCGACGAAGGTGAACCCCTGTTTGCGCAGCGCCTTGCTGAGCCGGTCAGACAGCGGCGTGCTCGCCGGCACGTCGCCGCGACCGCGCGGCGCGTTGTCGACGGGCTTGCCGTCGACGAAAGCCCACAGATACGCATCGAGGCTGCCGTGTTCGCGCTGCACGGCCTGTGCGGCCAGCGCGTTGCGGCGCACTGCATAGACCTTGAGCCGGTTGCGCACGATGCCGGGATCGGTCAGCGCACGCTCGAGCTGCTTGTCGGTAAGTTTCGCGCAGCGGTCGATGTCGAAATCGTGGAAGACGCGGCGATAGTTGTCGCGCTTTTCGAGAATCGTGCGCCAGGATAGTCCGGCCTGCGCGCCTTCGAGGCAGAGGAATTCGAACAGTGCCCGGTCGCCGTGCAGCGGCCGGCCCCATTCGTTGTCGTGGTAGTCCCGTTCGCTGTCGCTGGATTCGGCCCAGAAGCAGCGCTTGACCGCGCTCGAACTCATCTGCGCACCTGACGCAGCCAGTCGTCGAGGTTGTAGTAGTTCGTCACGCGACAGATCTGGCCGTCGGAAATCTCGAAGAACGCGCCGCCCGGCAGCACGTAGCGCTGGCCGGACGCGGGCGGGAGTCCTTCGTCGGTGACGAGGTATTCGCCGTGCACCACGTACTCGGCGGCGGCGCGCGACCCGTCGGCGTTCGCCATGACGACGATGTCGCGCAGCTGCTCGCGATAGCTGCGCTGCATGCGCGCGAGGAATTCGCGGAACGCGTCGCGACCGGTCTCGCGCCCGCCCTGGTTGACGTCGTGGTGCACGTCGTCGCCGAGGCAGGCGAGCATGCCCTCCCAGTCGCCGCGGTTGAACGCCATGTAGTAACGCAGCAGCAGTTCGGTCGCGCGATCCATGGCGCGCACGCCGTCGATGATCATGCAGGGCTCCGGCCGGCACGTTCGCCGGGAAATTTCGCGGGACCCAAGCATAGCCGCGGCGTCGGTGCGATGCAGCTTCGACGCGGGGCGCGATGCGGCGAAACCTCGATGCGGCTAGACGAAGGTCGTGTCGCGTGCACGCGGGCGTCCTGCAGCCCTGCCGTATCATCACGGGTTTCGCCGCGACACCGATCCCATGACCGATTCCGCTTCACGCCGCGGCGCACTGCTCGCACTGGCCGTGCTGACCCTGGTCTGGAGCTACAACTGGGTCGTCATGAAGCAGGTGCTGCAGTATTCCGGGCCGTTCGAGTTTGCGGCGGTTCGCGGCGTGCTCGCGACGCTCGTGCTGTTCGCCGTGCTCGCGCTGCGCGGAGAGACGCTGCGCCCGCCGCCGCTCAAGCCCGTGATCCTGCTCGGCCTCGCACAGACGACGGCATTCCAGTCACTGGTGCAATGGGCGCTCGTCGACGGCGGGGCCGGCAAGACCGCGATGCTCGCGTACACGATGCCGTTCTGGTTGCTGCTGCTCGCGTGGCCGCTGCTGCGCGAGCGTCCCGACCGGCGACGCCTCGCGTTCGCCGCGCTGGCCGGCGTCGGGTTGATCGGCGTGCTGCAGCCGTGGCACGGGCTCGGCGCGAATTCGAGCGCGCTGCTCGCGCTGGCCAGCGGTCTGTCCTGGGCGCTCGCCGTCGCGATCTCGAAGAAAGCGTTCGCGGGCGGCGGCGTCACGCCGCTGCGGCTGACCGCGTGGCAGATGCTGTTCGGCGCGATCGGCCTGTGCGTGATAGCGCTGCTCGTGCCCGAGCGCGGCATCGCCTGGGAAACGCCGTTTCTCTGGGGCCTCGCCTACAACGCCGTGCTCGCGTCGGGACTGGCCTGGGTGCTCTGGGCGCTGATCGTGCAGCGCCTGCCGGCCACCGTCGCCGGCATCGTGAGTCTCGCCGTGCCGATCTGCGGCGTGCTGCTGGCCTGGGCGCTGCTCGGCGAACGGCCGGATGCCTGGGAAGCCGCGGGCATTGCATTGATCGCGGCTGCGCTCGTCGGGATAAGCCGAAGGGCGCAATAGCCGAAGGGCATTGCGCCGGATCTGCTCAGCCGAACAACTTTTCGCCGGATCGTTTTTGCGCTTTGCACTTCGCCGTCTTCGGTCGGCGCAATGCGCTTCGCTTATTGCGCCCTACGTGCTTGCTGTCAGCTTTGGCTCCACGGCAATGCATCGAGATCGACGTTGCCGCCCGAAAGCACTACGCCGACGCGTTTGCCGGCGAAGTGCGCGGGATGCCGCAGGATCGCCGCGAGCACGGTGGCGCTCGAGGGCTCGACGACTTGCTTGAGCCGTTCCCAGAGGATGCGCATCGCCGCGGCGATCTCGGCTTCGCTGACCGGCAGGATCGCGTCGACGTTCGCGCGCATCAGCGCGAAGTTGATCTCGCCGATCGTGCCGCGCAGGCCGTCGGCGATCGTGTCGGGCGTGATGTCGGTGAAGCGCTCGCCGCGGCGGAACGATTCGAACGCGTCGGGCGCGCCTTCGGGTTCGGCCGCGTACACGGTAATTCCCTCGGCGATGCCGCGCGCGGCGATCGCGCAGCCGCCGGTCAGGCCGCCGCCGCCGACCGGCGTGATCAGCACGTCGACGCCGCCGCTCTGCTGCAACAGTTCCAGCGCGGCCGTGCCCTGTCCGGCGATCACGTTCGGATCGGTGAACGGATGGACGAGCGTCGCGCCGGTCTGCCGCTGCAGTCTCGCCGCGGTCTCCTCGCGCGCCGCAATCGTCGGCGCGCAGTGATGCAACTGCGCGCCGTAGCGCTCAATCGCCGCGAGCTTGGCGCGTACCGCACCTTCGGGCACGACGACGTGGCAGGCGATGCCGCGCGTGGAGGCGGCAAGCGCGAGCGCGGCGCCGTGGTTGCCGGACGAATGCGTGACGACGCCGCGCCGGGCCACATCGTCGGGCAGCGCCCAGACCGCGTTGCAGGCGCCGCGGAATTTGAACGCGCCCATGCGCTGCAGCTGCTCGCATTTGAAATGCAGCTGCGCGCCGGTCAATGCGTCGAGACTGCGCGAGCGCAGCACCGGGGTGACGTGGGCATGCGGCGCGATGCGCGCGGCGGCGTCGCGGATGTGGGCCAGCGTGACGTCGGCAACCGTGACGTCGGCGGGGGTGACGCGGGAGGCGGTATCCATGGCGCGGCGACGATACAGGCGGCGACGGCGGCGTGCTAGCCTGCGCGTCCAGCCTTGCCGCACGCCCCCTCCATGTCCGATTCCGGCACCGTCCGCCTGGCCGACTACGTTGTGCCTGCCTGGCATGTCGACGCGGTCGCGCTCGAATTCGATCTCGACGTTTCTGCGACCCGCGTACTGTCGCGCCTGACCCTGCGGCGCGAGACGCCGGGTGCCGCGCTGCGCCTGGACGGCGTCGGCCTGCGGCTCGTCGCGATCCGGCTCGACGGCCGCGCGCTCGAGGCGTACGAATACGTCGTCGACGACGAATCGCTGAGCATCGCCGACCTGCCGGACGCAGTCGTGCTCGAAACCGAAGTCGCGCTCGACCCCGCCGCCAACAGCGCGCTGTCGGGCCTGTATCTCTCGGGCAGCGTCGAACACGGATTCCTGCTGACCCAGTGCGAGGCCGAAGGCTTCCGCCGGATCACGTATTACCCCGACCGGCCCGACGTGCTCGCGCCGTTCCATGTCGTGCTGCGCGCCGACCGCACGCGGTTTCCGGTACTGCTCGCCAACGGCAATCCGGCCGGCAGCGGCGAACTTGCCGACGGCCGGCACTTCTCGGCCTGGGACGACCCGCATCCGAAGCCGAGCTATCTGTTCGCGCTCGTCGCCGGCCGGCTCGAGAAAATCGAACAGGACTACGTGACCGCCGAGGGCCGCCGCGTCGTGCTGCGCATCTTCGCCGAGCCCGACGCGATCGACCGCTGCGCCCATGCAATGGATTCGCTCGTGCGCGCGATGCGCTGGGACGAGCGCGTCTACGGCCGCAACTACGATCTGGACGTGTTCCACATCGTCGCCACGCACGATTTCAACATGGGCGCGATGGAGAACAAGGGGCTCAACATCTTCAACGCGAAGTACCTGCTCGCCGATCCGCAGCGCTCGAGCGACGACGACTACGCGCATGTCGAGGCCATCGTCGCGCACGAATATTTCCACAACTGGACCGGCAACCGCGTGACCTGCCGCGACTGGTTCCAGCTGTCGCTGAAGGAAGGGCTTACGGTCTATCGCGAGCAGCAGTTCAGCGCCGACATGAACTCCGCGACGCTCAAGCGCATCGAGGACGTGCAGATCCTGCGGCGCGCGCAGTTCGCCGAAGACGCCGGCCCGCTCGCGCATCCGGTGCGGCCGTCGGAATACAGCGCGATCGACAATTTCTACACCGCGACGGTCTACGACAAGGGCGCCGAGCTCGTGCGCATGATCGCAGGCCGGCTCGGCCGCGCCGCCTGGCGCAAGGGCATGGACGAGTATTTCCGTCGTCACGACGGCGCGGCGGCAACCATCGAGCAGTTCTTCGCCGCGCTCGGCGACGCCAACGGCCTCGACCTGACGCCGTATCTGGCTTGGTACGCGCAGGCCGGCACGCCGCAGCTCCATGCCGAAGGCAGTTACGACGCGGCGGCGCGGCGCTATTCGCTGCGACTGCGCCAGCACACCGCAGCGACGCCGCGGCAGCCGCGCAAGCGTGCGCTGCCGATACCGGTGCGCGTCGCACTGCTCGGCGCCGACGGCCGCGACCTGCCATTGCGCCACGCGCCCGGCGAGCCGGCGCAGAACGAGCGCGTGCTGGAGCTTGCGGGCGACGAGCAGACCTTCGTGTTTTCCGACATCGGCGCGCCGCGCGCGGCGTCGCTGCTGCGCGGCTTCTCTGCGCCGGTGCGCCTGCAGAGCGATCACGATGCAGACGACCTCGCGTTCCTGCTGCGCCATGAAAGCGACGGCTTCAATCGCTGGGAGGCCTCGCAGCAGCTCGCACGCAACGCGCTGCTGCGCGTGCTCGGCGGCGATGCGCAGGCGCCGGAGCTGCGCATCTGGTGCGACACCGTCGCCGAGCTGTTCGCCGCCGACATCGATCCGGCATTGCTCGCCGAACTCTCGACGCCGCCCGACTACAACGAACTCGCGCCGCAATGCGAACCGCTCGATCCCGCTGCGCTGCACGCGGCACGCGAAGCCGTGGAACTCGCGCTCGCGCGGCGGCTCGCCGACACGCTGAGCGCGCGGCACACGATGCTGCTGCGCAGCGAAGCCGGCGCGCTCGACGGTGCTGCGCGCGGCCGCCGCCGTCTGCTGAATCGCTGCCTGCGCCTGTGGCTGCGCATCGACAACGAACTGGCGCCGGAAGTCGCGGCGACGCGCTACGTATTGGCGCCGACGATGACCGAACGATTGGCCGCGCTCGCCGGGCTGCTGGCACAGGATGCGCCGCAGGCGCAGAAGGCGCTGCAGGATTTCGCGCGCCGCTACGACGCCGACGCGGTGACGCTCGACAAATGGTTCGCGCTGCAGGCAACGGTGCTGCGGCCTGAAACGGTCGAGCGCGTCGCGGCGCTGCTGCATCACCCGCGCTTCAGCCTGCGCAATCCCAATCGCGTCGCCGCACTGCTGAATGGCTTCGCGGCGCGCAATCCGATCGCATTTCACCGCAGCGACGGCGCGGGCTACCGCCTCGTGGAGCAGGCGCTGCGCGACATCGACGCACTCAATCCGACGACCGCGGCGCGGCTCGCGACGACGCTCAAGGACTGGCGCCGCCTCGAACCGCAGCGCCGGCACCTGCTGCAGGCGAGTCTGCAGCGGCTCGCCTCCGGCGAAACCTCGCACGACCTCGCCGACATACTTCGCCGCAGTCTTGACTGACGTATGCGCTGACGTCAGACGGCGTTAACGGCCGCGGCGTTACACTGTGGCCGTCTCACGGCCCGAGGTGTGCGTCATGCGTCGAATCCTCTGCTCATTGCTGGCCGCCGCCACACTCGCCGGATGCGCGAGCACCGGCTACTACCATCAGGACGGCGCCGCCGATTACTACTACGAGCACGACCGCAGCTATTCCGGCTACTACGCGGGATATTCCACCGGTCCCGGCTACTACGGTTTCTATGACCCCTACTGGGGACCGGGCTTCCGCTACGGCCTGACGAGCTGGCCCTACCTCGGTTACGGCTTCGGCTACGGTTCGTACTACTCGGGCTGGCCGTATTTCGGCTATTCGCCCTGGTATGACAGCTGGTGGGGCGTCGGCTACAACGACTGGTCCTGGCATCGCCATCAGCAGACGCTGGCGCGCGAACGCGACCGCCGCGTCGATCGCGAGGCCGCGGCAATTGCCGGACTCAACAGCCGCCGCGGTACCGGCGACGGCGCATTCGTCGGTTCGACGCGGGGCGCGCGTGTCGCGCCGGGTGTCGAATCTTCACGCGGGTTTGACACCGGACGACAGCTTCGGACCGAAAGTGTCGATCCTTACTACGGCGTGCCCCGCGTACGCCGCGGCGAAGGCGTGCAGCGCGATCCGGCTCAGCTCGGTGAGCGCGGCCGGCTGCAGAGCTCGCCGGGGCTGCCGTCGCGCGAAGGGCGGCCGATCCGCACCGGGCCGGCCTTCAACGAAAGCCGCATGGGCGCGGGAGCGCCGGCACCGCGTGCGCCGACGCGCGAGTCCGCGCCGACTCCGCGGGCGTTCGCACCGCCACCGGCCATGGACCGCTCGCCGAGCTTCACGCCGCGCGGCGACGCCGGCGGCGGCTCGTCGCGCAGTGGCGGCGGCCGCGTCCGGACAGACACGCAATGAGCACGCCATAAAAAAAGGCCCCGCAAGGGGCCTGTATAAGTCCGCGCGGGTCGGCGCGGAGGAGAGAGGCAGTACGGCGTCAGGCAGTGAGGCGACCGAGCGCTTCATTCAGGCGCGCGATGCGCGAGGCCAGCGGCGCGACCAGAGGATCGGCCTCGTTGGCGGCCTTCTGGCGGCGGATGTTCGCGATCGCAAGTTCGAGCTTGCCGACCTCGATCAACAAATCCACGCGCATGAACAACGGATTGACCTGAATCATCGGATCGATAGCAGCGTTCATGGCGTGTGTCCCTGGGGCTGTGCGGTTGCGTGATCTGTGATGCAGTTCGCGTGCCAGTCGCCGGAAACTGAGGTTGCGATCACGGTTGACGCTTTTTTTCCGCCTGTGACGGCTTGGGTCGCTTCCTGACGTCGCTGAACGTGTCGAGTTCGCCAACGTATAGTTCGACAAGTTTCACGGTTTGCTAATGCGCCACCCGGATACTCTGCGCCCGGCCAAAAATAAAAACGCCGCAGCTGCTTGCGCAATCTGCGGCGTTTACCGGTTACTGGCGCCCGGCACACGGTCCTCTTGGATTCCCCCTGTTCCTAAGACCGCCGGGCGCCAGCCTCTAACCCCTGAGTCAGCGCGGTACCGCAGCGATCCTTGGTGCGTCCTCCCACCGACGCAGAGCCGGCCCCTGAATTCCGACTATCGACGTGCTCGCAAACGCCGTGCGTCGGTGGGAGTGCGAAACAGGTAATGCATTCGGCGTGCCAACTGCGACACAGATGCGCCTCGCGTTTTCGTTCCTTCCGGCCGAGTCCGCCTGCGGCGGCACGACGCTGCCGGTAGAATCCGCGCCGTTTCCTTCCTTCAGCGCATCGCCATGGATTTTTTCCGAACCTTCGACGTCATCGTGATCGGTGGCGGTCATGCCGGCACCGAGGCGGCGCTCGCCGCGGCGCGCTGCGGCGCACAGACGCTGCTGCTGAGCCACAACATCGAAACCATCGGTCAGATGAGCTGCAACCCCGCGATCGGCGGTATCGGCAAGGGACATCTGGTCAAGGAAGTCGATGCGCTCGGCGGCGCCATGGCGCGGGCGGCCGATCAGGCCGGCATCCAGTGGCGCGTGCTCAATGCCTCCAAGGGCGCGGCCGTGCGCGCGACGCGCTGTCAGGCCGATCGCGCGCTCTACAAGGCCGCGATCCGCCGCATCGTCGAAAACCAGCCGAACCTGACCCTGTTCCAGCAGGCCGTCGACGATCTGATCCTCGACGGCGACCGCGTCGCCGGCGCGATCACGCAGATGGGCCTGCGCTTCCATGCCGCGACCGTCGTGCTGACCGCCGGTACCTTCCTCGCCGGCAAGATCCATATCGGTTTCGCGAACTACGCCGGCGGGCGCGCCGGCGATCCACCAGCCGCGACGCTCGCCTCGAGGCTGCGCGAACTCACGCTCGGCACCGACCGGCTCAAGACCGGCACGCCGCCGCGCATCGACGGCCGCAGCATCGACTATCGCGAACTGCAGGCGCAGCCGGGCGACGACCCGATGCCGGTCATGTCGTTTCTCGGCGATGTCGCCGAGCACCCGCGCCAGCTGCCGTGCTGGATCACGCACACGAGCGAGCGTACGCACGACATCATCCGATCGGCGCTCGACCGCTCGCCGCTGTACACCGGCAAGATCGAAGGCGTCGGCCCGCGCTATTGCCCGTCGATCGAAGACAAGGTCGTCCGCTTCGCCGACAAGAACTCGCACCAGATCTTCATCGAACCCGAAGGCCTCGACACGATCGAGATCTATCCGAACGGCATTTCCACGTCGCTGCCGTTCGACGTCCAGCTCGACCTCGTGCGCTCGATCAAGGGCTTCGAGAACGCGCACATCACGCGCCCGGGCTATGCGATCGAATACGACTATTTCGATCCGCGCGGACTCAAGGCGTCGCTCGAGACCAAGGCCATCGCCGGCCTGTATTTCGCCGGCCAGATCAACGGCACGACCGGTTACGAGGAAGCCGCCGCGCAGGGGCTGCTCGCCGGCCTCAACGCCGCGCGCGCCGCACAGGGACGCGAGCCGTGGACGCCGCGGCGCGACGAAGCCTATCTCGGCGTCCTCGTCGACGACCTGATCACCAACGGCACGAGCGAGCCGTATCGCATGTTCACCTCGCGCGCCGAATACCGTCTCCAGTTGCGCGAAGACAACGCCGATCTGCGCCTGACCGAGCAGGGCTACGCGCTCGGCTGCATCGATCAGGCGCGCTACGACGCATTCCGCGCCAAGCGCGACGCCGTCGCCGCGGAAACCGCGCGCCTGAGCGCGATCTGGGCTGCACCGGGCAATGCGCTCGGCCGCGCGCTCGAAGACGAACTCGGCATCAGCCTGACGCGCGAAGCGAGTGCGCTCGATCTGATGCGCCGTCCCGAACTCGACTACGCGAAGCTCGCGCGCGTCGCCGGCATCGGCCCCGGTGTCAGCGATGCGCGCATCGCCGAACAGGTCGAGATCGGCGTCAAGTACGAGGGTTACCTCAATCGCCAGCGCGACGAGATCGAACGCCGGCGTCGAAACGAAGACACGGCGATTCCGCCGGGCTTCGACTATGCGGCGGTCTCCGGCCTTTCGGCCGAAGTCGCGCAGAAGCTGTCGCGCGCGCTGCCGCAGACGGTCGGCCAGGCCGGCCGCATCGCCGGCGTGACGCCTGCGGCGATCTCGCTGCTGCTCGTGCATCTCAAACGCCGCGCAGCCTGAATCCGGCGCGACGGTCACGGCATCGCGTGCCGGGCGCGAAGCGTGCGCCCGGCCGTGCTCCAACTCAGACGCGCTCTAACTCAGAAGCGATAGCCGATCGCGAGGCCGTAGGCCAGCGGATCGATGTTGACCGTTCCGACCTTTGCGCCATTCACGCGCGCGTCGGTATCGATATCCATCCAGCGCACGTCGGCCGACAGCAGCCAGCGGTCGTTCAGCGCGAAATCGACGCCGGCGTGCGCCGCGGCACCCCAGGACTTGTCGAGCGTCAGCTGCGTACCGGCGAGCGGACCGGTTTCGTCGATGTCGAAGAACGCGGTGTAGTTCAGGCCGATGCCGACGAACGGCGAGACGCGCCCGCCCGGATGGAAGTGATACTGCAGCGAGACCGTCGGCGGCAGATGCGACACTTCGGCGGCCTTCGCGCCATTGAGCCGGACGTCATGCTGGAACGGCGTGGCCGCGAGCACTTCCACGCCCCAGTTCGGCGTGAAGAAATATTCGAGCTGGAACGTCGGCCGCCAGTCGCCGGATACATCGGCCGCGAGCGTGCCGCCGGCGAGCGCGCCGTTGTCCGAGCGCGGATTGACCTGATGCAGGCCGACCTTGAACGTCCAGTCTTCGGCCTGCGCGTGAGCGACGGGCGCCAGTGCGGCGACGAGCAGTGCGCAGAGCGCGGAAATGCGGGAGGTCATGCAATCACCTTGACGAGGAGGACTGCGCGCATCGTCTCAGCGCGGCCGGAGACCCACCTTGATCCGGATCAAACCGCGCGCTGTGTCACTGCTTGCGCGCCGATCCTGTGGTCGTTCCTGCGGGCGATGGCGAAGCCGCGCCGCGCGCCGATAAACTAGCCGGCCCCGGCGCCGCGCCAGCGTCGCCGCCGAACGAGAAGACCAGGTTTCATGCTTACGATCGAACAGAAAATCGCCGAGGAAATCGTCGCCAAGCCGGCCCAGGTGCGCGCGGCCATCGAACTGCTGGACGGCGGCGCGACCGTGCCGTTCATCGCGCGCTACCGCAAGGAAGTCACCGGCGGACTCGACGACACGCAGCTGCGCAACCTCGAAGAACGCCTGCGCTATCTGCGCGAACTCGAAGAGCGCCGCGCGGCGATCCTCGCGAGCGTTGCCGAGCAGGGCAAGCTCGGCGACGAGCTGAAAAAGGAAATTCTGGAAGCCGATACCAAGGCGCGCCTCGAAGACCTGTATCTGCCCTATAAACCCAAGCGCCGCACCAAGGCGCAGATCGCACGCGAAGCCGGCCTGCAGCCGCTCGCCGACGGCCTGCGCGAGGATCCGACGCGCAAGCCCGAGGAATTCGCGCTGCCGTTCATCGATGCCGGCAAGGGCGTGGCCGACCTCAAGGCGGCACTCGACGGCGCGCGCGCGATCCTGCTCGAAGAATTCTCCGAAGACGCCGCGCTCGTCGGCGAGCTGCGCGGCTGGCTCACCGAACGCGGCCAGGTGCGCGCGAAGGTCGTCGCCGGCAAGGAGAACGAAGGCGCGAAATTCCGCGACTATTTCGATCACGTCGAACCGGTCAAGTCGATTCCGTCGCATCGCATGCTCGCGCTGTTCCGCGCGCGCAACGAGGGCATCATCGATCTCGAACTCGAACCGACGACCGAGCCCGAACAGGGCCACGCCGAAGCCGAAGGCCGCGTCGCCGCGCATTTCGGCATCGCGCAGCGCAATCGTCCGGCCGACACGTGGCTGCTCGAGACCTGCCGCCAGACCTGGCGCATCAAGCTGCATCTGCATCTCGCGCTCGACCTGTTCGGCAAGACGCGCGAGGGCGCCGAAGACGAAGCAATCCGCGTGTTCGGCGAAAACCTCAAGGACCTCATGCTCGCGGCCCCGGCCGGCCCGAAGGTGGTCATGGGGCTCGACCCCGGCATCCGCACCGGCTGCAAGGTCGCGATCGTCGACGGCACCGGCAAGCTGCTCGCGACCGGCGTCATTTATCCGCACGAACCGAAGAACCAGTGGGACCAGTCGATCGCGCAGCTCGGCGCCTGGAGCCGCCAGCACGGCGTGAACCTGATCGCGATCGGCAACGGCACGGCGTCGCGCGAAACCGACAAGCTCGTCGGCGAACTCATGAAGAAGGCGCCGGAGCTCAAGCTCGCGAAGGTCGTCGTCAGCGAGGCCGGCGCCTCGGTCTATTCCGCATCGGAAACCGCCGCGCGCGAATTCCCCGAGCTCGACGTGAGCCTGCGCGGCGCCGTGTCGATCGCGCGCCGCCTGCAGGATCCGCTCGCCGAACTCGTGAAGATCGAGCCGAAGGCCATCGGCGTCGGCCAATACCAGCACGACGTCAATCAGGTGAAGCTCGCGCGCGCGCTCGACGCGAAGGTCGAAGACTGCGTGAACGCCGTCGGCGTCGACGTGAACACGGCGTCCGCGCCGCTGCTCGCGCGCGTCGCCGGCCTGTCGGCGTCGGTGGCCGAGAACGTCGTGAAGTTCCGCGATGCGAACGGCGCATTCCGCACGCGCGAACAGCTGAAGAAAGTGCCGCGGCTCGGCGACAAGGCCTACGAGCAATGCGCCGGCTTCCTGCGCATTCCGTCCGGCGACAATCCGCTCGATGCGTCGGCCGTGCATCCCGAGGCCTATCCCGTCGTCGAGCGCATCATCAAGGCCTGCGGCCGCGAAGTGAAAAGCATCATCGGCGACGCATCGTTCCTGAAGTCGCTGCGCGCCGAGCAGTTCACCGACGACAAATTCGGCCTGCCGACCGTGCGCGACATCCTCAAGGAACTCGAGAAGCCGGGCCGCGACCCGCGTCCGGAATTCGTGACCGCCGCATTCGCCGAAGGCGTCGAGGATCTCAAGGACCTCAAGCCCGGCATGGTGCTCGAGGGGCGCGTGTCCAACGTCGCGGCCTTCGGCGCGTTCGTCGACATCGGCGTGCATCAGGACGGACTCGTTCACGTGTCCGCGCTGTCGACGAAGTTCGTCAAGGATCCGCGCGAAGTCGTGAAGGCCGGCGACGTCGTGAAGGTCAAGGTGCTGGAGGTCGACATCCCGCGCAAGCGCATCGCGCTGACGATGCGCCTCGACGATCCGATTGGCGAGGCGGCCGGCGCAGGCGCCGGCGGCGCCAAGCGCGACGACCGCGGCCCGCGTCGCGACGCCGGTCCGCGCAGCTTCGGCCCGAAGCCCGGTGCGGCGCCCGCGCCGGCCAGCAACGCGTTCGCCGACGCTTTCGCCAAGGCGCGGCGCAACTGATACCGTGCCCCGGCCGCCGCGCGGCGGTCGAGGCATCCATTCCGGCAGGGGTTCGCGCATGCGTTTCGAAGGCACCGACCGTTACGTCGCCACCGACGAGCTCAAGCTCGCGGTGAATGCGGCGATCACCTTGCAGCGTCCGCTGCTGATCAAGGGCGAGCCCGGCACCGGCAAGACGCTGCTGGCGGAAGAAGTCGCGCGCGCGCTCGACGCTCCGTTGATCGAATGGCACATCAAGTCGACGACGAAGGCGCAGCACGGCCTCTATGAATACGATGCAGTCGCGCGCCTGCGCGACTCGCAGCTCGGCGAGGCGCGCGCGACCGACATCGCGAACTACATCGTGCCCGGCAAGCTCTGGCAGGCGTTCGCGAGTGACGCGCGCGCGGTCATGCTGATCGACGAAATCGACAAGGCCGACATCGAGTTTCCGAACGACCTGCTCCGCGAACTCGATCGCATGGACTTCCACGTCTACGAGACCGGCGCGACGGTGCGCGCGAAACACCGGCCGATCGTGATGATCACGTCGAACAACGAAAAGGAGCTGCCGGACGCGTTCCTGCGCCGTTGCTTCTTCCACTACATCCGCTTTCCCGATGCCGACACGCTGTCGGCGATCGTCGACGTGCATTTCCCGGGACTCAAGCGCGACCTCGTGCACGAGGCGCTGACCGCGTTCCTCGCGCTGCGCGAAACGCCGGGACTCAAAAAGAAGCCGACGACGTCGGAACTGCTCGACTGGCTCAAGCTGCTGCTGGCCGAAGACCTCGCCGTCGAAACCCTGCGCGAACGCAACGCGAAAAAAGCGATCCCGCCGCTCTACGGCGCCTTGCTCAAGAACGAAGCCGACGTGCAGCTGTTCGAGCGCATCGCGTTCATGGCGCGGCGCGGGTGAGCAATAAAAAACCCTCCCTTTCGGGGAGGGTTTGCGTGGGGATGGGCGTCCCTCGGCTCACGCCATGTCGGCTCGTGCCGATCCGAAACCGGCACGAGCGCGCAAATCATTTCGGCGTGCGCTTGGAAATCACGTCGTACTTCGCGACCGCGCGATCGTAGAGCGCCTTCGCGTCGGCGTCGGCGAGCACGCCGACCGTGCCGCCTTCCTTCTTGGTCTTCACGACGAGCAGCGCGTTGGCATCCCAGCCGGCGCGCGTGACGGCGTTCGGCCGTTCGGCCATGGCCGGAACGCGCTCCACGACGACGGCCATCGGCTTGCCTTCGCGATAGGCGTAATAGGTATTCGTGCGGCCCTTGTCGCCGAAGTCGACGATCTCGCGGATGTAGCGCAGGCCGCTCTTGTCGAAAAAGCCGTCCCACGCCGTCGTGCTGGCCTCGTCCTCGCTCGAGCCCTGCGAGCGCTTCATGCCGCCGATCGCGCGCTCGAGGCTCGCGTACTCCGCGTCGAGCTTTTCCGATGCGGTCGGTTCGGGCGTCATGACGACGTCGGCCTTGGACGACGAGCCCCTCGTCAGCACCGGATACTGGCGCGGCGCGACGTAGCGGCGTTCGCCGTCGATCAGTTCGACGTTGAGCACGTACAGCGCATTCTGGTCGATCTTGCCGGGCTCGAACGGCAGCTGGAACTGCGCCGGCAACTGGCCTGGCTGCGTCGTGCTCTGTGCCACGGTGACTTCGGGCTTCATGCTGACGTTCGTCAGCGCGAGCTTGAGCTGTGCCGACGGACCGATCGGGGCCGGGACCTTCAGCGACACGGTGCCGGTCACCGACGTCGGCATCGGCGCCTGGGCCGACGTCCTGGGCTGATTGCCGGCGTCGTTCGACGGGCCGCACGCGGCCAGGACGAGACTGGCGAACAGCAGGGGAAGAGCAAGCTTCTGCACGGGAAATCTCCGCAACGTAGTATCGTCGCCGGCGCCGATGCGGCGGCATGAAGGTCGCGCAGACTAGCGATTTTGGCCGCCGCTGTCGCGATTCCGAAGGTCGAATAATGCCACCAACCGTGTTGCATGAGCGTTTAGCCGGAGCAGGACGCCCGTCGGGCGGCGGGGCGCCGCCGGACGCCGGCCGGCCCGAACCGGTCCGTACCACAAGCCGGCCGGAGGTCTGCCGGGCATGCTGATCCGCTTTTTCCTCTGGCTGCGCAGCCAGGGTCTGAAACCGGGCATCAACGAACTGCTGGCGCTGCTCGACGCGCTGCGCGCCGGTTTTTCGCGCCTGTCGCTCGACGAATTCCATCTGCTGGCGCGGATTTGCCTGATCAAGGACGAAACCCAGTTCGACCGCTACGACCGCGCGTTCGGTGCGTTCTTCAATGGCGTCGACGCCGCCGCGCAGCAGCTCTACGGCGCGATACCCGAGGAATGGCTGCGCCGCGAACTCGACCGTGCGTTCACGCCGGAAGAGAAGGCGGCGATCGAAGCGCTGGGCGGTTTGCAGAAATTGCTCGATGAGCTGCAGAAGCGCCTGGCCGAACAGCAGGAACGGCATCAGGGCGGTTCGCGCTGGATCGGCACCGGCGGTACTTCGCCGTTCGGCCATTCCGGCTACAACCCCGAAGGCGTGCGCATCGGCGGCAAGTCGAGCCAGCGCCGTGCCGTGAAAGTCTGGGAGCAACGCCAGTTCCGCAATCTCGACGACACGCGCGAACTCGGCACGCGCGACATCAAGCTCGCACTGCGCGCGCTGCGCCGCCTCGCGCGCACGGGTGCCGAGCAGGAACTCGACCTCGACGGCACGATCCGCGCGACCGCGCGCAATGCCGGCTGGCTCGACCTGAAAATGCGTCCCGAGCGTCACAACGCGGTCAAGGTCCTGCTGCTGCTCGACATCGGCGGTTCGATGGACGACCACGTGCGCGTCTGCGAGGAGCTGTTCTCGGCGGCGCGCAGCGAGTTCAAGCACCTGCAGCATTTCTATTTCCACAATTTCGTCTACGAGCGTCTCTGGCGCGACAACTCGCGGCGCTGGGACGTGCATCAGCGCACGCTCGATCTCATGCACACCTATGCGGCCGACTACAAGCTCGTCATCGTCGGCGACGCGAGCATGAGCCCGTACGAGATCACCGAACCCGGCGGCAGCATCGAACACCACAATCCCGAGGCCGGCGCGGTCTGGCTGAGCCGCCTGACCGAACTCTATCGCCGCGCGGTCTGGCTAAATCCGGTCGAGTCGTCGCGCTGGGAATGGACGCCGTCGATCGGCATCACGCGCGAACTCATGCAGGGACGCATGTATCCGCTGACGCTGGCGGGGTTGAACGATGCCGTGGATTCGTTGCGCGGCCGGTAGTTGCTCGCGCCGGTGCGCCCGCGGGAATCGGGAACGGGGAACGGAGGATCATAGGAGCAGGCCTCGCCGCGCTCCTGCCTCTGCGATTCCCCATTCGCGATTCCCGTATCACGTCTTCTTCCTCACCCTCAGCTGATCGACCGGAAACGTCGCGATATCCGTGCCGCCGCTGCGTCGCGGCTGTCCGGGCTTGGGTCCCCAGGCATGCGCCGAAATCACTTCGTAGGTCGCCGGCAGGCGGCCGTCGTCGCGACGGAACGGTTCGTAGGCGCGGGCGACGGCCTGCAGCCGGGCCTTGCCGGTCAGGCCGCGGCGCCGCTGCGCGTCGGCGTTCGTTGCGCCGATCGCCTTCAGGTCGCGCATCAGCGCGCCGGTGTCGGCATAGGTCAGCGTGAAATCGTCGCCGTCGAGCACGGGATCGCGAAATCCCGCGGCGAGCAGCGCGTCGCCGACGCGCTGGATGTCGGGAAAGTGGCTCACGTGCGGCGCGCGGTCGACTTCGGCCCACGCCGCGCGCAGTTCGTGCAGCGTCATCGGACCGAACGTCGACAGCGCGATAAACCCGTCGGGCTTCAGCACGCGGCGGAATTCGTCGAACAGCGCCGGCAGGTCGACGATCCACTGGATGCAGAGGCTCGAGAACAGCACGTCGATGCTCGCATCCGCGAGCGGCAGCCGGCGCGCGTCGGCGCAGACGCGCGCGAGCGGCCTCAGCCAGCTGCCCCGGCGGCGCGCCTGCTGCAGCATCGGCAGCGCGAGATCCATCGCGATCACATCGGCCCTGCGCCAGCGCTTGCGCAGCCGGCTGCTCGCGCGGCCCGGCCCGCAGCCGAGATCGAGCACGCGCTGCGGCGCTGCGATCACGTAGTCGAGGCGTTCGAGCAGGCGGTCCTCGACCTCGTGCTGCAGCACGGCGTGTTCGTCGTAGCTTGCGGCCGCGCGGCCGAACGCGCGGCGCACCTGGTCGTGGTCGAACGGCGGGGTCATGGCGTAAGCTCCGTCGCGAACGCGGCGATCGCGTCGGCGACCGCCGTCGCGTGGCCGATGAACGGCGCGTGCCCGGCCGACAGTTCGAGATAGCGGCCGCCGGGACTGCGTTCGGCGGCCCATAGCATCGCCGCCGGCGGAATCAGCCTGTCGCGGCGGCCCGCGATCCAGAGGCTCGGCACGGTCAGCGCCGGCAGCGCGGCGCGCAGGTCGGTGCGATCGAGGATTTCCAGGCCGTCGCAGAGTGCGCGCAGTGCCGGCTCGCCGCGATCGAAGACATGCGCGCGCAGTTCGCGCAGTTCGCTCTGCGCGCGCTCCGATCCGTGGGCTTCCAGTGCGAGAAAGCGCTCGATCGTACGGTGATAGTCGCTGCGCAGGCCCTCGCCGAACTGGCGGAAAATCTCCGGCGACACACCCTGCGGCCAGTCCTCGCCGATGACGAAGCGCGGGCTCGACGCGACGAGCACGAGCCCGCGTACGCGAGCCGGCTGCAGCCGCGCGGCTTCAAGACAGACCTGTCCGCCGAGCGACCAGCCCAGCCACAGCGCGCGCGGCACTGCGGCGGCGATCTGCTGCGCGCAGGCGGCGAGATCGAGCGGCCCGTCGCGCTGCGCGCTGAGACCGTGTCCGGGCAGGTCGACCAGATGCAGCCGGAACCGAGCCGCGAGCTCGCGCGTCAGCGGCGCGAAGATGCCGGCGTGCATGGCCCAGCCGTGGATCATGACGATGTCGGGGCCGTGGCCCTGGGTTTCGATGTGCATTCGTGAAATCAATAAACGTATAGGTTTTCACTCTGCGCGCATCAGCTGCGCGAGCGCGTCGAGCAGCCGTTCGACCAGCGCTTCGGTATGCAGCGCCGTCAGCGTGATGCGCAGCCGCGCCGCGCCGGGCGGCACGGTCGGCGGGCGGATCGCCGGAACGTAGAAGCCTGCCGCCTCGAGTCCGCGCGAGAGCCGCAGCGCCGTCGCGCTGTCGCCGACGATCAAGGGCTGGATCGCCGTGCGCGACGGCATCAGGGTCAGGCCGCGCGCCGCGGCGCCGGCGCGCAGGTGCGCGATCAGCGTGCGCAGCCGGTCGCGGCGCCAGGATTCGAAGCGCGCGATGTCGACTGCGGCGGATGCCGCCGCCGCGAGCGCCGGCGGCAGCGCCGTCGTGTAGACGTAGCTGCGCGCGAACTGCACGAGACCCTCGACGAGTGCGGCATCGCCCGCGACGAAGGCGCCGCAGACGCCGACCGCCTTGCCGAGCGTGGCCATGAGCACCGGCACGTCGCCGGTCGCGAGTCCGGCTTCGGCCACGCTGCCGGCGCCGTCCGGGCCGAGCACGCCGAGCCCGTGCGCGTCGTCGACGTGCAGCAGCGCGTGTTGATCGCGGCACAGCGCGGCGAGTTCGCGCAGCGGCGCGACGTCGCCGTCCATGCTGAACACGCCGTCGGTCGCCAGCAGCGCGGCGCACTGCGGCTGCGTGTCGAACTGACGCTGCGCGCTCGCGACGTCGGCGTGCACGTAGCGCTTGAGCGTCGCGCCCGACAGGCGCGCGCCGTCGATCAGGCAGGCGTGATTGAGCTTGTCCTCCAGGCACAGGTCGCCGTCGGCCAGCAGCGCCGTCAGCACGCCGAGATTCGCGAGATAGCCGCTGGAGAACAACAGCGCGCGCTCGCGGCCGGTCCACTGCGCGAGCTTGTGTTCGAGCGCTTCGTGTTCCGCGCGATGGCCGCCGAGCAGATGCGCCGCAGTCGCCCCGACGCCCCAGCGCCGCGCGGACGAGACCAGCGCTTCAGCGACGCGTGGATGCTGGGCGAGGCCGAGATAGTCGTTGCTCGCGAAATTCAGCAGGCGCCTGCCGTCGACGACGACTGTGGCGCCGTCGGCCTCGGACACGCTGCGCAAGCGCCGCAGCAGATCGGACGCGGCGCGTTCCGCGCAGGCCTGGTGCAGTCGGGCGAGCAGCTCCGGACGCGGCATGGCGCGCGCGGCGGCGAACGCCGCGGCCTCAGGCCGCGAGTTCGGTGTCGGAGCAGGCGCCACCAGGGCGGCTTTCACCACAGTTGCCACCGCCGCAGCCGGCAATGTCAGCCTCGACTATGTCCGCATGCACGGTCGAGGACTGCTCGACGACCTGCATCGGATGGATCCCGAGGCGGCGGAACAGCGCCTGGTCGTGCTCGACGTCGGGATTGCCGGTCGTCAGCAGTTTTTCGCCGTAGAAGATCGAGTTCGCGCCGGCCAGGAAACACAGCGCCTGCAGCTCGTCGTTCATCTCGGCGCGGCCGGCGGACAGGCGCACCATCGACTGCGGCATCAGCAGCCGCGCGACGGCGATCGTGCGCACGAACTCGAACGGATCGAGCAGCGCGGTGCCCGCGAGCGGCGTGCCGGCGACCTGCACCAGACGGTTGATCGGCACCGAGGCCGGATGCTCCGGCAGATTGGCCAGCGTCTGCAGCAGGCCGGCGCGCTGGTCGCGCGTCTCGCCCATGCCGACGATGCCGCCGCAGCAGGTCTTCATGCCGGCATGGCGTACGTGTTCCAGCGTGTCCAGGCGGTCCTGGTATTCGCGCGTCTTGATGATGTCGCCGTAGAACTCCGGCGCCGTATCGAGATTGTGGTTGTAGTAGTCGAGGCCGGCAGCCTTCAGCGTCTGCGCCTGCTCGCCGCTGAGCATGCCGAGCGTCGCGCAGGTTTCGAGGCCGAGCGACTTCACCGCGCCGACCATCTCGGCGACCTTGCCGACGTCCTTGTCCTTCGGCGAGCGCCACGCGGCGCCCATGCAGAAGCGCGTCGCGCCGGCGGCCTTGGCCTGGCGCGCCTTGTCGAGGACGACGTCGAGCGTCATGAGCTTCTCGGCCTTGAGGCCGGTCGCATAGCGCGCGCTCTGCGGGCAGTAGGCGCAGTCCTCGGGACAGCCGCCGGTCTTGATCGACAGCAGTGTCGAGACCTGCACGGCGTTGGCGTCGAAGTGTTCGCGATGCACCTGCTGGGCACGGTGCAGCAGGTCGGCGAAGGGCAGGTCGAACAGAGCGAGCACTTCCTCGCGCGTCCAGTCGTGGCGTAGGGCTGTCATGGGCGGTCGCCGGCGGATAAATTCGGGCGC
The DNA here is from genome assembly GCF_035481375.1 of Tahibacter sp. Lineage (GTDB taxonomy): Bacteria > Pseudomonadota > Gammaproteobacteria > Xanthomonadales > Rhodanobacteraceae > Tahibacter. The sequence goes on from NZ_DATIGT010000275.1 coordinate 30,036, forward strand.
GAGTGTCCGGGCCGCGGCGGAGGCTGTCAACTTGAAAGCGCATTCGCCGGTTGACGGCTGGCTGCAGCGGCTCGGCTTCGCGCTGCTGCCGTCGCGCTGCCTGCTCTGCGGCGAAGCGGGCATACGCGCGCGCGATCTCTGCGCCGGCTGCCGCGCCGACTTCGGACTCAACGAACCCTCCTGCGCCTGCTGCGGCCTGCCGTTGCCGCAAGCGGCCGCCTGGTGCGGCCGCTGCCTCAAGCGCCGGCCCGCGTTCGCCGCGACCTGGGCGCCGCTGCGCTATGCGCCGCCGCTGGCCGGGCTGCTGACGCGCTTCAAGTTCGGCGGCGATCTGGCCGCCGGCCGCGTGATCGCCGACGTCGCGCTCGAATGCTGGAACGCCGCGCCGCCGGCGCGCCCCGACGTACTGCTGCCGGTGCCGCTGCACGTCGACCGCCTGCGCGAGCGCGGCTACAACCAGGCGCTGGAACTCGCCCGGACGATCGCGCGCGGCACCGGAATTCCATTGCTGCCCGACACGCTGCAGCGCCCGCACCCGACGCCGCCGCAAAGCGGCCTCGGCGCACTCGCCCGCCGCCGCAATCTGCGCCGCGCCTTCGCCGTACGCGCCGGAACCGTTTTGCCGGCACACGTCGCGGTCATCGACGACGTCATGACCACCGGCGCGACCGCGCAGGAATGCGCGCTCGCGCTGCGCCGGGCGGGGGTGCGGCGGGTGGATGTCTGGGCGATTGCGCGAGCAAGCACGCGTCAGAAATGAGTGGGAGGAGTGAGAAAAGAGAGAAATGCGGTATCCACGCGCGACTCTCGTTTCTCACTCCTCCCGCACGTTCCTGCGCTCACGCAGGCTGCAACGCCAGCGCCAGACAGACCCCCGCCCAGACCGCCATCCCGAGCCACAGGTTGTTGCGGAACGCGGCGAAGCAGGCGGCGCGGTCGCGCTCGCGGATCAGGTATTGCTGCCAGATGGAGAGTCCGGCCGCGGCGGCGACGCCGAGGTAGTAGGTCCAGTGCAGGTCCGCGCGCGTGCCGACCAGCACGAGCGCGAGCAGCAGCGTGCCCATGAGCACACCGAGGATCATGCGGTCGTCGTCGCCGAACAGGATCGCCGTCGACTTCGAGCCGGCGGCGATGTCCTCGTCGCGGTCGACCATCGCGTACTGCGTGTCGTAGATCGTCGCCCAGACCACGTTCGCGACGAACAGCAGCCAGCACAGCGGCGGCAATGCCTGGAACCACGTGACGCTGGGAGCGCCGCCGTTGACTGCGGCGAAGGCCATCGGAATCGACCAGCCGAACGCGGCCCCGAGCACGACCTGCGGCAGGTGCGTGTAGCGCTTGGCGAACGGATACAGCGTCGCGAGCGCCGCGCCGGCGAAGGACAGCTTGACCGTCATCGAATTCGTCAGCAGCACGAGCCCGAAGGCAAGCACCAGCAGCACGATGAACAGCACGAGTGCCGCGCGCGGCGTCACGCGTCCTGCGGCGATCGGCCGGCCGCGCGTGCGCTCGACCTGCGGATCGAGCCAGCGGTCGGCGTAGTCGTTGATGACGCAGCCGGCCGCGCGCATCAGGAACACGCCGAGCGTGAAGATCACCAGCAGCTTGGGCGGCGGAAAGTCGCCGGCCGCGAGCCACAGTGCCCACCAGGTCGGCCAGAGCAGCAGCAGTGCGCCGATCGGCCGGTCCATGCGCATGAGCACGAGGTAGTCGCGCGCGGTATCGCGCCAGGGTTTCGGCAGCAGCTTCAACAGCGCTTCGAGCACGCCGCGCGAGCGCGCCGAGGCGTCGGCCGGATGCGCCGGCGCGGCCTTGTCGCGCGGAGCGGACTTGCCGCCCGATTTCGATGTCGGCGCGGCCGCTTTCGCGGCCGGAGCCGGCTTGGACTTCGTGCCGCGCGGCAGCAGGAACGCCGGCGGTTCGCCGGCCGGTTCCGGCGGCACGACGACCGGTGCTGCCGCGGACGCGTGGGGTGCAGCTGGCGCTCGTGATGCGGCGGGAGGGCTCGGTGCGGGTGAGGTCGCCGCGGTCGGACCGGGCGCGCGCGCGGCGGCGGGCGGTGTCGTGGCAGGTGCCGGCGGTTTCGCCGGCGCCTGCGCGCCCGGCGCCGGTGCGGCGGACTTCGCCACGCCAGTCGCCGGCGGCGGTGCCGCGGGTCGCGCCGCTGTCGCGATCGGCGCAGGCGCGGTCGGTCGTGGCATCACTGGATCAGCCGGCACCGGCACGGCCGGTCTCGGCGGTGCCGATGGCGGAACGTTCGGCGTGCGCGCGACCGGCGTAGCGGGCGGCGGTGCCGTCGGTTTCGCGGTCACCGGCGCGGCGGGAGGTGGTGCGGCGGGAAGAGGTGCGGCGGGCTTCGGCGTCGTCGGCGTTGCGACCGGCGCAGCAGCTGGCTTCGTCAGCGACGGCGACGCAGCCGGCGACGCGGTCGGTCTGGGCACCACGGGCGTTGCAACCGGCGGTGCAACCGGATTCGTCGCTGGCTGCGCTGCCGGCGCGGCGGCCTTATGCACACCGGGTGCTGCTGTCGACGGCGTTGCCGGTTTCGGTATCGCCGGTGCGGCGGTCTGAGGTGCAGCCGGCTTCGGTAGCGGCGGTGCGGCAGTCGGCGGTGCGGCCGGCTCCGACACGACTGACGCGGCCGCCGGTGATGCGGTCGGTTTCGCCGTGACGGGAGCAGCGCCGGTCGGCGTCGACGCCGGCGGCGTTGCGGGCTGAGGCGGAGCCGGCTTCGGCACGGCGGGCGC
>NZ_DATIGT010000276.1:0-5403 GCF_035481375.1 Tahibacter sp.
GCAGCGGCTGCCACGTCAAATTCAGCGCGGGCCGTTTCCCGCATCTGTCGAACCAGTTGCCGGGCTACTGCAACACGATCCTGCCGTCGGCCTACAACACGACGATGCCGCCAGGACTGCCGGGCAGCCAGGTACCGGCCGCATCCGCGTTCCGCAATGCGTACTGCTTCGCCGGACCGAACAACACGACCGCCGACGCCGGCGACCCGCACATCACGACGACGAACGGCATCAGCTACGATTTCCAGGCCGCCGGCGAATTCGTCGTGCTGACGAACGACGACACCGGCTTCGAAGTGCAGAGCCGCCAGTCGCCGGTGCAGACGACGTTCATCCCGCCGCCGAATCCGTACACCGGCCTGCAGAGCTGCGTGGCCCTGAACACCGCGGTCGCCGCGCGCGTCAACGAGCATCGCGTGAGCTACCAGCCGATCCGCACGGCCTCGGGCCGCGAGGAAATGCAATTGCGCATCGACGGGCGCATCACCGCGCTGACCGCCACGCCGATCCCACTCGGCGGCAACGCCTACGTCGCGCTCGCGGCCGCCGGCGGCGGCATGCATGTGCAGTTCGACGACGGCAGCGATCTCGTCGCGACGCCGCGCTACTGGTCGTCGCAGGGCTACTGGTACGTCGACATCGACATCACGAACACGCCGGCGCGCGAAGGCATCGCCGGACACGTGCTCGCCGGCGACTGGCTGCCGCGCGCGCCGGACGGTTCGTCGTTCGGTCCCATGCCCGGACCGCTCGCGACGCGTCACGTCGTGCTCAACCAGACCTTCGCCGATGCATGGCGCGTGACGTCGTCGACGAGCCTGTTCGACTATGCGCCGGGCACTTCGACGGCGAACTTCACCGACCGCAACTGGCCGACGCCGCCGGGTCAGCCGTGCCGTTCGCAGCTGCCGCCGGTGCGCCCGCCGCTGACGAAGATGCAGCCGCAGCTCGCGCTGGAAGTCTGCCGTGTCGTCGAAGACGAAACGAAACGCGCGCACTGCGTGTTCGATGTCACGGTGACCGGCGACCGCGAATTCGTGCGCGGCTACCTGCCGGCCGACGGCACCGCAGTGGCGCCGCATCCGATGCCCACGGACCGCTGAGCGGTGATGCACCCGCATCGGCCGGCCGTCGCCGGCCGATGCGTCCCGAGCTGCGGCGCCGCCGGCGTCGACGGCCTGCCGGCCGCTTCGGGCGCGGCGAGCGATGCTCCGCGATGTTGCAGAAAAACGCCGGCTCGCGCCCGCGATTGCGCGCTCCGGCGGGCGCGTGACACCCTCGCGCCATGTCTACATATCCCAACCTGGACAATGCCGTGGACGATGCGGCCGGGCCGATGCCCGGGCCGTCCGGCGGCGACGCGGCGTTCGAGCAGGTCTATGCGCGCCTGAAGGCCATGGCGAGCCGGCAGATCTCGCGCGATCGCGCGAGCACGCTGAACACGACCGAGCTCGTGCACGAGCTCTACGAGCGCATGACGCGCCAGGAACTGCAGTCCGCCGGCGGACCGTACCGGTTCTTCGCCTATGCGGCCCACGCGATGCGCAACATCCTGATCGATCGCGCAAGGCATCGCCTCGCGCTGAAGTCGGGCGGCGACTGGATCCGCGTGACCGTCTCGGCGTCGCGCGAGGAAGCGTCGTATGAACTCGCGCTGGAGGTCGTCGCGCTCAACGATGCGCTCGACCGGCTCAGCGTCGATGACGAACGCGCAGCCAGCGTCGTGGAACTGCGCTATTTCGCGGGGCTTTCAATGGAGCAGGTCGCGCAGGCGCTGGGCGTCGACCGGCGCACCGCGACGCGCGACTGGACTTATGCGCGCGCATTCCTGCAGGCCGAACTCGCTGACGCCCCCGGCTGTGCGGCGAATCGCTGACCGCGCCGGGGCGGGGCGGCGGCCATGACCGGCGGCGGATCGGCGCTATCGATGCGCGACTGCTTCGAGACGGCGCTGGCGATGCCGGCGGACGCGCGATCCGCGTTCCTGACGGCGCACTGCAGCGGTCCGGCCATGGTGCGCAAGGTCGAGCGCATGCTCGCCGCGTCCGTCGCAGAGGAGCGGCGCTTGTTCGGCCGATCCGTCGATGTCGTCGCGGCCGAACTTGCCGCAGCCGCCGTTGCCATGGAGCCGGCGCAGTGGATCGGGCGCACGATCGGCGGAGCGAGGCTGCTCGACGTCGTGGGGCAGGGCGGTTCGGCGGTCGTGTTTCGCGCCGAGAAACGCACGGCGGACGTGCTGCAGGTCGTCGCGGTCAAGCTGTTCCGGCAGGTGCTGCTGACCGAGGTCGATGTCCGCCGCTTCAAGTGCGAGCGCGCCGCGATGGCGCGGCTCACGCACCCGCAGATCGCGCGGCTCATCGACGGCGGCATCGCCGACGGTGGCCTGCCGTACCTCGTTCTTGAATATGTGGACGGCCGGCGGATCACGCACCACGCGGATGATGCGTGCCTCGACCAGCGCGCGCGCGTGCGGCTGATGGTCGATGTCTGCCGCGCGGTCGAGGCCGCCCATCGCGCGCTCATCGTGCATCGCGATCTCAAGCCGTCCAACGTGCTCGTATCGTCCGACGGCCACGTCAAGCTGCTGGATTTCGGCATCGCGAAATTCCTGACCGGCGAGGACGAGACAACGCTTGCCGGTCAGGGCGCGCTGACGCCGGCCTACGCCGCGCCGGAACAGTTCGAGGGCGATGCGGTGACGACGGCGACGGACGTCTATGCGCTCGGCGTACTGCTCGGCGAACTGCTGACCGGACGCCGGCCCTCGACCGAGGCGGCGCGTGCCCCGAGCGCGACGGTGCGGCACGACGCGCATTCCGGAGCGGCAGAGGACCCGCACGTGCCGCCGGATCGCCCGTTGCGCGGCGACCTGCGCACCATCGTGCAGATGGCCATGGCATCCGATCCGGCGCGACGCTACGCGTCGGCCGGCGCGCTGGCCGACGATCTCGATTGCTTTCTCGACGCGCGTCCGGTGCGCGCGCATCCGCCGTCGCGGCGCTACCGGCTTGCGCGTTTCTATCGCCGGCATCGCTACGCCGTGACGATCGCTGCAGGACTCGGCGTGCTGCTCGTCGCCGCGGTGATCGTCGCGGTCTCGCAGGCGCGATCGGCGGCGGCGCAGGCGCGGCGCGCCGACGCCGCAGCGGGTGTGGCGACGTCGACGCGCGATTTCCTCGTCGACCTCTTCCGGCAGGCCGAACCGGCGGGTGCGCGTGCGGCGCCGGCAACCGTGATCGACGTGACCCGCGGCGCGCTGTCGCGCCTGGAAGCCGACACGCGCCTCGACCCGCGCGTGCGGCTCGACCTCACGATTCAGCTGGGTTCCGTGCTGCGCGGCCAGAGTGCGCTGCGCGCTTCGATCGGCGCGTTGCGCGATGCGGCGGAACGCGGCGCACGCGCGTTCGGCGCGGCCGATCCGCTCGTGCTGCGCGCGAACCGGGAACTCGGTGCGGCGCTCGTGGCCGCCGGCGACTACGACGCGGCCGACGCGCTGGTTCGCGCGGCGTCGGCCCTGTCGTTCGACGACGCGGACGCGCGCGTGCGATTCGACCTGCTCGCAGCGACCGTGGCATCGCGGCGCGGCGATGCGCTGCAGGCCGACCGCCACCTCGACGCGGCCGGCGCGCAATGCGCGGCCGGCTGCAGCGACCGGCTGCAGCTCGAGCTGCTCAACACGCAGGGCGAGGTGCACGGCACGTTCGACCGCAACACGCTCGCGCTCGCCGCGTTCGAAAAAGCCGCCGCGCTGACCGAGTCGCGCTTCGGTGCCGTGCATGTCGAACACGCGGCCGCGCTGGACGGGCTTGGGCGCGCGTATCGCCGGATGGGCCGGTCCGACGACGCACGTCGCGTCGCGCAGGCCGTGCTCGACATCGACGATCGCATCGGCGTTCCGGCGTACGACTGGCGGCGCGCGATGCACCTGCACCGGCTCGCCAACGCGTACCACGACCTCGGGCAGTTCGAGCCGGCCCTGGCGCTTTACGAGCAGGCCATCGCGATTTCCAACGCAATCAGCGATGACGACGAATCGGTCGCCGTCGACATCCGCAACGTGGCGATCGTCTACTACAAGCTCGGCCGGTTCGAGCCGGCGATCCGTCACCTGAACGATGCGCTGGCACGACAGGTTGCGGCCGGCGGCGCGCATCACCGCAGCGCTGCGGATACGCGCGCCAATCTTGCCGAGATCCTCGCGCGCAGCGGCGACACGCGCGCGGCCGTGCCGATGATCCGGCAGGCCGTCGACGATCTGGCGTCCGCCGGCGAGGGCGCCGAGCGGCAGCTCGCGGAGGCATGGCTGCATCAGGGATCGATCCTGCTGCTGGCCGGCGACGCGCCGCGTGCGCTGCCCAGTATCGAGCGCGCGGTCGCGCAGTTCGCCGCGCTCGGCGCGGATCTGCCCGAAGCGCTCCCGCTGTATGCGCGCGTGCTGCGCGGCATCGCGCTCGCGCGGCTGGGCCGCACGGCCGAGGCGCGGGCGGAATGGTCGCCGGCGCTGCAGCGCCTTGGCGCGCTCGACGTGCAGCACCACGTCCAGGCCGACGGCCGCTTCGCCTTCGGCCTCGTCGAACTCGATGAAGGCCGCTGCGGCGCGGCGCGCGCGCATCTCGCGGCGGGGCGGCAGTTGCTGGCGCGCAAGCCCTTCGTCCAGGCGGCGCTGCGCGCGGCGGAGTCGCGCCTCGCATCGGCGCTTGCGACGCGCTGCGACCGCTGACGCGGTGCGTGCGGCCCAAAAGCAACATGGCGCCTCGCGGCGCCATGTCGGGTAGAACGGTCGAAGGCCTCAGTACGCGTAGAGGCTGTGCGTGACGAACTGACCGCTCGCGGGATCGAACACGCGGCCGAAGCGGTCGGCGTCGGGAATCGTCACGAGCCGCGCGGCGTTCGTGGCGGGGTCGAAGCGGCCGACGAATCCGGGAACGCTGGTCGGCGCGAACGCGTTCGTCGGCGCGGTATACGTGTTCAGCCGGATCCAGTTCGTGCCGTTGCCGTCATAGGTCACTTCCCAGATGCCCATGTCGCCGCCGGGCACGCCGCCCGGTATCGGCGACTGATTGCGCAACCAGCGGTAGCGGATCATGTCGTCGCGGCCGTTGCCGTTGATGTCGCCGATCAGCAGGCCGTCCAGCGACTCGCCGCGAATGCGGTTGAGCTGCTGCCATTGCGTCCTGCCGCCGTAGGACACCGACCACTTGCCGCCGCTGACCGCGATCACGTCGACGATGCGGTCGGCGTTGAAGTGCCCGAAGCGCAGTCCGCCGAGCGGCACGGACGAGTTGTTGATTTCCGTCCACGGAAACACGCCCGGCGACAGGATGAACCAGCTGCCGGCCGAATCGCGGCGGAAGAAGTCCGTGCGGCCGTCGCCGTTGAAATCGCCGAAGCGCAGGCTTGCGA
>NZ_DATIGT010000277.1:0-4019 GCF_035481375.1 Tahibacter sp.
CCGAAAAACTCGACATCTGGACCGGTGTCGGCGCCGCGATCATCGTCGGCAGCAACATCTACATCGCGCATCGCGAAGCGCGTCTCGCGCGGCCCGTCGTCACCGACAAGGGCGTCGCGGGCGAAACCACGAGCTGAGCGATTCCGGATGCGTCAGTCACGCGCGAACACGCGCGCGATGTCGCCCGCGTCCAGCGCACGCCACTCGCCGGGCGCGAGCCCGTCCAGCGTGAGCCTGCCGACCGCCGAACGATGCAGCGCGGTCACGTGATTGCCGACCGCGGCGAACATGCGCCGCACCTGATGGTAGCGGCCTTCGTGCAGGGTCAGCCGCGCGAGCCGCGGGGATTCCACGTCGAGTTCGGCCGGCAGCAGCGGCGTCTTTTCCGATTCGAGCATCAGCGTGCCGCTCGCGAAGACCGCGGCCTCGTCGCCGCGCAGGTCCTGCGCGAGCGTCGCTTCGTAGCGTTTCGGAATCGCGGCCTTCGGCGAAATGATCCGATGCAGCAGCGCGCCGTCGTCGGTCAGCAGCAGCAGTCCCGAGGTATCGCGGTCGAGCCGTCCGACCGGCGACAACAGCGGATCGCGATAGCGATAGCGCCGCGGCAGCAGGTCATAGACCAGCCGGCCCGGATCCTTGGTCGAACAGGTGTATCCGACCGGCTTGTGCAGCAGCACGACGAGTCCGGGCGGCGGATCGAGCGGCTCGCCGTCGACGCGCACGCGGGCCGGATCGTCGCGCGCGTCCTCGTCGAGTTCCGCGCCGTCGATGTCCGTGACGCGTCCGTCGCGAAACAGCGCGGCGACCTCGCGCCGGCTGCCATAGCCGAGGTTTGCGATCAGGCGCAACAATTTCATGGGCGCGGCTCCTGCGCGTCGATGACCTTGAAGCCGTGCGCGTCGGCGAGCACGCGCGTCCGCGCGAAGGACTGCTGCAAGGTCTGTTCGTAGGGAAGATGCCGGTTCGCGACGAGCAGCAGGCGCCCGTGCGGATGCAGCGACTGCGCGGCGACGCGGATGAACCGGCGGCCGAGTTCGGGCTCGTCGGCGCGGCCTTGATGGAACGGCGGGTTCGTCACGATGAAATCGTAACGGTGCGGCAATCCCTGCGTGACGTCGTGCCAGAAATACCGCAGCGCGGGACTGCGCGCGTGCGACGCGGCCGCGGCTGGGAGATTGACGCGTGCGAGGTCGAGCGCGCGCGCCTCGGCCTCGAACAGATCGAGCGCGTCGACCTGCGCGCAGCGCGCGAGCACTTCGCTCGCGAGATAGCCATAGCCCGCGCCGAGATCCGCACCGCGTCCGGCGAGATCGGCGGGCAGATGCGCGGCGAGCAGGGCCGATGCGCTGTCGATGCGATCCCAGGCAAACACGCCGGGCCGGCTGATGAATCGTCCGTCCGCGATCGCGCGCGGGGCCGCGTCATCGGTCCACCGCTGCGCGAGCGCGGCGTCGACATGCGTTGCGTCGACGCGCGTCCAGAACACGCGGCACTTGTGCTTGCTCAGCGTCGACAACGGCCCGGCCAGCGCGGCGAAGTCGCTCTCGATCGATCGCGCGCCTTCGTTGTTCGCGACGCTCGCGACGACGAGCGCGCCGGGCATCGCGCAGTCGAGCGCATGCGCGAGGAGTTCGCGCGCCTCGCCGCGCTGTCGCGGTGGCAACAGCAGCACGGCCTCGAACCGCCCTTGCACCTGCGCACCGACGTCGACGCCCGCGAGCGGCAGCGCGTCGGCGAACGGACGAAAGCTCTGCTCGGCGACGATCGAAACGCGCGAAAACACCGAACGGAACTGCTGCAGTCCCTGCCCGTTCCGCGCCCGCAGAAACGCGAGCCGTGCCGGCGGCGACAGCGTGCCGTCGAGAAACGGCAGGAACAGGGCTTGCAGTGCGGGGTCGTCCAAGGCGTGGCGAACGCGGCGGCGGGGGCGCGTAGTGTAGGGCTTACGACGGGAATGGGGAGTCGGGAATGGGGAACCGTGAAAAGCGACAGCAAGGCAGCGACGTCGCTGTCGGAGAAACGCACTTGCTCTCACAGATCCGGGTCCCCGATTTTCCGTGCACACGCTTCTCACCTTCCGTCTGTGCGGCGCGGCGCGCAGACGCGACTTCACGGTACGCAACAAGGGCGCTGTGATGCCCGGCCGCGCCTGCGGCCATCGCCCCGGCGGATTCCCGAGCGTTGATCCGTTCGTCGACGAGCAACTGACGACAAGAAACAAGCGCATCGCGCGGACATGTGCGCCAACTGCATCAACAGCCGAGCTTTCCCAGGCCGACCTTCCGAGAGGGAGCAGACTGACGCTGACGCAGTTGACGAGACATTGCGATGCTGTGCGAAACCGTCGGCCTCTCACCCGATGAGCGCGCAAGAAAACATCACACATACCCTTTCCAAGGGGGCACGAAACGCAACGTCAGGCTATCGGACCGATGAAGTACCATCCCGGGACGCGCGAAGGCGTCCAAATGCCATGACTATTTCCAGTGACTACCGTGACTAGAATCTTTCCCCTTCTGCTGGCCCTGGCTTCGGTGCCGGCATTTCCGATACAACCCGATGGATACGAGTACAAGAACTGCGCCGACCAATCCTCCGCGCTGCCGCTAGAAAAGTGCGCAAGAATTGCCATAGGCAGTGATCTCACGAGCATCATGATCCGCGACGTCGGGAAATCAGACCTTCCCAGGGAAGACAGCTCCACCCCCTATTTAGCGCTTCAATCGAAAATGCTTCCGCTTGCAGTACCGAAGACGAACTACGCGAAAGTCGACAAGTGGACGCATGGAAATTATGGCTACGCGAAAGTCGCAACAAAAATTTCCTACTCGACATGGAAGAACCTGGACTTGGTTGCGGCAACACCCCGACTAGACACCGACGAAGCGACCTTCGAACAGAACCATTTGCGTTTCGAGGCGGCACTCACGTTCTGGTTCTCGCCAGAAAGCGGCGTCGTGGCAATTGCGTTTCCTGACCGGTCATCGGCACTCGCTGACACCTATTTTTGTTCACGCACGCCCTGCCTTTTTGCCGGCGGAATGGTCAAGCCATAAAGTACCGAAGGCGGGCCAGGCGCCCGCGATCGCGGCGCTTGGCACGTTCCAACAGAGTCGAAGACTCCGCCGTCCAAGCCGCACGCTGAAACGAATCCACGCATTCATCAGGCGGCCTGCCGAAGCGATGTCGGCTCAGTCCGACCACAGCAACCAGGCAACATTTCGCCCCCCAACAAGCCGCCCTCCCGTCGGCGGACAGCGGCTTTCGGAATTCGCCCTGCGTTTCACACCACCCCACCTTCAGCTCAGGCTAAGCTCGCCCCTTGTGGACTGCTCCGACCGGCGCAGCCGCTGTCAGGAGTTGTCGATGCCGTCTCGTCTGCCGTGCGTGCTGCCGTTGTCGCTGCTTCTCGTCGCCTGCCAGCCTGATCCGCCGCCGGCGAGTTCCGCGACGTCCGCGCCGGCGGCGGTCAGTTGTCTCGCGGCGGTGCCGGCCACGCCGCTGACGGCCCCGGCCGCATCGTTGCATGCGCAGGATTTCGCCGCGGCGCCGCTCGATGCGGCAGGATTGCGCTGCCTTGCGAGCGTCTGGGGCGAGACGCGGTTCGCCTCGCCCGAGGCGGTCGATCCGAACTACGCGCGCGTGCAGGCGGCGCACGGCGAAGACGCCGACCTGCGCTGGTCCAACGTTCCGCAGCAGCGCGTGCAATTGTTGCGTATTGCACAAGGCGCCGCGGCGACGACCTGGCTGCTGCGCATCGACACCGGCGTCGCGTTCGAGGGCAGCCGCTACGATCTCATCTTCACGAGCGACGCGCAGGGCAAGCTGCGCGACCAGATGCTCGTCGGCGCCGAAGGCGTGCGCTATCGCCGCGATGTCGACCTGCGCAGCCCGACGCAGTTCACCGTGCTCGAGAACGGCGGCCGCGAGCAGCAGACCGGCCCCGACTACAACGCCGCGTTCCGCATCGACGACGGCGGGCGCATTTCGCCGGATCCCAACGGCATCACGACGGCGCT
>NZ_DATIGT010000278.1:0-2587 GCF_035481375.1 Tahibacter sp.
GCGGCTCGCGAGCGCGCGCCGGCGCACGCCGAGCCAGAGCCCTGCGGCGAACGCGCGCGCGAGCGCGTCGCTGCGGCTGGCGAACAGCACCGGACAGATCAGGCGTGCGGCAAAGTGGAGATGTTCATAGCGATAGCGCGCATACAGCGCGGCGTCGTAGCGGTTCGCCTCGGTCCGCCGCCGGTAGCGGCGTTCCGCGTCGTCGTCGACGACCCAGGCGGCAAACAGGATCTGGTCGTCGCCGAGTTCGAGCATGCGGCCGATGCCGATGCGAAGACGCTGCCACAGGCGCATCGGCCGGCGCTGCTGTTCGTCGGCGAGCAGCGCGGCGAACATGCCGTAGTGACGCGCCTCGTCGAGCGCGAGCGCGTGCAGCACGGCGCGCCCGGTCTCGTCGCCGCAACTGTCGCGCAGCACGCGGTAGAACGTGCTCGCGAGCGCCTCGACGATGCAGCGCGCGACGAGTTCGCCGGCTATCGATCCGCGCACCGAAGCGCCGTCGCAGTCGTGGTACGCGACGCCGCGCACGTAGGCGTCCATCGCCGGCTCGAACGCGAAGCTGCCGCCGATCGCGTCGCAGAGGCGGCGCAGCGCGCGGCCGTGTTCGCGCTCCTCGCGGTTCCATGCATCGATCGCGGCGCGCCAGTCGTCGCCGCGCGCCGCGAACACGGCGCGCAGGTAGTCGCCGTATTGGTCGGCGCGCGATTCGACGAGCGCGGTCGTGCGCAGGATCAGCACGAGCGCGTCGTCGTAGCGTTCCGGATTCGTGCGCGCGTATTCGAAGTCGGTCGCCTGCCATGGGCGCGCGGCCGGTCTGAGGAAGGTCATGTCGACGCTCCGTCGGAAGGGAAGCGCGACGATGAACGCGGTCGCCGGCAGGCTGCGGGCGCAATCGCGACGATATAGGACAGGTTGGGGCGAGAATCGGGCGGCCGCGCCGTACTATCGGCGCGATCGACCGGAGACCTGCGATGGACGCCCGATATTTCCGCTCGCCGGCCGAGTTCCGGCGCTGGCTCAAGAGCAACCATGCGAAGGCGGCCGAACTCTGGGTCGGCTACCACAAGGTCGGCAGCGGCGAGCCCAGCCTGACCTGGCCGCAGTCGGTCGACGAGGCGCTGTGCTACGGCTGGATCGATGGCGTGCGCCAGCGCGTCGACGAGACGCGCTACCGCATCCGCTTCACGCCGCGGCGCGACGGGAGCATCTGGAGCAACGTCAACGTGCGCCGCATCGGCGAACTCGAGGCCGAAGGCCGCGTCGAGGCGGCCGGCCGCGCCGCATTCGCTGCGCGCCGCGAGGATCGCTCGGCGGTCTACAGCTACGAACGGCGCATCGACGCGCTGCCGCCGGAACGCCGCGCGGTGCTCGATGCGAATCCGGCCGCTGCCGCGTTCTTCGATACGCAGCCGCCGTCGTATCGCCGCGCGTGCTGCAACTGGATCGTCGGCGCGAAGCAGGAGCCGACGCGCGTGCGACGGCTGCAGCAATTGATCGAGCATTGCGAACGCGGCGAGACGCTGGCGCAGTTCACGCGGCGGTGACCGGTGCGAAGCTCTAACTCCATGCTAAACGGACAACGTCGATAGACTGTACCCTGATGAATGGATAGGTATACATGAGGCATGTTGCATACTTTCTCCCCTCAGGGGGTAAGTGCGTTAACAATGGAGTGTTGGATGACCAAGGTAGTAAGAGCTGCCCTCGTTTGCCTCATGGGCATGATCGGCGCGAATACGGCTACGGCCTCGACGGCAAAGTGCGTCAACTGTGACGACACGCAGATGTACAACATGGCTCGCACGCTGGGCGCGAGTTCAGCGGCTCACATCGTGTGGGACCCGGCCACCGGCAATATCAAGCGGTATCTCAACTATTGCGGTTCCGCGCCGAACAGCGCCGATCCCGGAACCAAGGCCGGCGGCATGAAAACGATCTGCAACCTGCAGACCGAGGAACTGCCCGTCGATGGCGACCTCGCTACCGTCGCTACCGCCATGAGCGAGGTCTGGCGGCAGACCAATGGCACGTTCAAGGGGGATTTCACGTCGAACATCGGCGGGATCACGTACAACTCCTACTATCCCGGAAAGCCGACAGCGCATGACTTCCAGATAGATTCTGCATTGCGCGGCAACATTCAAGATCTTGTGAACACGCCGGAGATATTCTCCACGCCCGGCACTGGTGCCTCCAGTACGTTGGGTCATGCGTTGGCCGCCATCGCGGCGCATGTGGACGCCTACCTGGCGATGAAGCAGGGCGTATATCTGACGATCGACGTCGAGTTCCATGATGGCTCAAAGGTGAGTTTCCTCCTGACCCTCGGCCAGATCCCCCAATACGTCCCAGGTAGCGCGCGCGACAGCACCGGACATGCCCTTCCTGATCCTGCGGGAGAAGGGATTTCGTACTCCGGGCGCTGGTACTTTGGACCCGGCGATGACCACAACATGGCCGAGTTCATCGAGTACATGCGGTCGCTCGGGATAACCATCACCAGTGGCAGCGGTCAAGGCGAAGGCCAAGTCAACTGTGTCTGGACGCCGAGCAACAACACGACGACGTGTTTCATTCCTCGCTGAAC
>NZ_DATIGT010000279.1:0-7545 GCF_035481375.1 Tahibacter sp.
GTGCTGCGCGATCCCGAGGCACTCGGCAGCGACGACGCGCTGCCGCTCTGGCGCGCGCGACGCGGCGGCCGGCCGAGCGCGCTCGTCGTCGACGCGATCGCGCAGGGCTACGGCGGTCCGCTGCGGCTGCGCGTCGGCATCGCGCGCGACGGCACGCTGCTCGGCGTGCGCGTGATCGGACACGGCGAAACGCGCGGACTCGGCGATGCGTTCGAACACGACGGCGGCCGCTGGCTCGGCGCGCTCGCAGGCCGTTCGCTGCGCGATCCGGCGCCGCCGCGCTGGACGGTCCGCCGCGACGGCGGCGAGTTCGATCAGTTCGGCGCGGCGACGGTCACGCCGCGCGCGATTCTCGTGCGCGTGCGCGCCGTGCTCGACGCCTACGCGGCGCGCGGCGACGCCTGGTTCGCCGCCGAGGCATCGCCGTGACGCCGCGCGAATCAAATGCGTTCGCTGCGGCGCTGCTCGGTCTCGCGCCGCTCGTATTCGTCGCCGCCGACCTGCGCGCCGGGCTCGTGCTCGGCGGTGGCGTCGCCGTCGCGTTCGCCGTGCTCGCCGCGACGCGGTGGTTCGATCGCGGGACCTCGGCGTTCGCAACGGCGCTCTGGTGCACCGTCGCCGCGGCCGTGTCGATCTGGTTGGCCGCAGCCTGGGCGGCGGCGCCCGCCGGTTTCGACGCGGTCCTGCCGCTGGCTGCCGCGAACGCCGTCTGGTGGCAGCGCGGCGCGACCGGCCAACTGCCGTTGCCGCCCGGCGCCGCGCTGATCGCGGCACCCGTCGCAGCCGGCGCACTGCGCGGTGCCGCGGCGCTTGCGCCGCCGGGCTTGCCGGATGCGTTCGTCGATCTGCTCGCGTGGCTCGTCTCTCCCGGCGGACTGCTGATCGCCGCGGCGCTCGCCGTCGCGCTCTTTCGCACGCTCCGCCGCGCCGCATCGCCGCCACAGGACCCGCCCCTCGCATGAACCCCGCCAAGCGCCACGAAATCTTCCGCCGCCTGCGCGAACTCAATCCGAAACCGACGACGGAGCTCGACTACGCCACGCCGTTCGAACTGCTCGTCGCCGTGACGCTGTCGGCGCAGGCCACCGACGTCGGCGTCAACAAGGCCACGCGCAAGCTGTTCCCGGTCGCGAACACGCCGGCCGCGATCCTCGCGCTCGGCGAGGAAGGTTTAAAGAAGTACATTTCCACGATCGGGCTGTACAACGCGAAAGCGAAGAACGTGATCGCCACCTGCCGCATCCTCGTCGAGGACTACGGCGGCGAAGTGCCCCGGACGCGCGAGGCGCTCGAGGCGCTGCCCGGCGTCGGGCGCAAGACCGCGAACGTCGTGCTCAACACCGCATTCGGCCAGCCGACGATCGCCGTCGACACGCACATCTTCCGCGTGTCGAACCGCACCGGACTCGCGAAAGGCGCGACGGTCCGCGCCGTCGAGGACAAGCTCGAGAAGACCGTGCCCGCGGAGTTCAAACAGGACGCGCATCACTGGCTGATCCTGCACGGGCGCTACGTCTGCAAGGCGCGCAAGCCCGACTGTCCGGCCTGCGTCATTCGCGACCTGTGCGAATTCAAGGACAAGACCGTCGCGACGGAAACGGCATAAGCACACAACGCCAGATAACTTCTGGCGGCGGCGAACGCGATGCTGCAATCGCTCCGTCCTCTCACTGCCCAGGAATACCCGATGAATCTTCGCGTCAACGTCGCCGCGCCGGCTCGTGTCCTGCTTGCGCTCGGCATCGGCCTGGCTCTGGCCGCGCCGGCCCGGGCCT
Source organism: Tahibacter sp. (assembly GCF_035481375.1). Classification (GTDB taxonomy): domain Bacteria; phylum Pseudomonadota; class Gammaproteobacteria; order Xanthomonadales; family Rhodanobacteraceae; genus Tahibacter. Next base: position 1,776 of record NZ_DATIGT010000279.1, read on the forward strand.
ACGACCTGCTCGGCGACTGGCCGACGAAATTCAAGACCGGATCCGGCATCGAGTACGGCGTGCGCGGCACGATCCAGTACGACACCAACCGCTTCTCCGACGACACGCTGCCCAGCGGCGCGGCGCGCTTCGAGGATCTCGAAACCTGGCGCCGCAAGGAGACTTATCTTTATGCGCGCAAGAACGGCGTCTGGGAGCTCGCGGCCGGCTACGACTTCCAGGCGCACGTCTGGGTCGACGCGTATTTCCGGCTGCTCAACAAGCGGGTCGGCGACTTCCGGATCGGCCAGTTCAAGACGCCGGTGGGCTTCGAGGAAGGCGCGATCGGATCAGGCGCGACGACCTTCATGGAGCGTGCACTGCCCGTGCAGGCCGTGAACCAGGGGCGCCGCATCGGTCTCGACTGGACCTATGAAAACGTGCCGGGCTGGCTGCTCAACGCGGCCGTGTTCAGCGGCGGCGATCTGAACGGCGACAACGACGGCACGACCTGGGCCGCGCGCGCCGTGTTCAACCCGGTCAAGAGCGAGACCTCGATCGTGCACCTGGGCATCGCCGGGTCGATCGAGGAACGCGACGACGAGATCGCGCGGATCCGCGCGCGTCCCGAAGCCAACCTCACGGCGATCCGCCTGATCGACACCGGCAATCTCGGCGGTGCCGACCAGATCAAGCGCGTCGGCCTCGAAGGCGCCTGGGCGCAGGGACCGTTCTCGCTGCAGGGCGAGTTCCTGACCATCGACGCGTCGCGCCGCACGGCGCGCGATTTCGCGGCCGACGGCGCCTACCTGTATGCGAGCTACGTGCTGACCGGCGAGAGCCGGCCCTACAAGAGCGGCGCGTTCGGCAACGTCAAGCCGAAGCACGACCACGGCGCGGTCGAACTCGGCCTGCGCTACTCCACGCTCGATCTCGACGACGGCATCGTCGCCGGCGGCAGGCAGCACGACTGGACGCTCGGCGTGAACTGGTATCTCGGCCAGCATTTCAAGCTGCAGGCGAACTACGTCCGCGCGTTCAGCGACAAGGGCGCGCTCGCGCTCGATCCGAAGATCACCGAGCTGCGCGCACAGATCCACTTTTGAACGATCGCGGCCCGCGGCCGCGATCAGCGATCCGCATCGGTCCGCAACGGACACGGTGCGTTCGACGCCGCCGCGCTCCGCGGCGTCGTCGTCATAAAAGCCTCACGGATCCGGTCTCCGCTTTCGCAGCCGCAGCCTCGCGCCGCGACCGCGCCGATGTTGCACCGATGCGCGGCAGCGCGCCGCCTGCGCCGAAACGAAACGGCGCCGCGCCGGAACGACACCCGGCGCCGTCCCGCCGGCCCTCAACCGGTCCAGCATCGCGACATCGCACGTTCTTAACCGCCATATCGGTATGAAAGAATTCGCGCATCGCTCCGGTCTGGTAGTCCGCGCTGACGCGCTGCAGTGCAGCATGCATCCGAACTGCAGTCGTCCGCGTATATGTCTGCGCACTTCGCGTACGGAGGGCAGAATCTTCCTCTGGGCAGGTTCTCCGCCGCGTGGTGCGTCATCGCTGCACGAGCAGCTGTTACCCCTGCGGGCGTAAGCCCGTCTATTCACGGAGAACTTGCAATGTCCACGAAGATCGCGAAACCGCTGACGCTCGCTCTCGGCACGGCTTTCATCGGCACCCTGTCGTTCGCGCAGATGGCCAGCGCCGACACCGCGTTCCAGCTCAACCAGCTCGCCAGCGGCTACATGACCACCGGTTTCGGCGAAGGCAAGTGCGGTGAAGGCAAGTGCGGCATGGACAAGATGGACACGAACAAGGACGGTTCGGTCTCCAAGGCCGAATTCGACGCCCACAAGGGCCAGCATTTCGACAAGGTCGACACCGACAAGAACGGCTCGATCAGCAAGGCCGAAATGGAAGCCGCGCACAAGGGCAAGGAAGGCAAGTGCGGCGAAGGCAAGTGCGGCGGCGACGCCAAGAAGGGCAAGGAAGGTTCGTGCGGCGGCGACAAGGGCAAGGAAGGCTCCTGCGGCGGCGACAAGAAGTAAGCGGCGTCACCATGAGCCCGCGCTACTCTCCCAGCGGTGCGGGCCTTGGCCTGCGGCGGGCCCTTCTGGGCCCGCTCGCTCAACACGGTTATCCGGCTGCCGCGGGTACGCCCGCGTCGGCCATCGATTTCTTCGAGATCGCGCCGGAAAACTGGATCAACGTCGGCGGATCGCTCGGCCGCCAGCTGCGCAGCTTCACCGAGCGCCACGCGTTCGTCTGCCATGGCCTGAGCCTGAGCCTCGGCAGTCCGGCGCCGCTCGACGAGACGCTGATCGTCAAGATCCGGCGCCTGCTCGACGCGCACGGCATCGCGCTGTACAGCGAACATCTTTCCTACTGTTCGGACGACGGGCATCTGTACGACCTGATGCCGATTCCGTTCACGCGCGCCGCGGTCGACTGGGTCGCCGCGCGCATACGCCGCACGCAGGACCTGCTCGGCCGGCGCATTGCGGTAGAGAACGTCTCGTACTACGCGGCACCCGGCCGCGAGATGGACGAAGCCGACTTCGTGCGCGAAGTCGTCGCCGCGGCCGACTGCGACCTGCTGCTCGACATCAACAACATCCACGTCAACAGCGTCAACCACGGCTACGACGCCGCCGCGTACCTCGATGCGATGCCGGGCGAGCGCATCGCCTACTACCACGTCGCCGGACACTACGACGAAGCGCCCGGGCTCAAGGTCGACACCCACGGTGCGGCCGTGATCGATCCGGTCTGGCGTCTGCTCGAACGCGCCTATGCGCGCTTCGGCGTGCGCCCGACGCTGCTCGAGCGCGACTTCAATTTCCCGCCGATGAACGAACTCGTCGCGGAACTCGACCAGATCCGCCGCCTGCAGAGCCTTAATGCACCCGTCGAACGCCATGCCGCCCGCGGCTGAGCTGCATGCGCTGCAACGCGATTTCGCCGCGTGCATCCGCGAGCCGGAACGCGCCGATCTGCCGTCCGGCGTCGATCCGCGGCGCATGCAGGTCTATCGCGAACTGTTCTACAACAATGTGGAAGGTTTGCTGTCGAGCAATTTTCCCGTCATCCGCACGCTGTATGCCGATGCCGGCTGGCACGCGCTGATCGCCGCGTTCCTGCGCGACCACCGCGCGCAGACGCCGCTGTTTCCCGAGATCGGCCGCGAATTCCTGCGCTGGCTCGAACAGCGCCAGGGCGACGGCTGCGGCGACCCGCCGTTCCTGCTCGAACTCGCGCACTACGAATGGGCCGAGCTCGCGCTGTCGCTCGACGAACAGGAAATCGACGATCAGCCGCACGACGCCGGTGGCGACGTCGTCGCCGGCATTCCCGTGGTTTCGCCGCTGGCCTGGGTGCTCGGCTATCGCTTTCCGGTGCACCGCATCTCGGCCGATTTCCGGCCCGACGAGGCGCCTGGCGCACCGACGCTGCTGCTGCTGATCCGCGATCGTCGCGACCAGGTCGGCTTTCTCGAAATCAACGCGCTGACCGCCGCACTGATCGAACGCCTGCAGGCGAACACCGACGCGACGGGCGGCGACGTCGTCGCCGCGCTGCTCGCCGAGGTCGCACCGGACAACGCCGCCGCGCTGCGCGAAGCCGGCTGCGCGATCCTGCGCGATCTTCATGCGCGCGAAGCGCTGTCGGGCACACGGCCGTAGGTGGCGGTGAGGCCAACGGGCCTGGACCTGGAAAAGAGTGTGGAGGAGCGAGAAAAGAGCACGTTTGACCGCAGCCGCTCTACTCGTTTCCCACTCCTCCACACTCTTTCCTGGGCCTTACGCAAACAACCGCAGCAACTCCGTCCCCGGATCCGGCGCTCGCATGAAGGCTTCGCCGACAAGGAAGGCGTGCACGCCGTTGTCGCGCATCAGTGCGACGTCGGCCGGCGCGAGGATGCCGCTCTCGGTGACGAGGACATGGCCCGCAGGCACGCGCGCGCGCAGGTCGAGCGTGGTCTGCAGCGAGACCTCGAACGTGCGCAGGTTGCGGTTGTTGATGCCGATCAGCACGGGCAGGCGTTCGGCGACGGCGAGCGCGCGGTCCATTTCGCCGGCGTCGTGGACTTCGACGAGCACGTCCATGCCGAGATCGATCGCGAGCGCGGCGAGTTCGATCAGCGCCGCGTCGCCGAGCGCTGCGACGATCAGCAGGATGCAGTCGGCGCCGAGCACGCGCGCCTCGTAGACCTGGTATGCGTCGACCGTGAAGTCCTTGCGCAGCACCGGCAGCGCGCAGGCAGCGCGCGCGGCCTGCAGGTACGCGTCGCTGCCCTGGAAGAAATCGACGTCGGTCAATACCGACAGGCAGGCGGCGTCGCCGGCCTCGTAGCTGCGCGCGATCGCGGCCGGATCGAAGTCGGGCCGGATCACGCCCTTGCTCGGGCTGGCCTTCTTGACCTCGGCGATCACGGCCGGTTGCTGGGCCGCAATCCGCGCGCGCAGCGCGTCGGCGAAGCCGCGTACCGCAGGCGCGCCGTCGACCTGGGCCGACAGCGCACGCAGGGAAACCCGGGCGCTGCGCGCCTGCACTTCCTCGGCCTTGCGCGCAAGAATTTTCTGGAGAATGTCGCTCACGTCACGCCTCGCAGTGGCAAATCGTCCTTGGAAACCGCCGGCCTCAGGCCGCGCCGGCGAGCCGCCGCGTCACGGCGACGAACTGGTCGAGCTTGGATCGCGCCTCGCCGGTCGCGACGGCCTCGTTCGCGAGCGCGACGCCTTCGGCGACCGAACCGGCGAGATTGGCCGCATACAGCGCGGCGCCGGTGTTCAGCACGACGATATCGCGCGCCGGCCCGGGCTGGTTGTCGAGCACTTCGAGCACGCGCTGCCGCGATTCCTCGGCATCGGCCACGGCGAGCTGGCGCGACGAGGCCATCGAGAACCCGAATTCCTCGGGATGGAGCTCGTACTCGGTGACGACGCCGTCGCGCAGTTCGCCGACCAGCGTGGCGCCGCCGAGCGAGATCTCGTCGAGACCGTCGCGGCCGTGCACGACCAGCGCGTGCTTCGCGCCGAGTTCCTGCAGCACGCGCACCTGGATACCGACGAGATCGGGATGGAACACGCCCATCAGGATGTTCGGCGCGCCGGCCGGGTTGGTCAGCGGTCCCAGAATGTTGAACAGGGTGCGCACGCCCATTTCCTTGCGCACCGGCGCGACCACCTTCATGGCCGGATGATGGTTCGGCGCGAACATGAAGCCGATGCGCGTCTCCGCGAGACAGGCCGCGACGCGTTCGGCATCGAGGTCGATGCGCGCGCCGAGCGCTTCGAGCACGTCGGCGCTGCCCGATTTCGACGACACGCTGCGGTTGCCGTGCTTGGCGACATGCGCGCCGCAGGCCGCCGCGACGAACATCGACGTCGTGGAGATATTGAAGCTGTGCGCGCTGTCGCCGCCGGTACCGACGATGTCGACGAAATACGGATAGCCCGGCGTGACGACCTTGGCCGACAGTTCGCGCATGACCTCGGCCGCGGCGCTGATCTCGCCGACGGTTTCCTTCTTGACGCGCAGCCCGGTCACGATGGCGGCGACCATGACCGGCGAGACCTCGCCGCGCATGATCTGGCCCATGAGGTCGACCATCTCGTCGTGAAAGATCTCGCGATGCTCGATCGTTCGCTGCAGTGCCTGTTGCGGGGTGATCGCCACGGCCGGCTCCGGCGGTTCAGGGGCGGCGATGATAAGCAGTCGGACCGTAAAGATCAGTGTCGTACTTGGAATATGCCGGGCCGGCGCGTTGTCCGCGCCGGCCCGGCTC
>NZ_DATIGT010000280.1:0-9841 GCF_035481375.1 Tahibacter sp.
GTCGCCTACACCGCGCGCTATCCCGGCGACGAAGGACCGCACATCTATCTGCGCGGCCTGTCCGGCTCGCCGCCGATCCGGCTCAGCCGCAGCGAAGCGAGCGAGGAAACCTATCCGGTCTGGTCGCCCGACGGCACGCAGATCGCGTTCGTGCGCCTGCGCGGCGACGAATGCCGTATCGTCGTCGTGGCTGCGCTCGGCGGCCGCGAGCGCGAAGCCACGAGCTGCGAGCCGCATTTCATCGACTATTTCGACTGGACCCGCGACGGCCGCGCGCTGCTGATCTCGCGCTACCGGCAGTTGCCCGAGCGCGACGGCAAGACGCGTGCGGAAACCGCGAAGAGCCTGCACGTGCTCGCGCTCGAGGACGGCCAGGTCACGCCGCTCGACTACCAGCGCGATCCCGGACAGCCCGACATCCAGCCGCGCGCATCGCCCGACGGCACGCGCATTGCGTTTCGCCGCGGCGCGGTTCCCTACAGCGACATCTTCGTCGTCGCCGCGAGCGGCGGCGCCGCGCGCCAGCTCACGCGTCTGCGCGCGCGCCTACGCGGCTATGACTGGCTGCCCGACAATCGCCACATCCTGCTGTCCTCCGATCACGGCGGCATGCAGAGCCTCTATCTGCTCGACACCGAGTCCGGCGATCTCGCGAATCTCGGCATCGCCGGCGGCAGCTATCCCGCGGTCAGCCGCGGTCGCGGCCTTGCCGTGTTCCAGCAGGACAACGCCGATGTGAACCTGCAGAGCTTTCGCTTCGACGCGGCCGTCGACGCGGCGGGCGAGGGCATCGCGTCGTCGACGCGCAGCGAATCCTGGCCTGCGTTCGCGCCGAACGACGACCGCCTCGTGTTCGTCTCCAACCGCGGCGGCGATTCGCAGCTCTGGCTGTCCGAGCCTGGCGCGCGCACCTCGTACCAGATCACGCACCACCGCAACGCCGAGCTCAGCGCGCCGAACTGGTCGCCCAACGGCCGCCGCGTGCTCTACGTCGCGCGCGGCAACGGCCAGAGCCGGCTCTATTCGGTCGAAGTCGACTCGGGCCAGACGCGCCTGGAAAGCGACGAGGGCGACAACGTTCGCTACGGCAGCTATTCCTGGGACGGCCACAGCATCTTCTATGTGTCCGACCGCGACGGCGCCTGGCACATCTGGCAGCGCGACCTGGCCAAGCGCACGAGCCGGCGGCTGTCCGAATCTTCGGCCTACAGCGTCAGCGACGGCGCGGGGAATGGAAAACTGTATTTCGCCAATATGGGCGAAGGCGGCCTGTATTCGCTCGATCTGGCCAGCGGCACCGAAGAGCGCGTCAACAGCAACGTGCAGTTCTGGAACATGAGCGCCTGGCGCGTCGACCCGACCGGCCTCTACTACCTCTACAGCGGCGAAGACATGAAGCCGCAGCTGTTCGTGCAGCCCTGGGACGGCACGCCGCCGCGGCTGCTGCGCAAGGTCGAATGGGCGCTGCCCGAAGGCGGTCTCGCGCTCGATCGCGCCGCGACGCGCGCGGTGCTGCCGATCGTCGCGCGCGACGACACCGACGTCATGCTGCTCGATCTCGGCGCGATCGTCGGCTCCGGGCCGTAAGCCGTCCGGCGCGGTGTTTCAGGCGCTGCGCACGCCGCCGAGTTCCAGCTTGTAGCCGACGCCGTAGACCGACCACAGCGGGTCGTCGCCGCCGCTGCAGTCGGCGATCTTCTTGCGCAGATTCTTGATGTGGCTGTCGACCGTGCGGTCGCTGACGACACGGTCGTCGGCGTAGATCGCATCGAGCAGCTGCGCGCGCGACAGCACGCGGCCCGGACGGTGACCGAGTGCCTGCAGCAAGCGGAATTCGACCGGCGTCAGATCCAGCGCGACGCCTTTCCAGTGTGCCTCGAATCGCGTCTCGTCGAGGCTCAGCACGCCCGCCGGCCGGTCCTCGCGCCAGTCGACCGCGCGGCGGAGCAGGGCACGCACGCGCGCCAGCACCTCGCGCGGGCGGAACGGCTTGCAGATGTAATCGTCGGCGCCGATCTCCAGCCCGCGCAGCCGGTCCATCTCCTCCACGCGCGCCGTGATCATGATCAGTGGAACATTGGAAAATGCGCGAATGTCGCGGCATATGCCGAAGCCGTCCTGGTCCGGCAGATTCAGATCGAGCAGCACGACCGCAGGCGTGTTGCGGCGCACCCAGTCGACCACGCCGCGGCCTTCGGCCAGCACGCTCGGGTCGTAGCCTTCTGCAGCGACCGTATCGGCCAGCAGCGTGGCGAGGCTCGGCTCGTCCTCGACGATCAATATCCGACGCGCCGAATCGCGTTCATTCGATGCTGCCGCCCCCTTCACCGTGACGTCCTCCTTAGTTTCTCCACGATTGTCACCCACGATCCCCGATGACACGATGCCACGCCGTCCCTCGTCGCTGCCAGATCCGATCCATGCCCGATTCTTCGACGCCATCCGATCCGCCGCACCGCGCCTCCCGCGCGCAGGGCCGCTTCGGCTGGCGCGGGCTGCTGCGGCATCTGCCGGTGCCGGCGGTGGCCTGGCTGATCGTCGTCGGGCTGGCCTGTGCGACCGTGTCGGTTTCCGCCGACAGCACGGACGAGCGCCGCGTTCGCGCCGGCGCGCGTGTATTCCGGTCGCTGCTCGCCCCCGACGTCGCGCTCGACCGCAAGGCGACGGCCGGCCGGCTGCGCCTGCTGATCTATTCCACCGACGCGCGCAGCGCCGCCGAAGTCGGCGACCTGATCGCGCCTGCCGCATCGCCGGACGCCGCGCGGATCCGCGACCTGCCGGTCGACCGCGTGACCAGTGCGATCCTGCCCGGCGACGCGCCGCCGCTGCCCGCCGCCGTGTTCCTCGCCACGCGCCTGTCGTCGGCCGAGATCGATGCGCTCGTGCGCTGGAGCATCGCCAACCACGTCATCGTCTATTCGCCGTTCGAAGGCGACGTCGAGCGCGGCATACCGGCCGGGCTCGCGGTCGAGGCCAAGGTCCAGCCGTTCCTCAATCTGACGACGCTCGAAGCGGCCGGCATCGAACTCAAGCCCTTCTTCGTCCAGGTCGCGAAGGTGCACCGATGAGCGCCGCGCCGAACCGCGGTACGACACGCCGGATTCCCGTCGTCATCGGGCTGGCCTTCCTCGCGCTCGCGCTGATTCTCGAAAGCGCACTTGTGATCTATTGGAATGTGCTGCTTCAGCCGCGCCTGCAGCAGGCCGCTGCCGAGCAGGCCCAGGTGCTGGCCCAGTCGCAGGCCGTGCTGCTGTCCGAGGCGCTGTCGCGCGGCGATGCCGCCGAGCGCCCGCGCCGCCTGAGCGAAGCGCTCGACCAGCTCCTGCTGCTGCGCGACGGCCAGAGCAACGAACCGTTCTTCGCCGGCATCGGCCTCGAACTCGACTACGACGCGACCGACGCGCCGCGCGGCAGCCTCGACCGCGCGATCGACGGCGCGCATGCCGACGCCTTCCGCGTCGACGTCGCGCTGTATCACGCCGACACCGCCGAACTGCTCGGCGTCGCGCATTTCGCCGTCAGCCCCGCGCTGTTCCGCGCGTTCAGCGCCGACGTGCGGCGCCAGCTCTATGCCCAGGGCCTGTTCGTCGCGCTGCTGCTCGGCGTGCTCGGCGCGGCGCTCGCCTGGGTCACCGCCATGCTCGAACGCCAGCGCGAGCGCAGCCGGCAGGCCGAGCACGCGCTCGCCGAGCACGAGCTGAAATTCCGGCGGCTCGTCGACCAGCTCGACAGTTATTTCGTCTACGGACGCGACGCCGGCGGCCGGCTGACCTCGGTCAGCGATTCGGTGCGGCGCGTGCTCGGCTTCGCGCCGCAGGACTATCGCGAGCGCGAAGAGGAACTGCTGACCGCCGCGCCGCTCAATCGCGCCGCCTGGGAACGCTTCGAAACCGGCGCCTCGCGCATCGCGTGCAACTACGAAATCGAAGTCCGCGACGCCGCCGGCGCGATCCACCGCATCGAACTGTCGGAAGTGCCGCTGCACGACGAGCACGGCGCATTCCTCGGCGCCGACGGCATCGCGCGCGACGTCACCGCGCAGCGCCGGTTCGAGCGCGAACTCGGCGAGGCGAAAGACCAGGCCGAATCCGCCAACCGCGCCAAGAGCCAGTTCCTGGCCAACATGAGCCACGAAATCCGCACGCCGATGAACGCCGTCATCGGCATGGCGACGCTGCTCGGCAAGACCATGCTCGACCCGCGCCAGCGCGGACTGCTCGGCCAGCTGCAGGCATCCGCGCGGCTGCTGCTCGGCATCATCGACGACGTGCTCGACCTGTCGCGCATCGAAGCCGGCCGGCTCGACCTCGCGCGCGAGCCGTTCGATCTCGATCAGGTCGTGACGGATCTGTCCGCGCTCGTCGGCGAGCGCGCGCGCGAGAAACATCTCGAAGTGCTGTTCGCGATCGGGCCCGACGTGCCGCGCGCGCTGCTCGGCGATTCGCTGCGCCTGCAGCAGATCCTGATCAACCTCGTGACCAACGCCGTCAAATTCACCGCGCGCGGCGAAGTGCTCGTCGAGATCGGCGTGAAACCTGCCGACGCGATCGGGCGGATCGTCCTGCGCTGCGCCGTGCACGACAGCGGCCCGGGCATCTCGCGCGAGGATCTCGCGCGGCTGTTCCAGCCGTTTTCGCAGGTCGACGCGTCCGACACGCGCCGCCACGGCGGTGCCGGCCTCGGCCTCGCCATCTGCAAACGCCTCGTCGAACTGATGGACGGCCGCATGGGTTGCGACAGCGAACGCGGTCGCGGCAGCACGTTCTGGTTCGAAGTGCCGCTCGGCATCGGCAGCACCGCCGAACCGGCCGACCGGCCCGTCGCCGGCCTGCGCGCGCTCGTCGTCGACGACAACGCGACCACGCGCGAGGTCTTCGGCACCATGCTCGAATCGCTGCGCTTCGAGGTCTCGCTGGCCGAGTCGGCCGAAACCGCGCTCGCGCGCATGAGCGCCGCGCAGCCGCCGTTCGACCTGCTGCTGCTCGACTGGAAGCTGCCGGGCATGGACGGACTCGCCGCATTGTCGGAACTGAGCCGGCGCGGCCTGCGCAAACCCGGCGTCGTCATGGCGACCGCCTACGGCGACAGCACGCTGATGCAGGCCGCCGAGCGCGCCGGCGTCGACGTATTTCTGCACAAGCCGATCAGCCCGTCGACCCTGCACGACGCCGCGCTGCAGGCGCTCGGCGCCACGCGCGGCCTGCGCATGGGCGCGCTCGGCACGGCGCCCGGCACCGTGTACCGCTTTCCACAAGGCGGCAGAGTGCTGCTGGTCGAGGACAACCCGATCAACCGGCAGGTCGCGCAGGAACTGCTGCGCGACGCCGGACTCGCCGTCGACTGCGCCGGCAACGGCCTCGAAGCGCTGCAGCGCCTCGAACTGACGCCTTACGATGTCGTGCTCATGGACGTACAGATGCCCGAGATGGACGGCATGGAAGCGACGCGGCGGCTCAAGCGCGATCCGCGCCTCGCGAAGATTCCGGTGATCGCGTTGACCGCGCATGCGCTCGCGAGCGACCGCAAGCGATTCCTCGACGCCGGCATGGACGACTACCTGTCCAAGCCGATCGAGGAATCACGCCTGCTGCGCACGCTCGCCGCGTGGCTGCCGCACGAGATCCACGACACGCAGCCGTCGCAACGCCCGACGTTTGCCGTATCCGCCGCCGAAGCGGTCGCCGGCGTCGATCTGGCCGCCGCGCTCGAGCGCGTCAACGGCAAGCGCGACCTGCTCTGGCGCCTGCTCGCCGATTTCCGCAGCCGGCACGCGGACGCCGCCGAGCGCATCGGCGCCGCCCTCGCACAGGGCAACGGCGTCGCCGCGCAGGATCTCGCCCACACCGTCAAAGGCGCCGCCGCCACGCTGTGCGCGCAGCGCGTCGCCGCCGCGGCGACCGCGCTCGAAACCGCGCTGCGCCAGTCCGATCCCGTCGATCGCCTGCTCGCCGAACTCGCGCTGGCGCTCGAAGAACTCGCCAGCGCCGACCTGCCGCAGCCGGCGGCCACTGTCGAGCCAGCGGCATCACCTGGCGACGACAACGACGGCCTCTGGCCGCAACTGATCGCCGAACTCGAAGGCGGCAGCCTCGACGCCGCGACGACGCTCGCGCGACTCACGCAGAGGCTCGATGCCGCCGGCCGCGAGCACTTGTCGGTGCTGCAGGATGCCGTCGACCAGCTCGACTACGCCGCCGCGCTGCGCTGGTGCCGCACGCTCGCGCCGGCCGGGAGCGTGTCATGACGACGCGGCCTTCCGTGCTGATCATCGACGACGAACCCGCGAACGTGCGCGTGCTCGCCGAAGCCCTGCAGGGCGCCTACGACCTGCGCTTCGCGACCGACGGCGAGCGCGCGCTCGCGCTGGTTGCGCGCCACGCGGTCGACCTGATCCTGCTCGACGTCGTCATGCCGGGGCTCGATGGCTTCGAGCTGCTGCGCCGGCTCAAGGCCGAACCGGCCACGCGCGAAATACCGGTTATCTTCGTGACCGCGCGCGACGAGATCGGCGAAGAAGAACGCGGCTTCGACGCCGGCGCCGTCGACTACATCACCAAGCCCGTGAGCCCGGCCATCGTGCGGGCGCGCGTGCGCACGCACCTCGAACTCAAGCGCCAGCGCGACCTGCTGGAGCAGCGCGCGCTGATCGACGGCCTGACCGGCATCGCCAACCGCCGGCGCTTCGACGAGGAATGGCTGCGCCGCGCCGCGCGCGCCTACGAACACGGCCTCGTCCTGCGCCTGCTGCTCATCGATATCGATCACTTCAAGGACTACAACGACCACTACGGCCACGGCCCCGGCGACGACTGCCTGCGGCGCGTCGCCGCCGCGCTGCACGCCGCCTGCGGGCATCCGGGCGACCTCACCGCGCGCTACGGCGGCGAGGAATTCGTCGCCATTCTGGCCGACGCACCCGACGGCGATGCCGCGATGCACGCGCAGCGGCTGCTCGCCGCCGTGCGCGATCTCGATCTGCCGCATGCGCGCTCCGGCACGTCGACGCGCGTCAGCATCAGCATCGGTGCGATCGAGCGTGCACCGGCCGGCCGCGACGGACGCGACCTTCTGGAAAGCGCCGACCGCTTGCTGTATGAAGCGAAGCGCGGAGGACGCAATCGGTGCGTCATCGCGGGAGCCGACGGGGCGGCCGTCCGCGTGTTGCAGGGGGAAGAACCATCATGATCCGGCACGGTGTGCTATGGGTTGCCTTGGCCGCGACCGGCGCCGCGTGGGCGCAGGACGGCGCACAGGGCGGCGACGAAGCGGAACGGCAGGCACTGCTGCAACTGCTCGCCGAGGAAACGGAAGTGGCCACGCGCACGCGCGAGAACGCCGACTTCGTGCCCGGCATCGTCAGCGTGCTGTCGGCCGACGAAGCGCGCGCACTCGGCGCGCGGACCGTCCTCGACGCCGTCGCGCTGCTGCCCGGCATCGAAGTCAACCGCGATCCGAACGGCGCGGCCACGCTGCGCGTCCGCGGCATTGACGCATTCTTCAATTCTGGAAACGTGAAGATATTGGTCGACGGGCTGGACACGTCCTATCCCGTCGCCGCGCAGAACTCCGCGACCCTGCTGATGCCGCTGAACCTCGTCGACCGCGTCGAAGTGATACGCGGCCCGGGTTCCGTCGTGTTCGGCGACTTCGCGTTGAACGGACTCGTCAACATCGTGACCCGCGCCGATCGCACCGGCGCGTTCGCCGGATTCGGCGCCGGCGGCGAACGCCTGGTCGGCGGAACCCTGTCGGGCCGCGGCGACTGGACCTGGCAGCTCGATCTCGCGCGCGAAACCAGTGAACGCTACGACGCGCCCGGCCGCGGGCCTGCCGACGAAGAGCGCAACTACGGCACGCTGCGCGTCGCGCGCGGCGGATTCGCGCTGAAGGCCGCCGGCCTCGCGCGCAACCAGCAGCGACTCGCGTTCGCCGCGGGATCGCCGACGCCGACGCTGCGCACGCCGCGCGAGCACACGAAAGCACTCGAAGCCCGCTACGACTGGCATTTCGGCGACGACGACCGCGTCGGCCTGTGGACGCGCTGGTCCGATGCCGACTACGCCAACGGACAATCCTTCACCGCCGACCGCCGCGAATTCGGCAGCGACGCCAGCTGGCTGTTCGGCCGCCATCGCGTGCTGGCCGAAGTCGCGTTCAACGATCTCGACATCGAGCGCGCAACGCTGCCCGTCATGGCCCCGCCGCCGAACGCGCCGCCGCCGCCGGGACGCCGTCCCGCCAGCGTCAGCACCACACTGTCGTCGTATTCGGTGCTCGTGCAGGACCAGTTCGACTGGAACGACAAGCTCAGCCTCACCGGCGGTCTGCGCTACGACAGCTTTTCCGACGTCACCGCGCGCGTGACCCCGCGCATCGGCGCCGTCTGGCGCGTGAGCGGCACGAACACGCTCAAGGCGCAGTACGGCGAAGGCTTCCGCACGCCGATCATGGTCGAGCTGTACGACAGCGGCGTGCGCAATACCAATCTCGATTTCGAAAGCGTGCGCACCAGCGAACTGACCTGGGTCCACCGCCGCCAATACAGCGTATTCCGTGCGACCGCCTACCACGCGCTGCTCAGCGATTTCCTGACGCCGGCCGGCCCGCCCGGCAGCGGCTTCCGCAACGCCGGTTATCTGAGCTCCCGCGGCATCGAACTCGAAGGCAGCCTGCGCCTCGCCGACGCGTGGCGCCTCAACGCCAACGTCTCCCGCATCGAAACCAGCCACCAGGTGCCAACCCCCGGCGGCACCGTGCCGCCGCCGCGCACCGCATTCGGCACGCCCGACGTGCTCGCGAACCTCGGCGTCATCTACACGCCGAGCGAACGCTGGACGCTCGGCGCGAACTGGAACCGCGTCGGCGCGCGCACGACAACGCCGCCGAACGAAGTCGCCGGCTACAGCGCCGTGAACCTGTCGGCGGAGCATCGGTTTGCCGCGATACGTGGACTGAGCCTGCGACTGGCCGTGCGCAACGCGACGAATGCCGACATCACGTATGTGCAGAATCGGCCGCAGCCGAATGCGCCGTTGATTTTTGATTACGGGGCAAGGATGTGGTCGGTGGAGATTGGGTGGCAGCGGTGAGCGGCGGCTTTTGGATGCGCCGACGGTGCCACGCGGCAGAACCGCCGCCATGTGCCGGATGGCTTTCGCACGTGCGCACTGTGAAGCGCTTGCGCCAGGCGACGATCGAAAGCCCGACGCGTACCGGATGATCTGCACCGCCCCGCAACACTCGGACTCCGCGCGATGGTTCTGGCCTGGGTCTGTGCCGGCCTGTAGTTGCTTGCGCAGTTCGTCGCGGCGCTCCCGCGCTGCCTTCAGCGAGATCTCGGTATAAACGCCGGGGCTGAGGAGCTTCTCCCTGCCGGCCACGGTACTTGGGGCGCCACTACCGGGAACCGTTGGGATTTATCAACAGGTATAAACCTTCGCCATCGAACAGCTTCCTCGAGCGGTCGGAAGGCTGTGTCTTGCGCGCCTTGGTGTCGGTCAGGGGCATGCGGGCAACCGTCAGGCAGCTGTCCCAGCTTACCCCCACGCGAACGCGGCTACCCCCGAGCAGGGACGGACGCTCGTGGACGATTGAAGAGGAGGAAAGTGAGGTTTTACGCAGGTTTCAGGACGTTTTCGGACTTCGTCGAACGTCTTGATGGTGCCGGTGGAGGGAATCGAACCCCCACTCTGTCGCCAGAAACAGATTTTGAGTCTGCCGCGTCTACCAATTCCGCCACACCGGCACTGGTGTTGCATCGGCGGGGAAGCCGATGCGGTAGGGGCGGCGAGTATAGCGGAAAGTGTTCGGGGGTGAAGCGGCGTGCGGGTGGGCTGCGCAT
>NZ_DATIGT010000281.1:0-3816 GCF_035481375.1 Tahibacter sp.
TCTTGCGCGCGCGCGAGGTTTCCATCGGCTATTGCTTGTTGTGCGCGAGCACGCCGCCGGCGAAGTACGTGTGCACGCCTTCGATCGACAGGTCGTAGACCGTGCCGCGCGGCAGCGCGCGCGCGACGGCGGTCACGCGGCGCCGCGTCAGCGCGGCGCCGTCCGGCGCGGCGCTCCACAGCACGTCGTCGACGTCGAGGTCGCCCGCGGCGCGCCAGCTGTCGCCGGCGAAGAGCTTGTGCGCCGGCGTGACGTCGATGCGCACGCCGTCGTCGAGCGTCAGTGCGAGCATCAGCTCCGGTGCGCCTTCGTGCACGCCGGTCACCGCGGCATGCACGAGCCGGTTCGACGCTTCGTCGTAGCTCAGCAGGACATCGCCGATCGCGACCTCGGCGATGCGCCGGCGCGTGCCGTCGGCGAGCGTCACGTGCGTCGAGGCTTCGAAGCAATGTCCGCCGTAGGCGTTGTAGCTGCTCGCCGCGCGCCAGCGGTCGACCGTCGGCAAGGTGCGGCAGCCTTCCTCGATCGCATCGAAGTCTTCTCGGCCGCCCGGAACGAGCTTGTCGCTCGCGTAGTACGTCGCGGCGCCGATGCCGACGCCGACGAGGAATCCGATCACGGCGCCCGCCGCGGTCCCGACGCCCGGCGCGATCGCCGTCCCGATTGCGGCGCCGGCCTTGATGCCCACGACGGTGCTCGCGCCGCCGAGCACGAACGCGCGCGTCGAGCGCACGCCGACTTCGAGGCCCGAGTGCTCGCGGTCCTCGAGGAATCCCATGCTGATCAGCTCCGTCGCGAGCGAACCCGCGCCTCCGCCGATGAACTTGCCGCCGGTGCCGCTGAGAAACGGCATCAGCCGCGACGTGCCGCCGGACGCCGCGATCGACAGGCTGCGCTGCGTGGCGAGGCTCACGGTCAACTGCTCGGTGCCGGCGCCGATGCCGCCGCCGAAGGCGCCCATGCCGCCGGTGGTCGCGAGCTCCGAGGCCCAGTCCGGATGTTCCTTCTCGTCGATGATCATCACGCCGAGCGTCGTCATCACGGCGATGACGCTGCCGGCGGCGGCGCCCTGCGCGGTCGCACCGGCGGTCGCTTTCGCGTTGCCGACGCCGCCGCCGCCGGCGCGCTGTGCGCGTATCCACTCGTCGGTGACGATCGGCGCCATCTGCACGTCGGTGAGCGCGCCGAAGTTCAGGCGCGCAGTCCGCAGGTTGCTCACTTCGGGTCCGGTGATGCCGGCGCGCACGACGCGATTCGCGACGCGCCGGCCGACCTCGCGCTGCGCGGCCGCGTGCTCGTCGGCGGTGATCGTGCCGTTGGACAGCGCCGTGTCGAGCGCGTCGGGCGAGTCGTAGACGTTGGTGGCGATGCGCACGGGATGCTCGCGCATCTCGCCGGCGAAGATCGTGCGATAGCCCTGCCGCGGCGGCTGTCCCGGCGTCCGCCCGGTGTCGTTCCACACGGTGGTCGCGCCGCCCGGCGTTTCCGGCAGCGCGGGGTTCGACAGCACGGCGCGAAAGTTGGCGGCGTCCTCGCTGTTGACCGCGAGATAGGCGTCGGCGAGGACGGTGCTGCGGTTCGTCGTGTACTGCGGACCGGTCGTCGGCTGGCCGGAATACTGCGGCTGGTTCGCGACGTAGTTGCGCAGGCCGGCCTTGCCCGACACGTCGAGCATGTCGGCGAGGCCTTGCCGGTAGTACGAATAGCGGTCGGCCGGCGTCGCCTGCAGGCTCGTCTTCACCGAGACGCGCGCAGCGCCGAGGATCTTCGCCGGCCACGGCTTGCGCTCGAAGTCGAAGCCCGGATAGGCCTCCTGCGCGGGCGTGTAGACGCGGTTGTTGCCGATGTTGGTCCAGTTGCGCGCGTTGAGGTCTTCATTGAAGAAGCCGCCGAAGCCGCTCGTCGCTCTTGCCTGGTAGCCGCCTTCGCCGAAGCGGCCGCGCCATTTCATGATCTCGCCGCCGGAACCGCCGCGGATGTTGCGGTTGAACGGATCGACGAGCTGCGCGTCGAGCGGGTCGTTGTACAGGCCCATGGCCGCGACGAGCATGCTTGCGCCGCCGCCGAGCTGTTCCTCGAGCAGGTCGCGCTGGTACTCCTCGATCGCCATCGTCGCGACGCGTTCGCGCTTGAGCATGTCGTCGAACTGCGCGCGCGACAGGTAGGGCGAGCCTTTCGACGCCGCGGGATCGCCCGCGACGGTCGTGCCGGGAATCTCGACCACGTCCGACGTGCCGTCGCCGTTGTCGAGGATCTGCAGCACGCTCGGCGGCACGCCGGCCGGGAGCTCGGCCATCCACGCATCGCCGAGCGCGACGCGGCGGCCGACCTCGGCTTTCAGGCGCCGCTGCAGATTGCGATGGTCGAAGAATCCGGTCGCGTCGCGGCCGGCCTTGACGGTCGGACCGACGTGATTGAGCTCCGCGAGCAACTGGTAGTTCGTCAGCGACTTGACGTCGACCTTGCACGGATCCCAGTCCGCCGCGTGATCGACCTTCGCCGGGCCCTTGGTCACCGACGGATCGACGACCGCCGGCGGCTGCTCGCATTTGCCCTTCGGATCCGACAGGTCGTAGCTGTCGGGCGACGGCGTGTCCGGCGGATCGCGCCGCACGACGTCGCCGCCCTGCAGCGCGTGCGCCAGCTCGTGGCCGAGCAGACGCTGTCCGTCGCGCGTGCCGCGCGCGTACTCGCCCGCGCCGAACGCGACGTGATCGCCGAGGTTGAACGCGCGTGCGCCGATCCGCGCCGCGCTCGCGGCCGCGCTCGGGTTGTCGTGCACGCGGATCGACGACAGGTCGGCGCGCCAGCTCGCCTCGAACGGCGAGCGTTCCGACGGCGACAGCGCGCGCGAACTGCCGAGATCGAGATTGCCGGCGTCGCGCGACGCGGCGCGGCGCGACGGCTTGCGGCGGACCAGCGCGTCGGTCTTTGCGCGGCAACCGGCGCAGCGCGGCTCGCCGGCCGCGCAGGTACACGACGACGGCCGGCCGGCGAGCGCGCGATCGGCCATGCGGTCGGCTTCGCGCTCGAGCGGATCGTCGGCCGCGCCGATCAGCGATTTCGCGCGCAGCGTGCCGGCGTGGAGAAACTGCTGCAGCGATGCCGCGTCGGCGATGCGCGCGGGCTCGCGCGCCGGCGTCGGCCTGGCCGCCGCGTGCTGTGCCGGTGCCGGCGATTTCTCGGCGGTCTTCATGGACGGCACCCGTAGACGTCTTCGTATTCCCCGACGAAATCGGGATCGAGCTCGTAGCCGTTCATCTCGGCGAGCATCACCTCGCTCTGGTAGAACTGGCACACGCCCTGCGGATTGCTGCCGACGTTGAACCAGGCGGCGGTTTCCGCGAAGCGGTGCGGGTCGGCCAGCACGTCCATGCCTTCGGTGAAACCGCTGACGAGCTTGCGGCCGCCGATGTCGCCGAGGATGCTGCCGACGATCGTGACGCCGGCGACGCAGAGAAATGCCCCAGGGCCGGTCGCGCCGCAGATCGCCGCGCGGCCGAGCGCGTTCGCGACCCAGCCGCCGACCGCGCCGCCGCCCCAGCCCGACGCTTCTTCGAGAATGACGCGCTGGCGTTCCTTGCCCGGCTCGGCGTTCGCAATGCGCTGTGCGGAGTTGTACGCGCCGTAGAGCATCAGCACCGTGCCGCCGACGCGGATCGCGCCGCCGGCGAGCATCGTCGGGCCGATGCGTTTGCGCGCGAGGTTCGGGCCGAGTTCCGCGTCGCCGAAGAAGTACTTGTCGGCCGGATCGAGGAAGCGCCTGGAGCTGCCGCCTTCCTCGGGCACGAACGGCACCGGCTCGTGCGGACCGAG
>NZ_DATIGT010000282.1:0-45995 GCF_035481375.1 Tahibacter sp.
GGAGCCGCGACCAGAGGCAGGCGCGGTACGCGACCTCGAGCGATCCGGCGAAGTGCACGCCGGCCAGCGCTTCGCGTGCCTCCGTGGCTCCGAGCGCGGCGAGTTCGTCGCGCAGCAGGTATTCGAGCCCTTTCGGGCAGGTCGCGAACAGCTTCAGCACTGCGCTCATTCTTCGACGTCGAGGTCGCCGAGCGCGGCGAGATCCGGTTCGGCTTCGATCGCGGCGAGGAACAGACGGAACTGCTCGGCAATCACTTCGACGTGATCGGCGAGGCGGTGCGTGTCGGGCACCATCAGCAGCGTCGCGCGGCGCTGGCGCGCGAACGTAACGACTTCCGACGCCGGACAGATTTCGTCGTTCCAGCCGTGCACGACGGTCGTCGGCACGCGGCGCGCGTCGAACGGTTTGTCATAGCCGGGAATCTCCAGCGGCAGCGCGATCAGGAACAGCCCGGCGATATCCATTTCGAGCGACGCCAGCGCCGAGGTGAACGCGCCCATGCTCGAACCGACGAGCAGCGTGCGCTCGCCCGGGCGCATCTTGTGGCGCACGCGCGCGATGCGCGGTTCGATGCAGGCCAGCATGCCGCGCGCGTCGAGGTCGCGATAGTCGCCGCGGCTCGCGCGCCAGCCGCAGGACGTCGCCACCGCCGCCAGGGCCTTCACCTTCGTGCCTTCGGGACCGCTGTCGGAACCGTGCGACAGGATGACGTGACCTTTCATCGGAGTACCTCGCGTACGAGTATCGGGGATTCTCTAAAAATCGCCGTTCCGGCGCATTTTTGAAGTCGCCGAATCCGGCGCAGGTCCGGACTCGGCTCCGCTGTTCAGGCGCTACGCGCCCGATCGCGAGCGGCGCAGGGCTGCGCCGCGGGACTGTCGACGCTATTCGACGTTCCCCTCGGCGACCGGGCGCGAATGCTAGCACGCGCCGCGTTGGCAGCCGGCGCAGCGCATGCCAGACTGCGCGCCATGCCTGCCGACCTCGCCGTGCACGACCAGCCGCTGCCCTACGTCGAGCGCCTGGCGCTGCGGCGCAGCGCCGACATCGACCTCGTCGTGATCCACTGCACCGAGCTGCCCGACCTCGCGACCGCGCGACGCTATGGCGAGGCGTCGATCTACCCGTCCGGCACCGGCAACAGCGGCCACTACTACATCGACGACGACGGCAGCGTGTTCCGCTACGTCGCCGACGAGCGCGTCGCGCATCACACGCGCGGCTACAACGAACGCGCGATCGGCATCGAGCTGACGAACCGCGGCCGCTGGCCCGACTGGCTCGATTCGCGTCGCCAGGTCATGGACCAGCCGTACACCGAAGCGCAGATCGACCGCCTGCTCGCGCTGCTGCAGCAACTGCGCGCGAACCACGCGAATCTGCGCTACATCGCCGGCCACGAAGACCTCGATACGGCCGAGGTACCGGCGAGCGACGACGCCGCGTTGCGCGTGCGGCGCAAGCGCGATCCGGGCCCGCTGTTTCCGTGGCCGCGCCTGAGCGAGACCGGCCTGACGCGGCTGCGGCCCGAGGCGACACCGTGACGGCGGCGGCATTGCGCGTGCTTGCCGTGCTGTCGGTCGTCGCACTGCTCGCCGGCTGCGGTGCCCGCACGCCGACGCGCGCGACGATCGCCGCACCGCACATCGACGCGAGCCCCAACGACATCCTGTTCCGCGCGATCAGCCTCGTCGGCACACCGTATCGCTACGGCGGCAACACGCCGGAAGGCGGCTTCGACTGCAGCGGTCTGATCGGCTACATCTTCCACGACGTCGCCGGCGCGCGACTGCCGCGCAGCGCCGCCGACATCGACCGCCTCGACGCTCCCGCGATCGCACGCGGCCGCCTCGTGCCCGGCGACCTCGTGTTCTTCCGCGACGGCGGCAGCATCAGCCACATCGGCATCTACGTCGGCGAAGGCCGCTTCGTCCACGCGCCGAGCCGCGGCGGCACGGTGCGCCTGGATGCGCTCGACGGCGACTACTGGCGGCAGCATTTCGTCGGGGCGAAGCGGCTGATCCGGTGAAGCGAGGAAAGCGTCGGGAGCGAGAAAAGAGCAAGTGTGCGGATACCCCGCTCGTTTCTCACTCCTGCCCTCCATTTTCTGCGTTCAGTGTGCGTGCCCGCCCGCCCCGTGCGCGTGACCGTGCTGCAGTTCGACCGCCTCGGGTTCGCGCACGCCGGTGACTTCGACGTCGAACGTGAGCTTCTGGCCGGACAGCGGATGATTGAGATCGACGTCGATCGCGGTCATGCCGACCTTGACGACGGTGACGACGCGGTGGCCGCCTTCCTTGAGACCCAGCACCGTGACGTCGCCGGCCTTGAGCTTCTGCGCACCCTGGAAATACTTCTTCGGCACACGCTGCCTGGCGTCGGGATTGCGCGAGCCGTAGGCGTCCTCGGGTTCGATCGCGATCGTGAACATGTCGCCCTGCGCGCGGCCGTCGAGTGCCTTTTCGAGGCCCGGGATGATGTTGCCGTGGCCGAGCAGCACCGAGAGCGGTTCGCCGCGCTCGCGCGAGCTGTCGACGACCTCGCCGTCCTCTCCCGTCACCGTGTAATGGAAGCTGACGACCTTGTTCTTCTCCGCGTTCATGGCGCTACCTGCGACTGAAAAGGCGCGCATGGTAGCCGCCGCGGCTCCGCGCGTCACCTTGCGCTGCGGGGAAGCCCGCCGCGTGTCAGTGCGGCGCCGACAGGCCGCGCACCGCCTCCACGCGCGCGATCCGACGTCGCATGCGTTCGCGCAGCGCGTCGCGGCGGCGCGCGAGCAGCGCGCCCAGGCGCGTGCGGTCGAGGTCCGCGCCGGCCTGGAGTTCGCGTCGATAACTGCAGAAATCCACATAGGCGTCGATGACGTGGCGCAGGCGGCGCAGCAGCAGTTCCAGCATGATCGCGTCGTCGAGCAGGCCGATCACGGCGACCTCGTCGGGGATCAGGTCCTCGGGATCGGCGAAATAGATCAGCGTGCGCAGCACTTCGCGGCGTTCGCCGCCGGGCAGGCACCAGGCTTCGTCTTCAAGCATGAGGATCATCTGCTGCACGCAGACGAGGCGCTGGCGCACATAGCGCGGCGCGCTCGCGAGCGGCAGCGTGTTCAGCGCGTCTTTCGCCGTTTCCACGATTTCGCATTCGTCCATGCAGTCGGCCAGGCGCTCCGCCCGGGCCAGGGCCGCATGAAAACGCGCAATGTCTTCAGGTTCGAGCACGAATGAGATACGCACGGCGCGCGAGCCTACGCGCAGCTTCGGCAACCGTCAAAAGCCGGAAGTCCGGTGTCGCATCGGCCCCGCGTCCGGTGCGCGTCCCGGCCGTTCGCGGCGGCGCTTTGCTACGCTCGCGCTTCCATCGCGGAGCAACCTCATGCGCCTCATTGCCTGTGCAGTCCTGGTGTCGCTGACGAGCCTCGCGGCCCGCGCGATCGAACCGCCCGCGTGGCTCGCCGGACACTGGCGCGTGGAGGACGGGGGCCGTGTGACCGACGAAGTCTGGCTCGCGCCGGCGCAGGGGCTCATGACCGGCATGAGCCGAACGCACGGCGGCAAGAAGCCGTTCTTCGAGTTCGTCCGCATCGAGCAGCGCGGCGACGCGCTTGTCTACGTCGCGCAGCCGCGCGGCGGTCCCGCGACGGAGTTCCGTGCCGTCCAGGTGGATGCGCAGACGATCACGTTCGAGAATGCGCAGCACGATTTTCCGCAGCGCATCGTCTACGAATACCGTGCGCCGGACACGCTCGCCGCGCGCATCGAAGGGCTCATCGACGGCAGGGAGCGTGTCGAGCGCTGGAATTACCGGCGCGTGCGTCCGTGAGCCGGTCGGCGGTTATCGCTTGATGCAGGCGGCGACGGTCTCGCCGATCGCGGCCTGCTTTCCATCCAGCGGCAGCTCCAACTGCAGCGGAGCGCCGCCGTCGGGCGAGGCGACGGACAAGCGCAGGCGCTTCGCTTCGGGCATCGTCGCGGCCCGGACCAGCGCGCCGAACGCGTCGGGTTTGCGGTTGATCTGCGAGCGGCCGAACACGAAGCCGTCGCCGTCGACGCCGTACCAGCCGTGGATCGCGCCGCGCACGCGCACGCCGTCGCCGCGCGTGTCGATGCTCCACTCGGCCAGGTCGCCGGTGCCGCCGACGCCGTCGGGGCCTTCGAACCGATCGAGCGGGAAGCCGCCGGCCTCGTCGCCCTTGGTCAGCACCACGTCGATGCCGAGCGCCCCTTCGGGCGCCGGATGACACAGGAATTCGAACTGCACCGGCGACAGCTGCGCGTCGCCGACGTGCGCGGTGCCGGCGAAGCGCTGCTTGCGCACGAGCCCGCCGTCGGACGCGAGCGTCGGCACCGCGACCCACGTGCCGACCAGCAGCGACGCGATCAACAGCCAACCTCGGCAGACACGGTCCATGCGATTTCTCCGGCGGTCAAAAGGCCGCCGCATCGTCGCGCAGACGCCGTCGCGGCACAACGCCGGCGACTTCCGGCACTGGAACGCGGCGAGACAACGCACGAGTCTGCCAGGACTCATCACCGGGGCATCCCGATGCGCGACGAACCGATCCCGCCCGATGCGCAGCGCATCGACACGTTGATACGCGCCGTATACGCCTGCATCTCCGGCGCGGCCGGCGAACCGCGCGACTGGGACCGGTTCCGCGCGCTGCACCGCCCCGAGGCGCGCAGCCTGCGCACGGTCATCGATGCCGACGGCAAGCCGCGCGCGGAAAGCTTCGGCGTCGAGGATTACATCGCGAACGTCGCGCCGTTCTTCGCGCAGAACGCATTCTTCGAAGTCGAGACCGCGCAGCGCATCGAGCGCTTCGGCCAGGTCGCGCATGTCTGGAGCCGGTACGAGGCGCGCACCGAGCCCGACGGCGGCGCGCTGCTCAAGCGCGGCGCGAATTCGATCCAGCTCTTCCACGACGGTGCGCGCTGGTGGATCGTGTCCACGATCTGGGACAACGAGCGCGACGGGCTGCGTTTCGACCTGTTCTAGCGAACCTCGGCGTTTCGCGCTTTTGCGACATCATGAATCGCGCGCGAATGCGCGGCGCGGCCGCGCTTGCCACAAGATGTACAAATTCCGTATCGCTGCAGTCCTGACGTGGGATCGCAGGCGAGCCGGAGGAATCGCTATGGCGTGGCGCGGCAAGGATGAAGACGCGACGACGCCGGCGCGTCCTGCCATTTCGGCCCGTTCGAGCCTGGCGCGCCTGCGCGCCGCGGCGAAACGCTGCCGCGCCTGTCCGCTCTGGGAGCCCGCGACGCAGACCGTGTTCGGCGAAGGCCCCGAGCGGGCGCGCGATTTCCTGATCGGCGAGCAGCCCGGCGATCGCGAAGACCTCGCCGGCCGGCCGTTCGTCGGGCCCGCCGGCCAGTTGCTCGACCGCGCGCTGGCCGAGGCCGGCATCGATCGCGACACGCTCTATCTGACCAACGCGGTGAAGCATTTCAAATACCGGCTGCGCGGCAAGCGCCGTCTGCATGCGCGCGCCAGCGCGGCGGAACAGGCCGCCTGCCGCTTCTGGCTCGATGCGGAACTCGCGCGCGTGCAGCCCGCGCGCATCGTCTGTCTGGGCGCGATGGCGGCGCAGGCGCTGTTCGGGCGCGGCTTCCGGCTGCTGCGCGAGCGCGGCGTCTGGCGCGAGCTCGACAGCGGCGCGCGTGCGTTCGCGACGGTGCACCCGGCCTTCCTGCTGCGCCTGCGCGATGCCGACGAACGCGAAGCCGCGTACCGGCAGTTCGTCGCCGATCTACGCCTGCTCGTCGAGGACGCGTAGCGCGCGGCGCAGCGCAGCGGCAAACGCGCGCGGCTCGCAGCGGCCCAGCGTCACGTGCGGCGTCTCGTGCCAGTCGGCGCATTGGCGCAGTGCGAGCGCGAGGTCGCCGGCCAGCGCGTCGTCGGGCACGACGCCGTCCTCGAGATACAGTGCCTTGACCTCGAAACGCCCCTCGCGCCGATGCGCCTTCGCGTCGAGGCGGCCGACGAGTCGGCCGCGGCGCAGCAGCGGCAGCACGAAATAGCCGTAGCGGCGCCTGGGCTCGGGCGTGTAGCACTCGAGGCGATAGTCGAAGCCGAACAGCGCGGCGGCGCGCGCGCGATCCCAGACCACCGGATCGAACGGCGACAGCAGCGTCGAATGCGTCGCGCGCAGGCCGCCGGCCGCGGCGCGGCGCGCGAGCGCCAGATGGTCCGCATGCACGTAGGCGGGTTTGTCCCAGCCGGTGACGCGCACGGCGACGATCTGGCCGCTGTCGAGCAGCGGTGCGAGTTCCTCGGCGGCGACCTGCCGTCCGAGCCGGAAATAGTCGGCGATCCAGCGGGCCGGCGTGACGCCGAGCGCCTTGACCGAGCGCGCGATCCACTCGCGCTTGACCGCCTCGGGCGGCTGCGTTTCACGTTCGACGCGATGGCGCTGAGCCGCCTTCAGCACGCGTTCGCTGAGGTCGTAGACGCGCTGGAAATTCTCGCGCCGCGCGACCATGAGCTCGCCCGTGCCGAACAGCGCTTCGAGCCAGCGTTTCTCGGATTTCCAGCCCCACCAGCCGCCGCCGGGCTGAGTGTCGGTACGCTCGAAGTCGGCCGAGCGCACGGCGCCGCGCGCGGTCACGTGCGCGAGCAAGGCGTCGGTTTCGTCGCGGTTCGTGCCGCGCACGCGCGCTGCGTGGCGCAGCGCCCAGTGCCCCGCGCGCGCCGGGCGAAAATCGCGGTGCAGGTCGAAATCGGCCATCGGCGCAAAACACGCTTCGTGCGCCCAGGTCTCGAACAGCGCGCCGCGCGACAGCGATTTTTCGAGCCATTCCGCGGGATAGGCGCCGAGCCGCGAGAACAGCGTCAGGTACGGACTGCGCGCGACGACATGGATCGTGTCGATCTGCAGCAGCTGCATGCGCGCGACGGCGGCCAGCAGACGCGCGGGCGTCGCCTTCGCACGCGGCGCGAGCAGCAGGCCCTGCGCGGCCAGATGCAGCAGGCGCGCCTGCGATTCGGACAGCGTCAGCGATGCGGCATCGGAAGTCATGGACGGTACGCAGGCACCGCGGTTGCGGCGCCGCAGTGTAGCCGGAGCGTCCGCCGGCGCTGTGCCATTTCTGTCCTGATTCGATATCGTGCCGTCATGCGCGGCGCGCCGCTGCGTCGTGGCAGACTCGCCGCTCCGCCGCCGCTGCCCGCCTGCCATGCCCCATACCTTTCAGCACACCGTCTATGTCCGCTTCGCGATCGCGCTGCTCGGCCTCGCGCTGAGCCTCGGCGTCCAGGCGCGCGGCAAGGCCGAACCCTATCCGCTCGCCGACGCGCTCAATCTCGTGACCTTGCTGCCGCCGCCGCCCGCGGCCGGCTCGGACGCCGAACGCGCCGACCTCGCCGCGGTGCTCGCGACGCAGAAGGCGCGCAGCGCCGCGCAGATCGAACTGGCCAAGGGCGATGCGCAAGCCAGCGTATTTCGCTTCGCCGACGCCGTCGGCCCCGGTTTCGATGCGGCGGCCCTGCCGCAGACCGCACGCCTGTTCGAGCGGCTGACCGCATCGATCGGCGCCGTCGTCGGTCCGGTCAAGGATCATTGGAACCGCCCGCGGCCGTTCGTCGCCTCCACCGCGGTCGAACCGCTGCTGCGCCCCGACGGCGCGACCTATCCGAGCGGCCACGGCACGCTCGCGCGCCTGTATGCGATCGTGCTCGCCGATCTGCTGCCGCAGAAGCGCCGCGAAATCTTCGCACGCGGCGACCGCTTCGCGCAGGGCCGCATCGTCAATGGCGTGCACTATCCCAGCGACATCGATGCGGGCTTCCTCGCGGCGACGGCGATCGCCGCAGAACTGCGCCGGCAGCCGGCATTCCGCGACGATCTGACCCGCGCGCGCGAGGAAATCGCCGCATGGCAGGCAAACGCCGCGCCGTGATCCCCACGCGGCCGGCACACCGGCCGTGGCAAGTTCGGCCCGCCCGGTCGCGAGGACGCCATGATCACTGCCTATCTCGTCGTCAACGCCGTGGTCTACGCCCTCCTCGGCGCCGCGTCGGCCATCGTCCCGGAACGCATCGCGACGGCCGTCGGCCTCACGCTCGATGCGCAGGGCCGCGTCGAATTCCTGACCGTCTACGCCGGGCTCGAACTCGGCCTCGCCGCGTTCTACGGCTGGGCGGCGACGGCGGGCGCCGCGGCGCAACGCACGGCCGTCGTGTTCTCGCTGTTCCTCTACGCCGGACTCGTGCTGTTCCGCGCCGGCGGCATGCTGCGCTATGGCGTGCCCGGCACGACGATGCTCGTCGTCGCCGGGCTCGAAGTGCTG
The DNA here is from genome assembly GCF_035481375.1 of Tahibacter sp. Lineage (GTDB taxonomy): Bacteria > Pseudomonadota > Gammaproteobacteria > Xanthomonadales > Rhodanobacteraceae > Tahibacter. The sequence goes on from NZ_DATIGT010000282.1 coordinate 8,290, forward strand.
CTGCTGGCCGGCGCGCTCGTGCTGGCGCTGCGCGCCGGCTGAGCACGCCGTTCGCGCACGCCGCCGGCGTCAGCCGCCGTTGTTCACGGGCGGCGCGCCGAGCAGCGCAAGGTAGGTCTGTCCGCTGTGCTGCAGGCCGGCCTGCACGAACCAGTCGTCCTTCAGATCGATCGTGCCCTGCAGCGGTACGCCGTCGCCGGGCTGCGTGTAGCCCGACTTCTCGAACTTGAGCACGTCGCGGATCGCGTCGAGCGGCGGAATCAGTTCGATCGGCAGCCGCGGGCCGCCCGGAAACGACGCGCGGATCCAGTCCAGCGCCTGGAACGCATGCGGCACGATGTCGTCGACGTTGTAGTAGCGGCTGTTCGTCATCGCGAACCGGTCGAGCAGCCAGCCCGCGAAGATCGCGTTGCCCGCGGTCGGCCCGGCGAAGGTGACCGGCCAGAAATCGAGCACGTCCTGTCCCGGCGAGAATTCCTGATGCAGATATGGCGCGAGCATCGTCGCGAGCGCGCCGCCGAGGCTGTGGCCGACGACCGCGGTCAGATACGGCCGCTCCGCGTTGCGGCGGAAAAAGCTGACGAGATCGCCCTGCGTCGGATCCTTCAGCGTCAGCAGGCTGCCGAGCCCGTGCAGCGAACCCTGCGCGACGCGCGCGCCGGCCGGCGCGCCGTCGTAGGGCCAGTTGGCCATGCGGAACACGCCGAGGTCCTGGCACAGCCAGTCGATCCAGAACGCGCGCGTCTCGGGATTCGTGACCGAGCCTCGGATCGCGATCGCAAACTGGCCGCTGACCTTGTCCTGCGCGACGAAGGCCTGATTGCCCGCATCGCTCGCATACCAGACCAGCGCCCAGTTGCCCTGGGTCGGGAGCGAGGCATCGGCAAGCAGACTCTGGATCGTCGCCTGATCGGGCGCATAGGCGATCGACGCCAGGGTCATGCCGATGCGGCCGGCGGTATCGCCGGCGGTAGTGGAAAACGGTGCGGTCATCGGGATCCTCGGGAAGCGGTGGGAGGGCGGGACGCGGAGTCACCTTCTCCAGTTTCCGACCGCTACGGGAAGCGAAGAACCGGAGGATAGCGGCTGGAAACCAGGGAAAGCGGTGGGGACGGAGCGCGGATCCGCCTTCCCTGGTTTCTGACCGCTACCCTCCAGTTGCTGAAGGAGCAGAGGTCGGCAACCGGAGAGGGTGTCTCGCGCCCCGTGAACATTTATCGTTTGCTTCTTTGTTGCACGCCGAAGACCCCAAGCGCAATAGCGCGCGGGGGTCTATCAAGCAATTCACGGCCTTATCGGCGACAATAGGCCGCCCCGCCGCGAGCCCGAAGCCATGACCGAACCCACCGAAAGCGCCCTGCCGGGTCCGTCCACCTTCCGCGAGCTGAATCTGCCGGCCCCGGTGCTCAAGGCGCTCGATGAGGTCGGCTACGAATCTCCGTCACCGATCCAGGCCGCGACGATCCCGCCGCTGCTGGCCGGCCGCGACGTGCTCGGCCAGGCGCAGACCGGCACCGGCAAGACCGCGGCCTTCGCGCTGCCTATCCTGTCGCGCATCGATGCGGCCAAGGCGTATCCGCAGGCGCTGGTCCTGGCTCCCACGCGCGAGCTCGCGATCCAGGTCGCCGAGGCGTTCCAGAAATATGCGACCCACCTGCCCGGCTTCCAGATCCTGCCGATCTACGGCGGCCAAGGCTACGGTCCGCAGCTCCACGCGCTGCGCCGCGGCGTCCAGGTGGTCGTCGGCACGCCGGGCCGCGTCATCGACCACCTGAACCGCGGCACGCTCGATCTGTCGAACCTGCAGTGCCTCGTGCTCGACGAAGCCGACGAAATGCTGCGCATGGGCTTCGTCGACGACGTCGAAGCGGTGCTGCAGAAAACGCCGCCGACGCGCCAGATCGCGCTGTTCTCGGCAACCATGCCGGCGCCGATCCGGCGCATCGCGCAGACGCATCTGAAAGATCCGGTCGAGGTCACGATCAAGGCCAAGACCACGACTGCGACGAACATCCGCCAGCGCTACTGGCAGGTCAGCGGCGTGCACAAGCTCGATGCGCTGACGCGCATCCTCGAAGCCGAGCCGTTCGACGCGATGATCATCTTCGCGCGCACCAAGGCCGCGACCGAGGAGCTTGCCGAGAAGCTCGCCGCACGGGGCTTCGCCGCCGCCGCGATCAACGGCGACATCCAGCAGCAGCAGCGCGAGCGCACGATCCAGAAGCTCAAGGACGGTCAGATCGACATCCTCGTAGCGACCGACGTCGCCGCGCGCGGTCTCGACGTCGAGCGCATCAGCCACGTGCTGAACTTCGACATTCCCTACGACACCGAGGCCTACGTCCACCGCATCGGCCGCACCGGCCGTGCCGGACGCAGCGGCGACGCGATCCTGTTCGTCGCGCCGCGGGAGCGCGGCATGCTGCGCGCGATCGAGCGCGCGACGCGCCAGCCGATCGAGCCGATGAACCTGCCGACGGTCGAAGCCGTCAACGACCAGCGCATCGCGCGCTTCAAGCAGCGCATCAGCGACACGCGCGCTGCCGGCGGACTGGAAATGTTCCAGCAGCTCATCGAACAGTATGAAACCGAGCACGACGTGCCCGCGGTCGAGATCGCCGCGGCGCTCGCGCATCTGGTGCAGGGCGGCACGCCGTTCCTGCTCGAACCCGAGGCGAAGTTCGAACGCCACGAGCGCGAGAAATGGGTCGCACGCGGCGACGGCGCCGCACCGCGCGGCGACCGCGAGCGCAGTCCGCGCGGTGACCGCAACGATCGCGGCCGCCCCGAGCGGCGCGAACGCGATACTTCGAACGCCGCCTCGCCGAAACCGCGTCATCCGGCCGCCGCCGAACGCACTGATCGTGTCGATCGTCCCGAACGTCCCGACCGCTCGCCGCCTCGAGCGGCCGAACACGCCGAATCGCGCGCGCCCGCACACCGTATCGAACGGCTCGACCCAACGCCGGCCGCCGGCGCCGGCGGTGCCGAGCGCGCGCCGCGCGAACGTCCCGTGCGCGCCGAGCGGCCGGAACGCGCCGAACGCCCCGAGCGACCGCGCCGCCAGGAAGGCGGCATGGAAACGTTCCGCATCGAGGTCGGCCACAGCCACGGTGTGAAGCCGTCGAACATCGTCGGCGCGATCGCGAACGAAGCGGGGCTCGACAGCGCGAACATCGGCCGCATCGAGATCCGTGACGACCACAGCTTCATCGACCTGCCCGAAGGCATGCCGTCGGACGTGTTCAAGCATCTGAAGAAAGTCTGGGTGTCGGGCCAGCAGCTGCGCATCACACGCAGCGACGAATCGCCGGAGACGTTCCGCGGCGGCGGCGGCAAGCCGCACAAGAAGCGCCCCTGACGGGCGCGATGCCGTGCAAACCGCCCGGGCTCCGCGCCCGGGCGTGCAAGCTGCAGCGCCGCGTGCCGTCGGCCGTCGCGGCACGACGCGAGCAAACCCAGCAATGACCGGCGTCGGCGGGTCTGCGCGCCGCGCGAACGAGGCTGGCACGCCCCCTGCGTCGCAGGAACCACTCGTTCCCGCAACGGAGGCACGACCCCATGCGTATCACTGCCGCTCTGTTCCGCTCCGCGCTCTTCGCGTCGCTCGCCCTCGCCGGCGTCGCGTTCGCGCAAACCCAGACACCGCCGCCGCCGAGTTCGCTCGAACCCGCGCAGGGCATGACGTCGATGACCCAGCTCGACGTCAACAAGGACGGATTCGTCGACAAGTCGGAAGTGCCGTCGGGCAACGAACTCGCCGGCAAGTTCGCGCGGCTCGACACCAACAGCGACGGCAAGCTCGACGCCGCCGAATTCTCGCGCTACCAGGACGAAAAGCGCTGATGCGCCCCTGCGCGGACTGCGCCGCAACCGCCGCGCGCGCCGGCCGCACCCATCGTCGAGCCGTCCGCATAGCTGCGGCGGCGCGATCGCGAGCGGAGCCGCGCGGCTTCGCACCCAGTGGCCTGCAACGGAGAAAGCGGAAATCAAAATGACAAAGGGCTGGTCGAGCCGGGCGCGGCTTCGGAGTGAGCGTCTGCAGCGGCGCTGCAGACCGAATGAGAAACACGTCCGGCGCGGCCAGAACGAGTCAGTTGCTTTCGATTTCTCCGTTGCAGGCCACCATCCACGTTCCTGTGCCTGGAGGCCGTCATGAAAACGCACTGGGAATTTTTCAAGGAAGGCGATCATTCCTTCGGCATGTTCTACCCGCGCCACTACATCCTCGCCGGCTTCGACAGCTTCGCCCAGGCGCAGTCCGCCGAAAGCGAACTGCTGCGGCAGGGCTTCACGGCCGAAGAGGTCCGCTCCGCGACCGGCGAGTTCGTCGTCAACGAACTCGAATCGATGGACGACGCGAGCTTCCTCGACCGCCTGAAGATGCAGATCTCCAAGGCCGTCGGCACCGAGGCCGGCTATATCGACGACGACCTCGAACTCGCACGCTCCGGCGGCGCGTTCCTGTTCGTCTACGCGCCGACCGACGACGACTGCCGCCGCGCGATGGCGACGCTCGGTCAACTGCACCCGGTGTTCGCACGCCGCTACCTGCCGATGGCGATCGAGCGCCTGATCTATCCGGCACGCGTGCAGCCGGACGTCTGAGGGTCGGCGCGCAGCGGCTGCGCCACGCGCGGATCGTTGTCGGGCGGAGAGTGGAGAGGAGTGAGAAAAGCATGCGCGTCCCGGGACGGATGCGCACGCCTTTCTCGCTCCTCTTCCTCATTCCTACCAAAACCTCATAACGACACAGCCACGCGCGATGACGGGCGAACGCGAATTCCGCATCCATTTAGCGTCGGTTTAACCGGCGCGATGGCGTCATAGCGCCCGGCGAGGACGGCCCGCCAGCCGGTGCCGCCCATCCGATCGACGACAGCCCAGAGGGACACCATGGCAACGAAGGTCGCCATCATCGGCGGCGGCGCCGCCGCTGCGTTCGTGATCACGGAACTGCTCGAACACGGCGTCGGCATGCCGGCGGAGCTGCACTGGTATTCGGGCCGGCGCGGCGGCAGCCGCGGCGTCGCCTACGGCACGCCGGTCGACGAGCACCTGCTCAACGTGCGCGCGACGGCCATGGGCCTGAATTCGGCCGAGCCCACCGAATTTCTCGATTTCGCGCGGCGCCAGCTCCCCGACGCGCGCGGTGCCGACTTCCTGCCACGCCGGCTCTACGGCGACTATCTCGAGGCGCGCGTCGCGCGCGCGTTCGAGGGCGCGAGCTTCCGCGGCATCCGCGCGTCGCGACTGCGCACCGAGATCGACGCGATCGAAATGACCGACGACGGCCGCTATCGCCTCGTCGATTCGGCCGGCTATCCGAGCGAGGCCGATCTCGTCGTCGTCGCGACCGGCGCGCTGCCGAGCCGCGCGCTGCCCCAGGTCGACGAGGCGCTGATCGCGGGCGGCCGCTACGTGCTCGATCCGTGGCAGTGGCTGTCGGCCAACACCTTGCCTTTTGAAAAACTGCGCAAAGTGCTCATCGTCGGCTCGGGGCTCTCGGCCGTCGATCTCGCGCTCAGCGCGACCGACCGCTGGCCGCAGGTACAGGTCACGACGCTGTCGCGTCGCGGACGCCTGCCCGCGGCGCACGGTCGCGACGCGCAGCTGCCCGCCGACGGTCTGCCCGAACTCATCGCCGATCTGCACGAGCGCGCCGATCTGCGCAGCTGGACGCGGCTCGTGCGCGCGGCCTGCGACGAGGCCGACGACTGGCGCGGCGTCGTCGACGGCCTGCGTCACACGACGCCGCAACTCTGGCAGCAGCTGACGGAAGCCGACCGCCGTCGCTTCCTGCGCCACCTGCGCGGCATCTGGGACATCGGCCGCCATCGGATGCCGCCGCAGGTCGCACGCCGCGTACTCGAACTGCAGGCCGATCGCCGCCTGATCGCACTGGCCGGCCGCGTGCGCAGCGTCCGTGCCGGGCGCTACGGCCGCCCGGTATTGACCTGGACGCGCGGACCGCAGCACGACATCGCCGAAGTCGCGCGCTACGACCTCGTGCTGCAGGCCGTCGGCATGGATACCGACGCGCGCTCGACGGCGCATCCGCTCGTGCGTTCGCTCGTGCGGTCGGGGATCGCGCATGCGGATTCGAACGGCCTCGGCCTCGCCGTCGACGCGCAGGGCCGGATCGATGCCGCGCAGCGCATCTGGACGCTCGGCGCGCTGTGCCGCGGCCGCGACTGGGAATCGACGGCGATTCCGGAGATCCGCCAGCAGGCCCGCGCGATCGCGGTTGCGCTGTTCCGCGAACTCGCGAGCGACGCCGCGCGCGATCGCGGCATCGAGCGCCGCCCGGCCGACGCGGCGGAGACGCTCTGGTAGCGGCGGCGGGATCCGCATTGCCGGACAAGCGCGGACACCGATTCCCGCCCCACGGGCCGGACACGCATGCGCGCGATCGTTTCCACGCTGCCCTCGGCGCAACGAAGCTCAAAAAGAAACGCGATGCGTTCTGTCGCGTTATAAACCGCACTCGCCGTCCCTACGGAACACGTCACTCCCCGGCCAGTTCCTTCAACGCCTTCTCCCGCTCGCGCGTGAAATACGCGCGCCATGCATCGGCGGAAACCGCCGGATACTTCTTCGCGCCGAAAGCGCCCCAGGCGTCGCGGTATTTGATCCACGCGCGTTCGGCATTGCGGATGCCGTCGGGCGTGACGGTGCCGGCGATGCCTTCGGCGCTGTCGCTCTTGTAGCGCTTGATCGTCGCCGCATAGGCCGCATTGAGCGCCTTGTCGGCAGCGGCGAATGCCGCGGCGTCGCCGTCGGGAAAGCGGCCCTGCTCGAACGCGGTCAGCGATTCGACGAACGCATTCTCGAGCGACTCGCGCGCGCCGACCGCCATTGCGCCGCGTGCCGTGCCGCTCATGTCGACTTCGCCGTCGACCACAGCATCGAAGTACGCATCGGCAGCCGCGCGCAGCGGCGCGAGCGCGGCGCGATGGTCAGCGCTCCAGGACGCCGTCAGTGCCGCGACGCGCCGGTCGCGGCCGACCTCCGCGGCATCGGCTGCGTGATCCGCGCAGAAGCCCATCATGTAGCCGCTCGTGATGTCATCGCAGAGATCGAAGCGTTCGGTCTTGCCGCCGGCCTTCGCGAGTTCGTCGAGATGCTGCAGGCGGCCGTCGAGTTCCGCCGGGGCGCCCTGGACGGCGCAGGCGAATTGCTTCGCAAGCGCGATGTTGCGCGGCACGCCGTCGCCGTTCGCATAGATCATCATGAGCACGGCCGATCCGCCGAACACGAGTTCGTCGCCGTTCTCGCGTTCGAGGAACGCGCAGCGCCGGGCGTCCGCGTAGTCGGGCGTGGCGCCGTGCGCGTAGTACAGTTTTTCGGAATCGCAGCCGGCGAGCCGCGTGCGCGCGGCCGCGTCGGGCTCGTCGGCTTTCGGGATCGCGATTTTCCCGAGCGCGTCGCAGGCCGGATTGTCGCCAAAATCCTGCGCACCGGCGCCGGCACAGATGCCGTATACCGTTCCTGCAAACAAAAGCCGCATGGTTCGCTTCATGTCGCCGCCGTTCCGGCTGAAGAGGAGCGCGCAGTGTACGCAGCGGAAACGACTCCGTGCGGCCAAGTCTCGACGTGGCGGTTTGTCGGCGCGGAAGCCGCCCAGTAAGATCATCCACGCCATCTCACCGCGATAGGTGCATCGCCGCACTGCGCACGCCGGCATGGCACCGTCGCCGGCTTTCCGCCTTTTTTCATCGAACGCAAGAGTACGGTCTCCGGAATGGCTGAAACCGACAATCGCTGGTCACCGTCGGCGAAGCGCCTGAAGTTGGGCGGCATCGAGATCGATCTGCGCTATCGAACCATCACGCACGGCGACGAAATCGCCGAGATTCACCCGCGCTGCTTCGATCTGCTGCTGTTGTTCCTGCGCGAACGCGGCACGCTGCAGACGCGCGAGGCGATCTTCCGCAAAGTGTGGCCCGGCGTCATCGTCGAAGACTCGACGCTCACGAGCAGCATCTGGGTACTGCGCCGCGCGATGGGCGCGGACAACAAGCACTGGATCCGCACGGTGGCGAAGCAAGGCTACGTGTTCGATCCGCCCGCCGAATTTGCGCTCGTCGAAGAGCCGTCCGCAGACCGCTCCGACGAGGTCCGCGCGCCCGCCGTCGGGCTCGGGCCGTCCGCGGCGCCCGATGTTGCGGCACCGCCGCGACAACCTCCGGCGTCGACGCCGGCGCGCCGGCTCTGGCCGGTCGCGATTTTCGTTCTGCTGGCAATCGGCCTCGCTGCCCTTGCGATGCGCGGCGCGTTCGACGCGCGAGCGACGCGCCGCGTCGAACTCGTTGTCCAGTCCTCGCCCGATGCGCGCAGCGAGCTCGCTTGGCCGGCGCAGGCGCTGGACGCGTGGCTCGAGTGGCAATTGAACAGTTTCGACGGACTCGAGATCGTGCGCGACGCGGACGCCTGCGCCGACTGCGAGAGCCTGATCGTGCTGCTGTCGGTCGAACGGCTCGGCGCCGGTACCGACGGCGTGTGGCGCCTGGCCGTGCGCTTTCGCGGCGAGGGCGTACCCGCCGACATTCTGCGCGAGGCGACCGACGAACATCTGATCGGCACGCTCGACGATGTCGCGCGGAGCACCATCGCCGCGCTCGTATCCGAAGCGAAACACGAAGGGCTGCCGCACTTCAGGCTCGACCGACCGGCCGCCCGCCTCTGGGTGCAGGCGCTCGACGCGGAACGCGAACAGCGCTGGGGAACCGCCGCCGAACTCCATGCCCAGGTGCTCGACCGGTCGCCGGAGTTCGGCTACGCGCGCGTGCAGCTGGCGCGCAGCCTCAGTGAGGCGCGCCAGCTCAGCCAGGCCGTCGCGGCGACCGACAAGTTGGCCGCATGGATCGACGCCCTTCCTTACGCGCTGAAACGTCCGCTGGCCGCGCATCTGCTGTTCGTGAAACAGGACTATGCCGGTGCGGCCGAGGCTTACGCGACGCTCGCGCAGGCCTCGGGCGTTCCGCGCGCCGACTATCGGATCGCCGAAGCACGCAGCCTGCGGCTGGACGGCCGGACGCTGGATGCCGCCGACCGCCTCAAGGGCGACGTCCCGCGATCGCGCCGGATCGCGCTGCGCTGGCTCATGGAACGCGCCGAGACCGAAATGGCCAATCGCGACGTCGCGCGCGTGCTCGACTCGGTCGCGGACGCGTCGCGGATTGCCGAGGATTTCGACCAGCCGCAGTCGCTCGCCTACGCGACCCTGCTGCGCGCCGAAGCACAGTCCTCGCTGGCCAAACCGCTCCAAGCGCATGAAATCGAACAGGCCGCCGTCACGCTCGAAAAGGGCGGCAACCTGCTCGAAGCCGTGCGCGCCCGAGCCTACGAAGCGTTGCTGTCGGCGACGCCGGCCGGCCCCGGCAAGGCAACCGACGCGTACATCGCGAACGCACGCATGGCGGGCAACGGCAACCTTGAAATCGACGCGCTGCGCCGTATCGCGCAATTCCACCTGCGCAACGGCGACGCGGCCGCCGCGCACACCGCCTATGTGCAGGCCGGCGAAGTCGCGAAGTCGACGATCGGCAGCCGGCGCGACCGGCAGCTCGTGGATCTCGATCTACTGCAGGACGACACGCTGCGCCTCGCATTTCCGTCGATCGACCAGCGCCTGGCGTCGCTGCGCGCGCAACCGCTGCAGGGGCGCGTCGCCGTACTCGCGGGGCAGCATGCCGCACGCATGGCCTACTGGCGTGGCGATTTCGCGGCGTCGCTCGCGATCCTCGAGGAAACCGTTGCCCGCCACGGCGCGACCGCGACCGGCAATCTGGCCCAGGTCACCTCGACGCTCGGCTGCCTGCGCGCCGGCGTCCACATGGCGCGCGGCGAGACGGCGCTGGCGCGCAATGCCGGTGCGGACTGCCGTGCGTCGGGCATGCCGCTGAACCGTCGGCTCGCCGACATCACCGACGCGGAGCTCGCAATCTACAGCGGCGATCCGGGCTTGGCGCGACGGCTCGTCGAACCCATGCTCGCCGAACTAGGACAGGAACGGAACCAGATCTTCCGCTGGGCGAACATCCAGGAAGTCGCGCCGCTCGTCGCCCGCTACGGCGACGCCGCCGTCGCCGCACGCATGGTCGACGGCGCGCTGCCCGGCGTGACCGAAGCCGGCTATACGTCGTTCGAAGCCGACATGCGCATCACGCGTGCGGAAATCGCGCTCGCGCAGTCGGAAACCGAGCGCGCCGCGAAGGAACTCGAGCGCGCCGAAGCGATAGTCCCGCGGGACTACTGGTACGACATGCGCCGTATCCGCACCGCGCGCGTCGCGCTGACCTCGCGCACCGACGCGGCGGCCGCGGCCGCCGAGGCGGCGCGTCTCCATGCCGACGCCGTCGCGCTCGGCGACGTCCTCGCCGAGCTGCGCGTGCACAGCCTGCTCGCTCCCGCGCAGCTCGATGCGCTGTGCACGCGCGAGCGCCATCAGCAACTGCTGGCGACGAGCGGCATGCGCGGCGCTTCCGATCTCTGGCTGCTCGGCAGCAATCCGGTCCTGCTGAACACGACCAAGCGCCCCTGACGAGCGCACGCTCGCCAGGGGCGCGGTTTTCGCTCACCCGGGGAAATCGAACTCGAATTCGCCCGGATCGCCGCGCAACGCGGCGCATCCGCCGCCCTGGAAGCCATGGCAGAAGATCCGGTTGTTCTCGCGCTCGACCGCGCCGATATCGCATGAACTCCCTTGCGGCCGCGCCAGGCCGCGCTGGTCGACGGCGACGCCGGCCGCGCACGCGGTCGCATCGATGGCGCTGCTGCCGGCCGCTGGCAGCATGACTGCGCGATAGCCGGCGACGTTGGCCAGCGCCAGCGGGCCCAGGCTTTGCAGCGTCTGGCTGCCGGAAGCCGCGAGCGCACCGCCCGAGACGCGGGCAATGATGTTGTTGCTGCCTGTAGCGGCCGTCGTGCCGCCGTTGATGCTGCCGGCAACAATGTCGTCGACGGCCGCCGTCCCGTCCCCGCTGTTGACGGCCACGCTGCGATCGAACGTCAGCGTCGCGCCGCTGGTCGTACAGGTATTACCGCCGGCCGAGCAGCCCGCCAGGGAATCGCCGAGGCTGTAGATCGCGCCGGCGTTCCGGGCCGGCGTCCCGCTGACGCAGCTGCCGGTATTGCAGTCGCCGATCTGGACCGTGTTGCCGGTAAATGTGCAGAAGTTTACCGACAGCGTGCCGTTGTAGTTGAACACCGCGCCGCCGTAGCCGCTGCCGCGAACGCCGTCGTGCGTACCGTTGCCGCCCTTGGCCGTGTTCTGGGTGAACGTGACGTTGGTCAGCCGCAACGTGCCGGCGTCGTTGAAGATCGCGCCGCCGAGGCCGCCGCCCCCGCCGCCGTACGTGCCGGAACTCCCGGCACCGCCGGCAAAGCCGCCGGGCTGATCCGGCCCCGAGTAGGCGACGGTCGCGCCACCGCCGCCGCCGAAGCCGCCGAAACCGCCATGGCCGCCGGCGCCAAAGTCGCTGTATCCCCCCCCGAAGCCGCCGCCACCGCCGAAACCGCCGTCGCCACCACGGCCGCCGTCCAGGTCACCGCTGTTGTCGACGCTGTCGGCTCCGGCACCGCCGCCGCCGCCGAAACCGCCGGCCGCTCCGGGCCCGCCCTGACCGTTCGAAGCGACCGTGCCCGCTGCGCCGCCGTTGGGACCGCCGCCGGCGTCCGCCACGCTGTTGCCCCCGACGCCACCGCCGCCGAAGCTGAACGTCGAATACTGGCTGTGTCCGCCGGCCACGCTGTTGTTGTCGAGCACGCAGCGGTCGAGATTCACGGTGCCCTGGCTGAAGATCGCGCCGCCCGCGCCGAGCGCGCCGCCCGCGCCGCGCCCGAGTCCACCCGTCACTTTCCCGTTGCGCAGACGCAGCCCCTTGAGATTCAGCGTCGCGCCGACGCCGACGTTGAACAGCCGGAACGGCGGTGCCGACGTCAGGCGCTCGATCGTCACGCCCTGCGTCAGCCCGTTCGCGGTCGCGTCGATGGTCAGCGTCTTTACCGTCGGAATTCCCTTCGGCACGTAGAACGCCGACGGCCCGAACTGCGTGACCTGGCTCTGGCCGTTGAACGTGCTCTGCGCCCATTCCTGCGGCCGCGGCAGGCAGGTGCTCGTCGGCGTAGTCGTCGTCGCGCTCGTGCAGTTCGTGTACTGCGACAGCCGTATCGTCGCGCCGTCGAGCGCCGCTGAGAACACGATCGTGTTGTTCGCGTCGCCGTTGGACGCCGCGAGGTTCATCGCATCGCGGAAGGTGCCGCAGCCCGCGATCCCGTTGGCGACCGGACAGCTGGCCGACGCGAGATCCGGCGGTTCGCCGCTGCCGGTGACGGTCAGCGTGGCTGCCGACGCCGGCAGCGAGCCCCAGAGCAGGACGGCCGTGATCGCAGCAGCGCACGGCTTCATGTTTTTGTTCATCGTGAGTTCCTTGGATGGAATGGCCTTGCGCATCGCCGATGCGCCTGGATCCGCAGTCCGGCGTCGCACGCGCCGGGCATCCCGCCCGGCGCACGGTGCGATCCGGCGCGCGTGGTCATAGGCCATCCGCCATCCGGTTTGCCTCAGCAATTTCTGGAAGTTTTCTCGTCCGCCGCGTTTTGTTGACGTGCTGCCCGTTCCGTTCGCGGTCCTGGGCGGCGGACGATCGAGTACGGTTTGCGCGGGATCCACCGCGCGCCGGCCGGCCGCACGGCGGCACCGGCGCGAACCGCGAACGTGGATCGACCCGACCGCCCGGTCGCGCTTCGCGCTACGCTCGCGTGCCTGCCACTGCCGCTACGCTCCATGCCGAAATCGCCGCGCCCCGACCACGTCCTCGTGTTTTCGGTTTTCGTCGTCGCTTCGAGCGGCCTCGCGTACGAGCTCGTCTCGGCGGCGCTCGCGAGCTACCTGCTCGGCGATTCGGTGCTGCAGTTCTCGACCGTGATCGGCTGCTATCTGTTCGCCATGGGCGTGGGCTCGCATCTTTCGCGCTATGTCCGCGACGCCGACCTGCTGCGCGTCTTCATCGAAGTCGAACTCATGATCGCGCTCGTCGGCGGACTGTCGGCGACGCTGCTGTTCGTACTGTTCGGCGCACAGGGACTGCCGTTCCGTACCCTGCTCTATGCGCTCGTATTCGCCATCGGCGTCTTCGTCGGCAGCGAGATTCCGCTGGTCATGCGCCTGCTCGACGCGCGCAAGGCCGAAACCCGGCTCGCGCTCGGCGACATGCTGAGCCGCGTGCTCACGTTCGACTACCTCGGCGCGCTGCTCGTATCCCTGCTGTTTCCGCTCGTGCTGGCCCCGTGGCTCGGCATGGCGCGCACGGCGCTGCTGTTCGGCCTGCTCAATGCGGCGGTCGCGCTGTACACCCTGCATGCGTTCCGCGACGCGCTGCCGCGGCGCCGCGGGGTTCTGCTGCGCGCGCTGTTCGTGCTCGCCGTGCTCGTCGCCGCCGTCGCCGCATCGCCGTCGCTGACGGGCTGGTCGGAACGCCGGCTCTACGGCGACGACATCATTCACGCGCAGACCTCGCCGTACCAGCGCATCGTGCTGACGCGCTGGCGCGACGACCTGCGCCTGTACCTCAACGGCGAGCTGCAGTTCTCCACGCGCGACGAATACCGCTATCACGAGGCGCTCGTGCATCCGGCGCTGCAGGACAGCGGCGCACGCAGCGTGCTCGTGCTCGGCGGCGGCGACGGACTCGCCCTGCGCGAAGTGCTCAAGCACGCCTCGGTACGCGAGGTCACCGTCGTCGATCTCGATCCCGCCGTGACCACCCTGTTCGCGCAGCATCCCGAACTCGTCGCGCTGAACCGGGGCGCGCTCGCCGATGCGCGCGTACGCATCGTCAACGCCGATGCCGGACGCTGGCTCGAAACCGACCCGCGCCGCTTCGACGCGATCTTCATCGACCTGCCCGACCCGACGAATTTCGCGCTCGGCAAGCTCTACTCCGTGCCGTTCTACCGCCTGCTCGCGCGCCATCTGAACGACGACGGGCTCGTCGCGATCCAGGCGACGTCGCCCTATTACGCCCCGCACGCCTACTGGTGCGTCGAAGCGAGTCTGCGCGCGGCGGGTCTGACGACCTGGCCGTACCACGTCAATGTGCCTTCGTTCGGCGACTGGGGCTTCGTGCTCGCCGGCCACGCCGCGCGACGCTACACGCCGCCGCAGCGCTACGACGTGCCGGTTCGCTATCTCGATGCCGCGACGACCGCCGCGCTGTTCCGCTTCGCCCCCGACCTGCCGCGGCCCGAGGTGGAGCCGAACCACCTCGATACGCAGGCCTTGGTGCGGTACTACGAGAAGGATTGGAGGAACGTGGTGCGGTGAAGCGAGGAAAATGTGCAGAGAAGTGAGAACAGAGAACGCGTCGCGTGCAGCCGCACTCGTGTCTCACTCCTCCTCTCGTTCCTCACATCATTCCGGCGCCCACCAGAACACCTTCCCCGTCGCGCCCGTGGCAAGTCCAGCGCGATCCGATCCGCTGATCGTGTAGATGCGGCCGTTCACGGTCGCGCCGACGACGCCGTGCACGGGGTGCGGCAGCGCCGGGCCGGTGAACCAGCGCGTTCCGCCTGCCGCGTACACCTCGGTGACGCCGACCACGTTGAGATTCGTACCGTTGTTGAGCTGCTCGCCGCCGGTGATGACGATCTGGTTCTCGACGACGGCGGCGGCGAATCCGCCGCGGCCGTGCAGGAACGACGGTCCCGCGCGCCACGTCTGGCTGACCGGATCGTAGATCGCAGTCGTGCGGGTCTCGGGAGAACGGCCGCCGATCACCCAGACCTCGCCGAGGAATGCGATGACCTGCGCGTGGTCGCGCTCGATCAGATCCGGCGGACGCACGCGACGCACGGCGCGCTGGCGCGGATCGTATTCCTCGAGGCTGCCGTCGCCGGTGCCGATGTACGCGCGACCGTTGAGCAGTGCAGCCTGGCTGCCGTAGGTCCAGCTCAGTTCCGTCAGCGGCTCCCAGGCGGCGCGCGCGAAATCGAAGCGGAACGCCGGCGAGTTCGCGTCGCCGCCGCCGACCGGAGCGCCGCCGACGACATAGATCGAACCCGGCGCCGCGAACGCCGAGAGATGATGACGGCCGCCCGGCAGCGGCGGCAGCGTGTCCCAGCTGTCGGCCGCCGGGTCATAGCGCTTGAACGCGCGATTGTCGCCGTAGCCGCCGAGCGCGTAGATCTTGCCTTCGTATTCGACCGCCGCATGCTCGGACTGCGCCGGACTCGGCATGCGCGCCGCTTCGACCCAGTTGCCGCCGACACGCGCCTGCGGCGTGCCGTCGATGCAGGGGGCGCCGGCCAGCGCGGTCACACGCGCCGACGTGTATGCGCCGCTGCCGTAGGCCGCGGCGTCGGCCGCATAGCGCACGGCCGCCGCGTTGCACGACGTGAAATCGAACTCGATGCGGCCCCAGCGTTCCTGTCGTACCGCCGAGGCATCGAACGCCGCGCCGAAGCGCGTACCGCGCGTGACGTAGGCGTCGACGGCGAGACGATTGTCGGCGCTGCGCTGGCCGACGCCCGTCAGCCAGAGTTGATTGCCCGCCGGGTCGAACGTGAACCAGTACACCAGCATGCGGCCGTCGGGAAGATCCTCGATGAACCAGCCTTCGCCCGAGCGTCCCGGCACGAACCAGTTGCCGCTGCGGCTGCGCAGGCCGCTCAGTGCGCGTCCGCCGTTCTCGGCGAGTGCGCGCGCGCCGCTGCACTCGATCTGATCGATGCTCGTGATGCGGCGCAGCGAGCGTATGCCGCTGCCGTAGTCGCCGGTCGCCTCGTAGCGCAGCGTTGCCGCATTGCAGTCGTCGAAGGTGAATTCGAAGCGGCCCCAGGGGACGTTATCGATCTGCGCCGGATCGAACGCCGGTCCGAAGCGGCCGCCGCGCGGCCGGTAGACCTGCTCGAACACCAGACGATTGCCATCGAACCGGCCTCCTGCCGCGACGAGCCACATCTGTTCGCCGGGCTCGCCCGCCGCGGGAAACGTGAACCACGCGGCGACGGCATTGCCGTCGGGCAGTATTTCGAGAATGAAACCTTCGCCGCTGCGGTCGGGCTGGAACCACGAACCGCTGTGCATCGGTCCGGCCCAGTAAGGCCCTCGCACGACGCCTTCGCTTCGCGCCGGCGATGCGGCGAACAGCAGCACGAAAAACACGGGGACACTCCACGACAGCAGACGCGGCAGCAGGGACATGATCGGCTCCGGCGGGCGTGAGGGCGCCAGTTTCTACGAACACCGTCGTATGTCAATGCGCCGCACCGGGATGCGGCGACCTGCGCAGAACCGCAACGCGGTCGCCGCTACATGCCGGGCTGTGCACTCGGCTATGCTCGGGCATCCCCTCATCTGCGCGAACGCCCATGCGAAACCTGCTGCGCTGCTGCCTGCTCGCCCTCGCCGCCACGCTGCCGGCGATCGCTGCCGCCGCCGGTAACGACTGGCTGATCGTGCAGACCGGGCCGCTGCTCGACCGTCCGGGGCAGGCGCCGCGCAAGAGCGCAACCGTGCTCGTGCGCGGCGAACGCATCGTCGAGGTACGCGACGGCCATCTCGGCGCGAACGCGTTCGCCGACGTGCCGGCCGATGCGCGCGTGCTCGACCTGCGCGACCGCTACGTGCTGCCGGGCCTCATCGACAGCCACGTGCACCTGACCTCGGACAAGGCCGGCGCGGAGGCGCAGCTCGAATCGGTCACGCAAGGCACGGCGTACTACGCCTACGAAGCGGCCGTGAATGCGCGCAAGACGCTTGCGGCCGGATTCACGACCGTGCGCAATCTCGGCGACCGCGGCGGCGTCACGCTCGCGCTGCGCGATGCGATCGCCGCACGCAAGCTGCCGGGTCCGCGCATTCTCGATGCGGGTTCGGCGATCTCGACGACGGCGGGACACATGGACCCGACGCTCGGCTTCAGCGAAGCGCTGCACGATGCGATAGCCGCCGAACAAACGACCTGCGACGGCGCCGACGACTGCCGCCGCGCGGTGCGCCGGCAGATCGCGCGCGGTGCCGACGTGATCAAGATGGCCACGACCGGCGGCGTCAACAGCCGCATCGGCGCAGGGCTCGGCCAGCAGATGTTCGAGGACGAGGCGCGCGCGATCGTCGAGACCGCGCATCTGTACGGCCGCAAGGTCGCCGTGCATGCGCACGGCGCCGACGGCATCGCGCTCGCGCTGCGCGCCGGCGCCGACTCGATCGAGCACGGCACCCTGCTCGACGCCGACACGCTCGCGCTCTGGCGCAAGCACCGTGCGTGGTACGTGCCGACGCTGTCGACCGTCAACGGCTACAAGGAACGCCTGGCCGCGAACCCCGGCGCCTATCGCGGCGACGTGCGCGAGAAGATCGAATGGCGCATCGGCATCACCGGCAAGGCGCTGCGCCAGGCCGTGGCCGGCGGCGTGCGCATCGCGTTCGGCACCGACGCCGGCGTGAGCCTGCACGGCCGCAATGCCGACGAGTTCGAACTGCTCGTCGAGTTCGGCCTGACGCCGGCACAGGCGATCCGCGCGGCGACGCTGGACGCGGCGGAACTGCTCGGCGTCGACAAGGAACTCGGCAGCATCGAGCCGGGCAAGCGCGCCGATCTCGTCGCCGTCGCCGGCGATCCGCTCGCCGACGTGCGCGTGCTGAAGAACGTCGCCTGGGTGGTCAAGGACGGTCGCGTCGAGAAAGCGCCTTGAGCCGTCGCGCATGCCGCGCCGGGCGCGGACAATGTCAATTTCTATAAATTTTTACTGAATCCGGGACTGTCCTGCCGGGACAGGATTCGCCGCCCTCGACCGCACGACTGCGCATGCCCGAAACCCGCAAGCGACCGCGCAAGATACTCGAAAACGCCTTCGGTACGCAGTTGCAGTGCAGCAAGCGCGCGCAATGACGCATGTATTGAGTATCGCCGCGCAAATATTGCGTCGAAACCGCTTATTTCTTGCGGTGCTGATGCAGTAAAGTGTCGCCGCCGACACTGGCCGCCCGCCGACGACCGCGCGGGCGAAACACTCTGTCACCGAGAACCAAAGCCCATGGCCAAGAAAGCAGCAACCAGCAAGACCAAGAGCGCCGCCAAGCCGGCGGCCGCACCGAAGCCGATCAAGGATTCGTTCACGAAATCCGAACTCGCCCGTCACCTCGCCGAACAGGCCGGCGTCGAGCCGAAGGCGGCCAAGGCCGTCCTCGCCGCGCTCGAAGCGACGATGCTCGGTTCGATCCACAAGAAGGGCGCCGGCGTGTTCACGCTGCCGGGTCTGCTGAAGGTGACGGCGCAGGCCGTGGCCGCGAAGAAGAAGCGCTTCGGCAAGGACCCGTTCTCGGGCGAAGAGCGCTGGTTCCCGGCCAAGCCGGCGACCGTCCGCATCAAGGCGCGCGCGCTCAAGAAGCTCAAGGACGCCGCTCTGTAATACCCGCGCTCGCGGCAACCGCCGCGACCGCTGTGGAGCTACGCAACCGGGCGCTCGTCGCCCGGTTGTCGTTTCAGGAGCAGGAAAGAGCGCAGAGGAGTGAGAAACGAGTGAAAGCGGGCCGCTCTCGTTTCTCACTCCCGTCCACTCTTTTCTCCCCTCACCCGCCCCTGAGCAGAAAGAACGGCACCGCGCACAGCGCGATCAGCACCGCAATCACGATCAGCGCCGAAATCACGCGCACGGGTTCGCGCCGCAGCTGTTGCCAGAATCCCGGCGCCCTGCCCTCGGCGACCGCCTGCGCATAGGCGCTGCGCGCCGCATCGCGACGCTGCGCGTGGTACCGCGCGAGCAGCGCCAGCGCCTCGTCCGCGCGCGCCTCGTCGGCCAGCCAGATGCCGCCAGCGGAAATGCCGAAACGGCTCGCGGGCGTTTCATAGAATCCGATCGAATGCGCCTGCAGCAGCGCGCGGACTTCGTCCGCCTCGTCCTCGGGCGCGTGGCGCAGGTTCAATAGCAGGGTCGACATCGGCGGAGGATAGCCGGGAAACGCGTATCGAGAACGGGGAATCGGGAATCGTCGACGGCAAAGGCAAAGCCCGTTTCGCTCTTGCGACTCCCGACTCCGTGCTCCCCATACCCGATTCCCGATTCCCGATTCCCGTTAGCCACTTGAGCCTGAACGTGCGGCTGAAAGCCAATATCGATCCTGCCTACGGCGCTCCAACGCTCCTGGAACTCCGAAACTGACTCGGCGTAGCCCCACCCACCTTCCGCATCAATCGACGCAGCGCCGTAGCGTCCTGATATCCGACGGCGGCGGCGATCTGCTCGATGCTCATGCGGCTGTTCTGCAAAAGGCTGCGCGCGCGATGCAGGCGGATGCTCTGGATCATGTCGCTGGTTCCCATGCCGGTGGCGCGGCGGACGTGGCGGCTCAGCGTGCGTTCCGATACGCACAGTTCGCTCGCGAGTTCCACGATCGACGGCACGGCGGGCAGCGCGGATTCGACGCGTCGGGTCAGGCGCGACACGAGTGCGTCGCCGCTCGCGAGCATCGCCGGAACCACGAACTGGGCTTGCTCGCTGCGCTCGTGCAGCAGCAGCACGCGTGACACGCCTTCGGCGACGTTGCTGCCGAAGCGCTTTCGCAGCAGGTAGAGCATCACGTCGGACTGGGCGAATGCCGCTCCTGCGGTGATGACCGGGCCGTCGACGCAGAGGATGCGGTTCGCTTCGACCTGCGTGTCCTTCGCGATGCGCGACAGTTCCGGCGCGAGCCACCATGTCGTCGTCGCGCGGCGACCTTTGAGCACGCCCGCCGCCTGAAGCAGAAAGACGGCGGAGCAGGAGGCTGCGACTTGCCCGCCGCCGGCGACATGTGCGGCGATGCTGCGGATCGCGCGCTGGCAGTCGTCGGCCTTGATACGTTCCGTCAGCTCGCGGGTATCCACGACCCAGATGCCCGGGATCAGCAGCACCGACTTGCTGTTCCTGACGCGACCGGGCAACCGAACGGTGTCTGCACCGATGCCTCCCCGCAGGTTCACACGTCCGCCGCCGGGCGAATACAGGCCCCAGGTCGGCGCCGCTTCGCCCTGGCGCACGGCGAACAACGCCGCAGCCGCGAGGATGTCGCGCGTCATCGCAACGCCGCTCGGATTGGTGCCCTCAAGCATCAGGACCTCGAAATCCTTCATGTCGATTTCCGCTCGAAAGATGTCGCATTGGACACTACGTCCGGAACGCTGTCGAGGCTGTAATGGATGTCGTTTGCGCCATCTCGCGCCGGATCGTTCCGGATGTGCTCGCCGATGCGGCACGTCTTCTTCGAACGCCCGATTTTTCCTCTGACCGGCTCCGCACTGCGGAGAATCTCCATGAGTTCACAAATTCCATCTTCTGAAGACGACGCGCTCGACGATTTTCACGCGCGCTCGTGCACGCTGGGCGGCGTCACCAAGCGCGTATACGTCTCCGGCTCCGGGCCGGCCGTCATCGTCATGGCGGAGATGCCCGGCATCAGCCCGCACGTCGCACGCTTCGCGCGCTGGGTACGCAATGCAGGCTTTACGGTGTATCTGCCGTCGCTGTTCGGCACCGACGGTGCGTATCCGCAGGCCGAGGAAGGGCTGGCCGTCCTGCGCCGCGCCTGTATCAGCGCCGAATTCCGCGCGCTCGCCGGACAGGGCGCGAGTCCGGTGACGGCGTGGCTGCGCGCCTTGGCGCGCCGCGCGATGAGCGAGTGCGGCGGGCCGGGCGTCGGTGCCATCGGCATGTGTTTCACCGGCAACTTCGCGCTGTCGATGATGCTGGAACCATCCATGCTCGCGCCCGTGCTCGCGCAGCCGTCGTTGCCGCTGGACGATCCGGCGGCCGTGGAGAGCGATCCGGGCGAACTCGCGGCCGTCAGGGCGAGGCTCGAGCGCGACGACCTGACCGTGCTCGCCTACCGGTTCGAAGGCGACCGGCATTGCCGTGCCGAGCGTTTCGCCGCCTACAGCGCGGCATTGGGTCCGCGCTTCATCGGCCGGGTGTTGCCCGACAGCGCCGCGAATCCCGAACCGCCGCCGTTCTTCAAGCAGATCGTGGCCAGCCCGCACAGCGTGCTGACGGCGCATCTGATCGATGCGGACGGCGAGCCGACGATACGCGCGCGCGACGACGTGATCGCCTTTCTGCGAAAGCGCCTGTTCGGCGAACCGCTGTTCGAGGCGGAAACGATCTTATGAAGATCGGCTTCATCGGCATCGGCCACATGGGCGAGCCCATGGCGACCAATCTGCTGCGCGCCGGCATTCCGCTGGTCGTCTGGAACCGTTCCGCCGGGAAATGCGAAGCGCTCGTGCAGCTCGGCGCGGAACAAGCGAAGTCCAGTCGCGGCCTGTTCGAGCGCTGCACGACGGTGATGCTGATGCTGCTCGACCGCAACGCCGTCGATGCCGTGCTCGAACGCGGAACGCCGGCATTTGCGAGGCATGTCTGCGGGAAGACGATCGTCCACCTGGGAACGACATCGCCGGCGTATTCGCACGACTTGCAGCGCGACATCGTCGCAGCGGGCGGCGCGTACGTCGAGGCGCCCGTTTCGGGATCGCGCGTGCCGGCGACGCACGGGCAGCTGGTCGGCATGGTGGCGGGGCATGATGACGACATAGCCCGGGTCCTTCCGTTGCTCGATTCCCTGTGTACTCGCGTATTCCGCTGCGGGGTCGTGCCTGGCGCGCTGCGCATGAAGCTCGCGGCCAATCACTACCTGATCGGCATGGTGACCGCGCTCGCCGAGACCGCGCATGCCGCTCGCCGTGCCGGCGTCGATCTGGATGTGCTTCGCGAGGTTCTGGATGCGGGCCCAATGGCCAGCGCGGTGTCTCGCACGAAGCTGGAAAAACTCGTGCGCGCGGATTTTTCACCGCAGGCCGCGATTCGCGACGTCAGCACCATCGCCGAACTGGTGCTGGCCCAGTGCGACGACACCGGCAGCAGCGCGCCGTTGATCCGTCAGTGCGCTGCGCTCTATCGCAGCGCTCTCGCAGCAGGCCATGGCTACGACGACATGGCTGCCGTCGTGCATGCGTTTGCATCCACGCGGGCTTGACGCTGCCCGGCAGTCACGTCGTGAATTCCGCGAAGCCAGACGCCGGGCGAGCATCACGCTGAATTCGCTCGAACGCACAGGCGGCCTCGCTACAATCGCCACGCGCCGCATCGTCGCTGTTGCGGTTACTCCATCGGCCCATTTCGCAAACGGAATCGTCATGACGGACACGCAAACGCTGACGCGCTACAAAGCCTGGGCAGACGACGCATTTCTGAAGGTCGTGGCGCGCGTTCCGGCGGAAGCGCTGGCCGCGCCTCGCCCGATCATCTTCGGCAGCCTGATTCGGACACTCCATCATTCGCTGGCGATGGACTACGTCTGGCAATGCCATCTGCTGCAAAAGCCGCATGGCCTTACCACACGCAATCCGGAGCATTGCCCGGAAATCGACGAACTGACGGCGCGCCAGCGACAGATGGACGAGTGGTATGTGGACTACGCCGCCGCGACTTCGCCGGCCGCATTGGACGAATTCGTCGACTTCGAATTCATCGGCGGCGGCGCAGGTCGCATGAAACGCCGCGACATCGTTCTGCACGTCGTCAATCACACCACGTACCACCGCGGCCATGTCGCGAGCATGCTCTATGACATCGGCGTGTTTCCGCCGACGACGGATCTTCCGGTATTTCTTCGCACGCTGTCGGCCGGTCCGTAATACAGGCGCCGATCGTAGGGCGCAATAAGCGCAGCGCATTGCGCCGTCGCAACGCCAGCGCGCGGTACATCCCGCTGGACTGACGCGACGAGGTTAACGGACACGCGGCGCAATGCCCTTCGGTTATTGCGCCCTACGTCGGCGACGTGCATCTACGCGGTCATCCGATCCGCGACCGCCGCACCGCGGCGCGACAGCCCCCTCGGAACGTTTCCGTGAATCGACCGGAATCGGCTTGGAATCGGAGTGGAATGCCCGCCACGCCGGCGCGGCGCAGTCTGGCGCGGAACTGCCGCGGCGCCGCGTTCGTCCGCGTGGCCAGGGGATCGCGACAGTTCTGTCGGCGCGGGACCGCACACGATGCGACCGGAAGCCTGCGTTCGACCGCTCAGGACATCGCCCGGCGCCGCCGCCCGTAACGGCGGCGCCGGAGTTTCCCTAAGATCAAGGATTCCACTATGTCTCACGTTGGCGTTTTTTCCCGTCTCGCCGTTGCGCTCGCCTGCGCCGCCGCCCTGCCCGCTCTTGCCGCCGATGCGCGCGGTTACGCCGAAGGCATCTATGCCGACTATGCCGGCGATTCCGCCGGCGTCACGTTCGCGGTCGACACGCTGCGCGCGGGTCCGCTCAGTGACGTCAAGGGCCAGTCGATGGAGCAGCTCGTCGGGCCGGCCACCTATCTGATCGAAGCCGAGGACGGTGCGACGGCGGTAGAGGGCATTCGTCTGGCCGCGCTGGATTCGAGCAAGGTCAACGGCGAAGCGTTCGCCGCGCGCATCGACGGGTTCGAGAAGGTCGGCCTGCCGCTCGATCAGGGCACCTATCGTCTGCTGCAGATCACGGTCGACGTCGACAGGCAGCTGCAGCGGCACCAGGCGGCGGAGTTCTGCTGGAGCAGCCTCAAGCACTGCGTGGTGTTCGATCCGAACATCGAGTTCATCGATTCCATCGTGAACGGCCATCGCGAACTCAAGGCGCAGGGCTATGCGCCGCGCGCCGGCTTCGAGCCGGTAGACCGGAGCAAGGCCGTCATGGGCTGCGCGCTCGCCAGCGATACGCGCTACATCGCGAAGTGGTGGACTTGGGGTTCGTACAAGCGCACGTACAAGAACGTCTACGGCATCACCATGGTCACGAAGAACATGGGCGGCCAGCAGGCCGGCATCCGCTGCAACAGCAGCTGCTACCCGGCGCCGTTCGGCTACAGCCATTCGTCGAGCGCGTTCGCGAACATCCCGTTCTCGGTGCAGTGCGACAACGCGTTCGGCGCCGGCACGACGGGCCGCCGCGGCAAGTTCGACGCCGAGAGCAAGTGCGCGCATCGCCTCACGTTCAGCGCGAAAGCCGAAGCCTCGGTCGCCAATCGCGGCTCGGCCGCGGTCGACATCAAGTGGGATACCACGGGCAGCATCGACGGCAACGGCGGCCAGATGATCGATACCTGCGGCTATTTCTGAGCCGCTCGCGCGGCGATCGCGATCGCCGCGCGGCCCGATGGGGAAGCGTTCAACGCGTCGCCGCGCGCACCACGCGCGGCGGCGTTTCGTCGTCGAGAAAGGCCACGGCCAGCGCATCCGGCAGACGCCGTTCGCCGGCCAGCGCGGCGGCGGAACGCAGGGCGGCACGCCAGCTGTCGATGTCGCGTCGCTCGCGATGCAGCTCGGCGAACAGCAGCGCCGTGTCGAAATCGCGCGGCACGGCGGCCGCGAGCGGCGCGGCGAGCGTCAGCAGATCGTCGCCGGGTGCATCGGCGCGCGCGACGCGCTTGAGTGCACGCAGCAGGTCGCGCTGTTCGCGCAGATCGCGCGTGCGCGTGACGCCGTCCAGCGCGGCGCGCAGATCGGCCTGCGCCGCGGCCGGTTCGCGCGAAGCGCGCGCGAGGCCGCGCAGCAACAGCAGATCCATGTCGTCATCGGGAACGGCGGTCGAACCGATGTCGAGCGGCGGCAACGGCACGCCGTTCGCGAACAGCAGGCGCGCGGCGCGCGAGCGGTATTCGCGATTCCCGGCGGAATCCGGCAGCACGGCCTGCGCGAAGCGCAGCGACGCATCGCGATCGCCGCGCGCGAGCGCGAGTTCGGCCGACAACACGTCGCGATACGCGCGATCGGCGCCGGCGCCCGCATCGATCGTGTCCAGAACCTCGGCCGCTTCGTCGAGCCGCCCGAGGCCGAGCAGCGCGTCGGTCCGCGCGAGGGCGACGCGGCGGCGCAGCTGCGGATCGGGCAGTTGCGACAGCAGGCGCTGCGCGCTGTCGCTGGTGGCCAGCGCATCGTTCCAGCGCAGCAGGCCGCATTGCAGGTCGACGATGCTGACGAGCGTCGCGCTGAGCTCGTTGACCGCGGCATAGTTGCCGAAGCGCGCAGCGGCGGACTGCAGCCGTTCCAGTGCTTCGAGCGGATGGCCCCGGCGCCGGTCGAGCAGCGCGAGATTCACCTCGGCGCGCGCGACGCCGAGATCGTCGCCGGCCGCATCGAGCAGCGAACGCGCGCGCGAGAGATCGGCCTGCGCGACGTCGAAGCGCAACTGCCGCAAGGCGACGCCGCCGCGGCCCATGTAGGCGCGACCGAGATCGCGTCCCTCGTGATGGCCGAGCGTCGCGATGGCGGCGGCGAAATCGCGTTCGGCGGCAACGTCGTCGCGCTGGCGCATCGCGATCGAGCCGCGCGCGGCGAGCACGCGGCCGCGGAACACGGCGTCGGGCGCGAACGCGTCGTCGGCGAGCAGCGCATCGAGCGCCGCGCGCGATTCCGCGAGGCGTCCCGCGCGATAGTCGACTTCCGCCGCGAGGTAGCGCATTTCGCGATCCTGCCGCTGCGCGCGCGGCAATGTGGACAGCCAGTCGCGGATCGTGCCGAGTTCGTTGCCGAGCAGCGCGGCACGCAGACGCACGACGACTTCGTCGCCGTCGTCGGCCACCGTGCGCGGCGCGCGGCCAAGCTGCCGCAGCAATGCATCGCCGGCTGCGGCGACCGCCGGCAAGACCTGCGGATGCTGTTCGCGCAGCACGAGGTCGACGCCGCTCGCGCGCCGTCCTTCGAGGCTGAATTCCCAACCCGAGGCGAGTCGCGACAGGCGCGGCTGCAGCAGCAGATCGGCCTGCAGCGCCTGCGGACGAAGATCGCTGCCGCTGCGCGGCGCGAGTGCCGCGAGTGCGGCGAGCACGCTTTCGCTCGGCGGCACGACGGCGCCTTCGGCGCGCAGCCGCGTGGCCAGCAGGTCCATGAGGCCCAGACGCGCCCAGGCCGCCTCGTCGGCCGCGGCAGCATCCATCTCGACTGGCAGCACGACGATGCGCCGCGACGCGTCGACGGCGGCGGCGGCGCGCGTCGGCAGATAGGCCGCGCCGAACTCGACGCCGGCGATCGCGACGACGAGAGCGACCGCGCCGATCGCGAGCCATGGCCAGCGGCGTGCGCGAGGCCTGCGGTTGGCGGCGCGCGCAAACGCGGCCGGCGGCACGCTGCGAAGCGGCGTTTCCGCGATGACGACTCGTGCGGCTTCCTCGATGTGTCCGGTGATCGGCTCGGCAGCCGCGACTTCGTGCACGGCGTCCGTCGCGTCGGCCGGTCTCGCGCCGTCGTCGGCTGCAGCAGCCACGGCGATCTCGCCCTGGATTTCCGTGACGGGCCCAACCCAGTGATAGCCGAACCCCGGCACGGTGCGGATGAGCCGCTGCCCGTTGCCGTCGTCCTGCAGCAGCCGCCTCGCCCGCAGCACCGTTTGCGCAAGTTGCGTATCCGATACATTGCTGCGATTCCACACGTATAGAATGAGCTCATCGCGCGCGACCGCGCGATCGCGATGTTCGATCAGGCAGATCAGGCAATCGAATACGCGGCGCGGCGCCGCGAGCGGGCCCTGCGGCCCCGCGACCAGGCGCGACGCGCTGTCCAGGACGAAATCGTCGACTCGGTATTGCACCTTCGGCCACTCCCCATGGCGGGCGCGCCGCGGGCAGACTGCGCCGACGACGCGCGGTCACTGGCCCGGACGGGCAGCGACAGCAACGAATACTGCGAGTACGCGGCCCCCCGGCCACGTGCCGATCGATTCTAGTGAACTGCGGCCGGGCTGGCGAGGGCGCGGCAATGTGGACTGCCGCACAGTTTGGCGCGGGATCCGTCGCGTGCGGCGATTGTGTATCGCGTCGCGCTCGCTTCGTCTGCCGGACCCGGCGCAACCGTTGCGTGTTCGCGTCGGTGCGGGCCACTGCGATTTCGTGCGCACGGCCACAGGGCGCCGAGCGCATCCGCGATACGTTTGCGCGCCGGACGCGCTGCGGCGATGTCGCGATGTTCCAAATACGGAAACCGGTTTCTCCGTCGCCGGCGACCGTGCCGCGCCGCGGATGCGCGTACGCGCGGCTTGGCAGGCCTTTGGAATCGATTTGGAATGACGCCGCCGCGGCACTGATGCAAGTTCGCGCGCTGCGGTCGCGCCGCGGCATCGCCCGTTCCGCCATCGCTGCACGGCCGGTCCTGCACCATTGCGCGTCGTCCCCTGCGGCGCGCGATGCCTTTCACCCTCGTCGTCACTGGAGAAGCTCGCATGCGTCGTTCCTGCCTGACCCTCGCTGTTTCCCTGCTGTTTGCCGCCGCGCCGGCCTGGTCGGAGTCGCGCGATCCCGCGCCGGCCGTCGACCTGACACCGGTTGATGCCGCCGCAGGCGAACAGGCCGCGCTGGCGCAGGCGCGTCGCGACTTCCCTGCTCTTTTCGCCGCGGCCTATGCGCGCCATCCGCAGCTGCCGGCCGGATCGCTCGAGGCGATCGCCTACGTGCAGAGCCGCTGGGTCATGCTCGACGGCGCCGTCGATGCGGTGCCCGAGTCGCCCGCAGCCGTCGGCCTCATGGGCCTGTACGCGGGCCACGGATTCCGCGATCAGGTCGGCGGCGCGGCGACGCTGCTCGGCGTGTCGCGCAAGCAGGTCGAAAGCGATCCTTACTGGAATGTGCTCGGCGCGGCGGCGCTGCTCGCCGATGCGCAGTCGCGCCTTGCGCGCGGCGCGACGCAGGCGGAGCTGCTCGCCGCCTACGCCGGTCATGGCGACGGCAAGACCGACGCGATCGCCGCGTTCGCGCGCGAGGCGTTCGCCTATGACGTGCTGCTGACGCTCGACCGCGGCGTCGACGACAACGGCATTCGCGTGGATGCGCGGCCGGTCGCCTGGGAACGCGAATTCGCGCCCGACGCGCTGCTGCGCCAGCGCGCGCCGTTCGTGCGGCTGGACCTGCAGCGCGGCGCCGTCGAGGTCGACGGCCTGCGCATCGATCCGGTCACCGAAGCGCTGTCGTCCGACGCGCCGCTCGCAGGCCCCGTGCCGTCGAGCACCGACTACGGGCCGGCGCTCTGGGTCACCTCGCCTTACTACCATTCGCGCAGCCAGTCGATCTCGGCCGTCGCGATCCATACGATGCAGGGCTCCTACGCCGGCAGCATCTCGTGGTTCCAGAGCAACCCGTACTCGGTCAGCGCGCACTACCTGATCCGCAGCTCCGACGGCCAGGTCACGCAGATGGTGCGCGAAGCGCAGGCGGCGCATCACATCGGCGCCGAGAACGGCTATACGCTCGGCATCGAGCACGAAGGCTATGTGAACAATGCGAGTTGGTATACGACGGCGATGTACAACGCCTCGTCGGCGCTGACGCGGCATTTCTGCTCGCGCCACGGGATCAACTGCGCGACGGCCTATAACGGTGCGGCGCACAGCGGCGTCGTCGTGCTGTCGAGTTCGATCAAGATCAAGGGCCACCAGCACTTCCCGAACAACACGCATACCGACCCGGGCATCAACTGGGACTGGCGCCGCTACTACACGCTGTTGAATCCGGGCTCGGGCGGCGGCACGCCGCGCATTCTCGACACCTTCGAAACCAATGAAGGCCACTTCACGTCGACGCCGAGCTATTCGGGCAGCACGACCGGCATCGATGCGACATCGACGGCGGAACGCGACTGCGGCGTCTCGCACGTCGGCAGTTGTTCGGAGCATCTGACGCTCGTCGACAATCCGTCGGATTCCCAGGCCTGGGCCGTGCGCTTCCTGTCGGGCGGCGGCTCGGCCGGCAGCAACACCGGCGTCGCGCGCAACGGACGCGTGGGCTTCTGGGTCTATGTCGCCGGAGCGGGCTTCAGCGTCGGCGTCGGCATCGACGACGGCGCGGCGACCGAGCGTTCGACGCTGCGCAGCGTCGCCGCGAACACTTGGACCTATGTCGAGTGGAATCTGGCGGATGCGAACCAGTGGAACGCCTGGGTCGGCGGCAACGGCGCGATCGACGCCGCGAACGTCACGATCGATGCGATCTGGCTCGAACGCGCGCACACGACGTATACGGTGAATGCGTATATCGACGAGGTGCAGTGGCGGAGCAATTGATCGTGCGGGGATGGGGAGTTGAAAACGCGGCGAAGCGCTTTGCGCCGCGGTTCTCGGCTGAAACCGCAAACCCATCCCTACCCATACCCTCCCCTTCAAGGGGAGGGTTTCCATCACCTCTCGAAAAGCGCCAGGCGTCGCGTAGGTCGGACTGAGCCGCAGGCGAAGCCCAACATCGAGGTCTCCCACCGCTCGCCGTGCATCACGAGGATGAAAAATCCGGCGCGCCGTCAGCCGACGGCAGCCCCCTGCTGCTGCGCGTGCAGGGATTCCGCGAACCGCAAATTCGTCTCGACGCGTTCGAGTTCGCTGTCCGGCAGTTGCCCGTCCACGAGCAGTTCCTCGCAGAGCTGCGCGCTGAGTGCGCTGTCGCCGCAATACCAGCTCGACACGGCGAGTTCGTCTTTCGCGCGCCAGGCATGCACGGTGCCGTCGACGAACAGCATGTCGTCCGATGCGGGCAGCTCGAGCGCGATGCGTGCAAATACCGTGGCCATGCGGTAGCGCCGATTCAGGCGCAGATAGCGCGCGAATTCGCAGGGCGCTTCGGCGCGCGACGGGCGGACGTCGCAGGCGTCGAGGTAAGCGGCGGCGATGTCCGCATGGCCCGCGCCGGAGCGCTCGAGCAGCAGCGCGATCTGCAGTTTCGCGTAGTAGATTTCTTCGTCCCAGCCGCCGAGTTCGCTGCGGCGGCGGTAGGCGCGGATCGATTCGTCGATGCGGCCGGCGTCGCGCAGACTCTGTGCGTAGTAGAACGTGTAGCGCGCATGATTCGGCTCGCGTTCCAGCGCCTGACGCAGGATCTCGGCGTCGCGTCCGTATTTCACGCTGGCCGGCTGCTGGCTGCGCGCGCCGTCGGCGAACGTCGCGGCCCGCCAGCCTGGCAGCCGCACGACGTGATCGGCCCGGCTCGACAGCAGCACTTCGTGCAGTACGCCTTCCCAGTGCCAGTCGAGGTCGAGCCGCACGATGCAGACGCGCCAGTAGTGCGCGGTGCCTTGCACGTGTTCGAGCAGATATCCCGGTGCCGACGGATCCGGGCGCGGCGCGTCCGCGGCGACCTGAAGGACTTCATCGGCATCGATGATCAATGCGAGTTCGCCGTGCCGTCGCGCGAGATCCAGCGCTTCGTTGCGATTGTGTGCGAAGTCGATCCAGGGCCGCTCGATCAGTTCGCCGGGTTTGCCGGCGAGCACGCGACGGACGATGTCCTGCGTGCCGTCGGTCGAGCCGGTATCGCTGATGGCCCAGCTGTCGATGTGCGGCAGCACCGAGCGCAGGCAGCGCTCGATCACGGCTGCTTCGTTCTTGACGATCATGGACAGACAGACGCGCATCGGCGGATTCTGCCTGAGCGCCGCGGGTGCGGGAATCGGTGTTGCGGCGCCAATGCATCCAGCCGCAGGTTGGGTTGAGCCACAGGCGAAGCCCGACAGCGCGGCGCCCCGCTATTGCGGCGCCGAACCGCCGTGCCCATCACCGCGCCACAACGAAAAACGCCGCGGGATATCCCTGCCCCGCGGCGTCGTCTGCGTCACTCGGTACGAAGGCTTACCCGCAGCGGCTTACCAATAGAACTGGGCGCGCGCTTCGAGGATGTTCGGGTTGTCGTCGAGTTCGGCGCGCAGCGCGCTGACGTACTTGCTGCTGTCGACCTTGACGTAGTTGACCATGAACTTGAAGTTCGAGCGCCAGTACCAGTTCACGCCGAGCGTCAGGTTGCGCTCTTCGCCGCCGCGGACGTTGCCGTCGTTGAGGTTGGTCGAGTCGTAGCGCAGGCCGATCTGCCACATGCCGGCCATCGGGTCGTCCGGCAGCGTCGTGGTCGGCAGGCCGGCCTTGTAGCCCCAGGTTTCGCCGGTCAGGTTCCACACGCCGTAGACGTACCAGCTGTCGCCGGTCCAGTCGGGCAGCGTCGTCGCTTCGGTGCGCGACACGGTCGAGCGCATGTATTCGGCCTGGACCTTGATCGGACCGCCGACCCAGAGGCCTTCCACGCCGTAGGTGCGCTGGCGGTCGGCATTGAGGATGTTGCCGGTGTCGATGAGACGGACCGTCGCCTGGTCGGCGTCCGGACGCACGCGCGGGCGCGCGGTGTCGGCGTCGGTGTCGTAGTCGAGCGCGGAGACGCCGAAGTGCAGGATATTGCCGGTTTCGGCCATCGGCGCGAAGTAGACGCGGCCGCCGAAGCCCTGGCCCTGGTTGAGGTTGCGCGTGAGCTCACGGCCGAAATAGCTGACCTGGTAGCCGAAGTTCGGCTGGTCGTCGCCGTAGGCCACGCCGACGCGGCGCGCGACGCCGAACAGGTTCGTGACCATGGCCTTGGAGATGAAATCGTTGTGGCGCGTGCTCGTCAGTTCTTCGAGGCTGTTCGGCTGCTTGTACTGGCCGGCCATCAGATAGTTCGTGCCGAGCTTCCACTTGATGTTGGCGTCGAGGTACTTGTTGGCCTTGCCGTCGTAGCCCAGGGTCCAGTCGAAGCGGCCGCCCTTGCCCTTGAGGATGACTTCGGCGCGGCGCATGTCGAATTCGCTGTCCTTGCCGTCGTTGCCCGCGGGCGAGGCGGCATTGAGGTCGGCGACGTCGTTGTGGAACCAGCTGCCGTCGGCCTGCATCAGGCCTTCGAGACTGACTTCACTGCCGTTGATGACGTCGATCGCGATCTCGGCGTGTGCGTTGCCGGCGAGCGCCGCGGTGACGGCGAGAGCAAGAAGGCCCTGGGTACGCAGTTTCATGGTTAAAAGCCCGTGAGCGTTGGGGAGGCGCGCAGGGTATGTCGGGCTCGTTACGGAAATATTGCAGTCGTTCGCTCGCGTGCGTGACGCCGAAAACTGTCATCAGACCGCCATGACGCCGACGGAGACTGGCCGATCCGGTATCGGAACGCCGGCGACGCGCGACAACGGTTGCGATGAAACCGCCGACCGCGCCATCGCGGAACTTAATGCAGATCGTGTTGCAGAACGTGGGTTGCCGGGAGCGCCGCGAACCGCAACGTCGCGTGCATCACGAACTGCACGACAGCATCGAACATCCCGCCCGCTGGCGCGCCCAGTCCGGTCTGCGCTGTGCGAATGCCTCGCGTCCGGCCTGTTCGTCGTAGGGACGCCTCAATACGTCCAGCAGGTCGTGCACGCCGCCGAGATCGCCGCCCTCGGCACGATCGATCGCCTGCTGGGCCAGGTAATTGCGCAGCACGTAGCACGGGTTCGCCGCGTTCATGCGCGCGCGGCGCGCTTCGTCGGGCATCGCGTCCTGCGCGAGTCTCGCCGCGTAGTCCTGCAGCCAGGCGTCGAACGCGGGCAGCGAGGCGGCGAACTTCGCCTCGTCGTAGAACGCTCCGCGCAGCGCGGCGGTGCCCGCGCCTGCGTCGATCCGTGCGAGGCCGCGGAAGAAGATCGTCATGTCGACCTCGGCGTCCTGCAGCAGCGCGTGCAGCGCCTGCATGCGCGCGACGTCGTCGTCGCCGCAGTCGCGCAGGCCGAGCTTCGCCGCGATGTTCGCGCGATCGGCCTCGACGAACGTTTCGACGAAACGCTGCAGGCCCGCGTGCAGCGCGTCGTGCGCGGCGAACAGCGGTGCGATCGCGCTGGCGAGGCAGCCGAGGTTCCAGTACGCAATCTGTACTTGTTGCCCGAAGCGGTAGCGCCGGCGCTCGCGATCGGTCGTGTTCGGCGTCCAGTCCGGATCGAAGTTGTCGATCCAGCCGTAAGGTCCGTAGTCGATCGTGAGCCCGAGTATCGACAGGTTGTCGGTGTTCATGACGCCGTGTACGAAGCCCACGCGCATCCAGTGCGCGATCAGCACGGCCGTGCGCACGCAGACCTCGGCGAACCATGCTGCATACGCAGCCTCGCTGCCCGGCGCGTGCGCGGCAGCGATCGCGGGAAAATCGCGCGCGATCGTGAAGTCGGCAAGCCGGCGCAGCAGCGCGGCGTCGCCGCGCGAGGCCGGCAGTTCGAAATTGCCGAAGCGGATGAACGACGGCGCGACGCGGCAGACGATCGCGCCGGGTTCGTCGCGCGGATGGCCGTCGTAGAACATGTCGCGCTCGACCGCTTCGCCGGTGCCGACGAGGCACAGGGCGCGCGTCGTCGGCACGCCGAGGTGATGCATCGCTTCGCTGCAGAGGAATTCGCGGATCGAGGATCGCAGCACGGCGCGGCCGTCGGCGCGGCGCGAGTACGGTGTCGGGCCCGCGCCCTTGAGCTGCAGTTCCCAGCGCTGCCCGGCGCGATTGATCGTCTCGCCGAGCGAAATCGCGCGGCCGTCGCCGAGCTGGCCGGCCCAGTTGCCGAACTGATGGCCGCCGTAGTTCGCGGCGTAGGGCTGCATGCCGGGCAGCACGCGGTTGCCGCCGAAGACCTCGGCAAACGCCGGCGATTCGACCTCGGCGCGATCGAGATCGAGCAGCGCGGCGACCTCGGCCGAATACGCGAGCAGCCGCGGTGCCGCGACCGGCGTCGGCTGCACGCGCGAATAGGCCGCACCAACGACCTGGCGCGACTGCAGGCTGGTGTCGGGATCGCCCGGCAGTTCGCGCACGAAGGCATTGTCGAAGCGGAAATCGAGCACGGCGCTGTCCGGAGCGAAGAGGGATCGTTCGCAGATGCGGCCGCGGCCCCTAGTTTTCGAGGGCTGCGCTTTCGAGAGCTGCCGCGCGTATGCGCGCCGCGACCGAATCGAGGAAGCGCTCGGGCAGTTGCGCCTGCACGGCGACCTGCCACCAGTCCGGTTGCGCGAACGCGCGGCATTTGACCGCGTCCTTGCCGGTCATGAGCACGGGCAGGCCGTCGCCGAACGCGAGATCCGCCGGGCCGAACAGATGATGATCGGCGAAGGCGTGCTCGATCGCGTCGATGCGCGCGGCGCGCAGGCTGTCGAAGAAGCGGCGCGGATGGCCGATGCCGGCGACCGCATGCACGCGGCGATGGGCGAACGCGTCGAGCGCGACATGACGGCCGTCGACGAGGTTCAGCGCGCCGTCGTCGCGCAGATGCAGTTGGACTTCGTCGGCATGGGCGAGGCCGCCGTTGCAGACCCGGAAGTCGACGTGTTCGAGCCGCGACAGCGGCTCGCGCAGCGGACCGGCCGGCAGCAGCCGGCGGTTGCCGAAGCGGCGCGCGCCGTCGATCACGCAGATCTCGACGTCGCGATGCAGCCGATAGTGCTGCAGACCGTCGTCGGCGAGCACGACGTCGATGTCGGCGCTCGCGATCAACAGTCGCGCCGCGGCGACGCGATCGCGGCCGACGACGACGGGCGCACCGCCGAGATCGCGGATCAGCAGCGGTTCGTCGCCGACCTGCGCGGGCGTTGCATCCGCATCGAGCAGCAGCGGTCCTTTGGCGCTGCCGCCGTAGCCGCGGCTGACGACGCCGGCGCGCAGGCCGCGCGCGGCGAGCGCGCGGACCAGCGCGATCGTCAGCGGCGTCTTGCCGGTGCCGCCGACGCTGATGTTGCCGACGACGACGACGGGCTTGCCGACCGGATGCCGGCGCAGCCAGCCGCGCGCATAGGCGCGCCGGCGCAGCGCGGTCACGCCGCCGTAGAGGCGCGCGAGCACGCCCCAGCTGATCGGCACCTCGGCGCCGTGATACCAGACGCGTTCGCGCCGCGCCGCGGCGTTCATGCGCCCGCGGTGTCGTGGAACTGCATGCGGTGCAGCGCCGCGTAGTGGCCGCCGCGCGCGAGCAGTTCGTCGTGGCGGCCGGTTTCGACGATGCGTCCCTGGTCGAGCACGACGATCTGGTCGGCGTGCTCGATCGTGCTGAGCCGATGCGCGATGACGAGCGTCGTGCGTTCGCGCATGAGGCGCGCGAGCGCGTCCTGGATCAGTCGTTCGGATTCGGTGTCGAGCGCGCTGGTCGCTTCGTCGAGGATCAGGATCGGCGCGTTCTTGAGGATCGCGCGCGCGATCGCGATGCGCTGGCGCTGGCCGCCCGAGAGCAGCGCGCCGCCCTCGCCGACGCGGCTGTCGAGTCCGTCGGGCAGGCGTTCGATGAATTCGAGTGCATTGGCCGCCGCGGCGGCTTCGCGGATCCGTTCGCGCGTCGCGCCGCCGAGCGCGCCGTAGGCGATGTTGCGCGCGATCGAATCGTTGAACAGCACGACGTGCTGGCTCACGAGCGCGATCTGGTCGCGCAGGCTCGCCAGCGTCCACTCCGTGAGCGGGCGGCCGTCGAGCAGCACGCGGCCGGTACCGGGTTCGTAGAAGCGCGGGATCAGGCTCGCGAGCGTGGTCTTGCCGCTGCCGGAACGTCCGACGAGTGCGGTGACCTTGCCGGCCGGACAGAACAGATCGACTTCGTGCAGCGCGTCGCTGCTCGCGCCCGGATAGCGCAGCGAGACGCGTTCGAGCGCGATCTCGCCGCGGCTGCGCGCGATCTGCGCGGTGCCGCCGTCGGGCTCGCCCGGCGTGTCGAGGATCGCGAACAGATCCTGCGCCGCGGCGACGCCGCGCTGCATCATGGCCTGCACCGTGGTCAGGCGCTTGAGCGAGGGCAGCATCGCGATCATCGCAGTGATCGTCGCCATGAAACTGCCGGCGCTCATCTGCGCGAGCATGGCCGGCCGCGTTGCGAAGAACACCACGCCGGCGAGCGCGCACGCCGCGATGATCTGCACGAGCGCGGTCGACAATGCGTTGGTCGAGGCGACCTTGAGATTGAGCCGGCGATTGTGTTCGTTGATCTCGGCGAAGCGCTGCTGTTCGTAGGTGCCGCCGCCATAGACCTTGACCTCGCGCTGGCCGCCGACGACTTCCTCGACGACGCCGGTGACGGAACCGACCGAGTGCTGGATGCGATGGCTGATGCGGCGATAGCGCCGGCCGACGAACCAGACCAGGGCCGCGATCAGCGGCGCCATGACGAACAGCGCGAGCGTCAGCCGCGCGCCGTACCAGAGCATCACGAACAGCATGCCGAGCACGGTCAGGCTGTCGACGATCATGACCTTGACCGCCTCGGTGCTGGCCTGCGCGACCTGCTCGACCGTGTAGGTGACGCGGGAGATCAGCTGGCCCGAGGCTTCGCGATCGAAATAGCCCGCCGGCATCACGAGATAGCGCGCGAACACCTGCTCGCGCAGGCTGTGCACGACGCCGCGGCCGACGCGCGCGACGCCGTAGTCGGTCAGCCAGGTCGCGATGCCGCGCAGCACGAACACGATGACGATCAAGATCGGCATCCAGAAGATCGTGTTCTGGTCCTGGCGCACGAACAGGTCGTCCAGCATCGGCTTGATGAGCCAGGTGAAGCCGGCCGTCGCGCCGGCGTCGACGGCCATGCCGAGCACCGCGAGCACGGCGATCGGCCAGTGCCGCGCGGAATACGCAAGGAGCCGCCGATACGTCGCCGCGGCGCTGGCCGGCGCGGCGACGCTCACTTTTTCGGTGCTTCCTTCGGCGGTGTCGTCGCGATGGACAGCCGCGTGAATCCGACCTGCCCCAGCGCGTCCATGACCGTCACGACGGCCTGGTGCGCGGTCTGCGCGTCGGCGCGGATCATGACCGGACGCGTGCGGTCGTCGCCCGCGATCTGCACGAGCGCGTCCTTCAGCGTGTCGACGCTCGGGTTCAGCACTTCGTTGTTGTCGATGAAATAGCGGCCGTCGCTGTCGACCTGGATCGTCAGGCCGAGCTCGGGCTCGGCCTCGGCCGATTCGCTGGCCTGCGGCAGCGAGACGCGCAGGCGCGCGGTCTGGTCGAAGGTCGCGGTCAGTACGAAGAACATCAACAGCGTCAGCATGACGTCGATCAACGGGATCACGTTGATCTCGAAATCGTCATCGCGACGCGCACCGCCGAGCTTCATGCGGTCGCACCCGGACGCACGGCGCGCACGGCGGTATTCGGTGCCGCGGGGTTCGCGTCGGGCTGCTGCTGCGCGGCGAGTTCGTCGAGCAGCGCGATGGCTTCTTTTTCCATGACCACGACGAGGCCCGAGACGCGCGAGCGGAAGTAGCGATGGAAGATGTAGGCCGGCACCGCGACGACGAGGCCGGTCGCCGTGCAGACCAGCGCTTCGCCGATGCCGCCGGCCATCTGCTGCGCGTTGCCGATGCCGTGGACCATGACCGCGAGGAACATGCGGATGAGGCCGATGACGGTGCCGAGCAGTCCGAGCAGCGGCGAGATCAGCGCGATCGTGCCGAGCGTGTTGAGATAGCGTTCGAGCCGGTGCACGACGTGACGGCCGGCGTCTTCGATGCGTTCCTTGATGATCTCGCGCGAGCGGTTGCGCACCGACAGCGCGGCGGCGAGCAGTTCGCCGAGCGGCGAGTTCCTGCTGAGCGTGTCGATGTGCGAGGGATCGAGCTTGCGCGTGCGCGCCCAGGTGCGGACCTGTTCGCCGAGTTCCGGCGGCGCCACGGTCTTCTGGCGCAGGGACCAGAACCTTTCGAGGATGATGGCCAGCGCCACCGCAGAACAGATCAGGATGGGCACCATCGCCCATCCACCGGCCATCAGGATCTCAAGCACGTGCGATCACTCCGAGCTCTAGGGAACGCGGCGCGCGCGGGCGGGCGCCGAACGCGCCGATCATAGCAGCGAATCCGGCAGGTCTAGTGCGGCGCGGATCGCGGCATGGAACGGCCGCGGCCCGGCACGACCGCGGCACCGGACGGCCGCCGCGCCCGGGC
>NZ_DATIGT010000283.1:0-19540 GCF_035481375.1 Tahibacter sp.
GCGCGCGCTCGCTCTCGCCGAGGGCTTCGAGGCAGCGCGCGTAGAGGAAATGCCCGTCGGCCGAGCGGAAGTCCGGATTCGCGCGGATCAAGGTATCGAGCGTGTCGCGCGCATCGCCGTACTGCTCGAGTCCGGCCTGCGCCTGCGCGAGTCCGAGCAGGAACAGCGGGTCGGTCGCGTACATGCCCTTGAGCACCGAGCGATACAGCTCGGCCGCGTTCGTGTAGTCGCCGAGCCGCAGCGATTCCTCGGCGAGCCGGCGGCGATTCTCGACGGTGTCGGCGATGTCGAGCTGCTGCGCGATGCGCCGGCGCTGATGCTCCGGATCGATGCGGTCGCGCACATTGCGTACGAGGCGACGGCTCGCCGGGTCGTGGCGCAGGTCCGGCAGGATCTGCGTGAAAAAGTAGACGGCCACGCCGAGGTAGGAGCCGATCATGATCACCCAGATCCACCAGTACGGCCGTCCCGACCGCACCATGTGCACGAGACAGACGAATTGCAGCAGGACCGAGACGATCAGCAGGGCGGGCATGGCGGCGGCGTGCGGAAAGACGCCGCATCGTGCCGTCGTGCGCATCAGGGTGCAAGCAGTGCGCCCGTACTGCGCGTATTGCACGCAGGTTGCGGTTCGCCTGCGGCTCACCGCAACCTGCGTGATTGCCGGTCTATTTCTTCGACGCGTCGCGCGCCGCCTTGAACTCGCTGTCGGCGGCCCATTGCGGCCACGTCGATTCGCCGGCGAGCTTGCTGCCGACCTTGTACAGCGCTTCGAGATCGGCGACGGCGCCGGCGATCGGCATGCTCTCCTTGAACTCGTCGGCGACCTGGTGGTAGCGGTTCTTGCCGTAGTCGTCGAACGCGGCGCGGCCGGCTTCCTGGCCGCCTTCGAACAGGTCGGTGCCGCCCTTCGCATACAGCGCGGGCACGCCCTTGCGCGCGAAGTTGAAATGATCGGAGCGGAAGAAATGGCCCTTCTCCGGCGATTCCTCGGCGGTGATCACGCGGCCCTGCGACGCGGCCGCGTCCTTCAGATACGCATCGAGTTCGGACTGGCCGAAGCCGACGACGGCCATGTTGCGCGCGGTCGGCGCGAGATACAGCGCATCCATGTTGATGTTCGCGACGGTCTTGTCCATCGGGATCGGCGGATGCGCGGCGTAGTAGCGCGATCCGAGCAGGCCCGATTCCTCGAGCGTGACCGCGGCGAACACGACGCTGCGCGCGGGCGGCGGATTCTGCTTGGCGAATGCCTCGGCGATGACGATGAGGCCGGCCACGCCGGTCGCGTTGTCGACCGCGCCATTGAAGATCTGGTCGCCGCTGCGCGTCGGGTCCTTGCCGAGATGGTCCCAGTGCGCGCTGTAGACGATGGCTTCGTCGGGCTTGCCCGCGCCCGGCAGCATCGCGACGACGTTGTCGGAACTGCCGCTCTTGATCGTGCTCTTCAGCGTCGTCGTGAGCTTGGCCGGCAATGCCTGCGGCTTGAAGCCGCGCACGTCCGCGCTCTTTCGCAGCGCGGCGAAATCGAGACCGGCTTTCGCGAACAGGCGCTCGGCCGAGGCCTTCGTGATCCAGCCCGCGGCATCCAGGCGCGGTGCGGGATCCTCGCTCGCCGGAAGATCGAACTGCGGTCCGCTCCAGCTGTTCTCGACGACGCCCCAGCCGTAACCCGCGCCTTCGGTTTCATGCACGATCAGCGCTGCGGCGGCGCCCTGGCGTGCGGCTTCCTCGAACTTGTACGTCCAGCGGCCGTAGTAGGTCATGGCGCGGCCCTTGAACAGCGCCGCGTCGTTGTTGCCGAAGCCCGGATCGTTGACGAGCACGACGACGGTCTTGCCTTTCACGTCGAGGCCGGCGTAATCGTTCCAGTCCTGTTCCGGCGCATTCACGCCGTAGCCGACGAACACGAGTTCGGAGTCCTTGATCGCGACGTCGGGCTTGGCCGACAGGTTGCCGACGACCATGTCGGTCTTGTACGCGAAGGATTCCTTGCCGCCGCCGACGGCGATGTCGAGCGTCACGTCGGTGTTCTGCAGCGCGATCTCGACGGTCGGTACCGACTGGAACCATGAGCCGTTGTTGCCGGGCTTGAGCCCCGCGCGCTCGAACTGGTCCTTGATGTAGGCCGTGGTCAGGCGCTCGCCGAGCGTGCCGGGTTCGCGGCCTTCGAATTCGTCGGAGGACAGTTTCTTCAGGCGGTCGGCGAAATCGGCGCCGCTGCCGGCGAACGTGGACGCATAGGTCTTCGGTGCGGCCGTCGCGGCTGTCGGCGCGGCGGGCGGTGGAGCTTCGGAGCAGGCGGCGAGCGTCAGTGCGGCGCTCGCGATCACGAATACATGGCGCATGGGGCCTCCGGTCGAACACAGAAGCCCGAGTGTAGGTGGCGCGCCGCGGCCTCAGCCAGGCCGGAAGTCATGCCCGCGACGAAAGACGGCAGCGACGGCGCGCGTCGCTGCCGCTGCGTTTACGGTGTCGCGCCGCTGAAGGATTTCGCGGTCGCGCCTTCGACCGCGCCGATCTTCGCGCTGGTGCTGACGTAGAGATCGACGTCGCGGCGGAACACGAGACGACCGCGCACGACGGCGTTCGGTCCGATCACGACGCGCGGATTCTTCTGCTTGCCCCAGGACCAGCCGCTGGGCTTCTCGACGAGGATGCCGCCTTCGATGCGCGAGTCGGCGCCGATCTCGATGTCGCCCGCGACGGTCTCGATGTCGCCGCCGATGCGCGCCGATTCGGTGCGGATGCGGCCGTTGACGTTGGACACCTTGCCGCCGACGTCGGCGCCGCGCTCGAGCGTGATCGCGCCGTTGACCGACTCGAGGTCGTGGCGGATGCGGGCGCGCTGGCCCAGCGATACCGCGCCGTTGACGGTCTCGGCCGAATCGATCTCGGTGTCGTCGCCGAGTTCGATCGAGCCGTTCACGGTGTCGGCCGAATCGGCCTTGGCGTGGTTGGCCAGATGGATCGAGCCGTTGACCGTTTCGAGATCGCCGGCGAGCTGGCCTTCGTCGACGCGGATCGAGCCGTTGACCTTGTCGATGTCCGGTCCGGTGCTGCCGGCATAGGCGGTGCCGGCCGAGAGAATGACGCTGAGGGCGAAAGCGAGCGTGCGCATGGTCATGAAACGACTCCTGGAAAGTGAAGCCGGCCGCCGCTGCGGCGCCGGCGCTCGCGGAAAACGGCGTTCCGCGCTGGCAGGGACTTCGATGCGGCGTTTTCGAAAAGGGTTGCAGCCCGATGCGCGACCCCTGCCGTTGGTCATGGCCGGCGGCGGCCCCGGTCCGGCGATTCCGCTACCATGCGCGTTCCGCTCCTGCCGCCGTTTCCGCCGTGACCGCACCGAAGCCCGTCCTGCTGCTGATCCTCGATGGCTGGGGCCATCGCGTCGAAACCGACTACAACGCGATCGCGCTGGCGAAGTGCCCGAACTGGCGCCGCCTGCTGGACACCTGCCCGCACGATCTCGTCGACACGCACGGCCTCCACGTCGGCCTGCCCGACGACCAGATGGGCAATTCCGAAGTCGGCCACATGAACATCGGCGCGGGCCGCGTCGTCTACCAGGACCTCACCCGCATCGATAGCGACATTTCCACGGGTGAATTTTTCAACAATGCAGCATTATTGCAGGCCTGTGCGGCGGCCGGGGCCGGCAGCGGCACGCTGCACGTCTTAGGCCTGATGTCGCCGGGCGGCGTGCACAGCCACGAAAGCCACGTCTTCGCGATGCTCGATCTCGCGGCACGCAGCGGCGTGCCGCGCATCGCCGTGCACGCGTTCCTCGACGGCCGCGACATGCCGCCCAAGAGCGCCGAGCCGTCGCTGCGCGCGCTCGAAGCGAAATGCGCCGCGACGCCGGGCGCCTTCGTCGCGACCGTGTCGGGCCGCTACTACGCGATGGACCGCGACAAGCGCTGGGACCGCGTGCAGCTCGCCTGGGACGCGCTGACCGACGCCAGGGCCGAGTTTCATGCGGCGAGCGCCGTCGGCGCGCTCGCGTCGGCCTATGCGCGCGGCGAGAACGACGAGTTCGTCAAGCCGACCGTGATCGGCGGCGGCGCCGCGTTCGCCGACGGCGACGCGGTCGTGTTCATGAATTTCCGCGCCGATCGCGCGCGCCAGCTGACCCAGGTGTTCACCGACGCGGCGTTCGACGGCTTCGTGCGCGCCCGCTCGCCGGCGTTGTCGGCGTTCGTGACGCTGACCGAGTACAGTGCGAGCCTCGCGGTCAGCGCCGTGGCCTATCGGCCCCAGTCGATGGCGAACACGCTCGGCGAATACCTCGCCGCGCTCGGCAAGACCCAGCTGCGCATCGCCGAAACCGAGAAATACGCGCACGTGACGTTCTTTTTCTCGGGCGGCCGCGAAGCGCCGTACGAGGGCGAGGAACGCCTGCTGATTCCCAGTCCGAAGGTCGCGACCTACGACCTGAAACCCGAGATGAGCTGTCCCGAGCTGACCGACCAGCTCGTCGCCGCGATCGCGTCGGGACGCTTCGACTTCATCGTCTGCAACATCGCGAATCCGGACATGGTCGGTCATACCGGCATGCTCGACGCGGCGATCGCCGCGGTCGAAGCCGTCGACGTCGCGCTCGGTCGCCTCGATGCGGCGATCCGCGC
This sequence comes from Tahibacter sp., assembly GCF_035481375.1. Taxonomy (GTDB): domain Bacteria; phylum Pseudomonadota; class Gammaproteobacteria; order Xanthomonadales; family Rhodanobacteraceae; genus Tahibacter. Next base: position 4,629 of record NZ_DATIGT010000283.1, read on the forward strand.
CGCCGGCGGCGCGATGCTGATCACCGCCGATCACGGCAACCTCGAACAGATGCTCGACGAGAACGGCCAGCCGCACACGCAGCACACGGTCGGGCCCGTGCCGCTGGTCTACGTCGGACCGGGACGTCCCGCGATGACGCGCGGCGCACTGCGCGATCTCGCGCCGACCCTGCTCGGCCTGCTCGGCCTGCCCGTGCCGGCCGAGATGAGCGGCCGCTCGCTGCTGCAGTTTCCCGGCTGAGGACGCGCGTGCGCGGATCGTCGCGATGCGGGTTCGCCGTGGCGGCGCTCGTCGCGGCGCTGACGCTCGCCGTCTGCTCGTCCGCCCGCGCGCAGGATGCCGCTGCGCCGGCTGAGCCGAGTGCCGAGGAGCGCGACGCGCAGCGGAAGCTCGAAGCGACGCGCGCGCAGATCCGCGAACTCGCCGAACAGCGCAAGGCGACCGAGACCGAGAAAGGCGGCGTCGCCGTCGAGCTGCGCGAGCGCGAGACGCGGATCGCCGCGATCGCGCGCGAACTGCGCGCGCTCGACGAACGTCTCGTCGAGCAGCAGCATGCACTGGGCGCACTCGAAGGCCGCAAGCGCGAACTCGGGGACAAGCTCAAGACCCAGCGCGACGCGCTTGCCGCCTTGCTGCGCTCGGCCTATGCGCTGGGCCGGCATGAAGAGCTGAAGCTGATCCTGCAGCAGAACGAAGTCGCGACGACCTCGCGCGTGCTCGCGTATCACCGCTATTTCCAGCGCGCGCGCACCGACCGCATCGGCGAATTGCTCGCCGACCTCGCCGATCTCGCGAAGGTGCAGCACGCGATCGAAGCGCAGGTCGCCCAGATCACCGCGACGCGCGACGAGCGCAATGCCGAAGGCGCACGCCTGGACAGCGAGCGTGCCGAGCGCGAGCGCGTCATCGACACGCTCGATGCGAGCCTGCGCGACCAGGCTGCGCGGCTTGCCGCGCTCGGCAAGGACGAGGCCGCGCTCGTCGATCTGCTCGAACGCCTGCGCGACGTGTTCGCCGATATTCCGAAGCAGTTGCAGGCCGCCGAGCCGTTCGCCGCGCGCCGCGGCCGGCTGCCCTGGCCGCTCGCGGGCAGGATCGCAGTCGGTTTCGGATCGAGCGACGACTCGGGCCGTGCGATCTCGGGCATCGTCGTCGGTGCGAACACGGGGGCCGAGATCCGCGCCGTGTCGCACGGCCGCGTCGCCTATGCCGACTGGCTCAAGGGCTACGGGCTGATCCTGATTCTCGATCATGGCGACGGCTACATGAGCCTGTACGGCTACAACGAAACCCTGCTCAAGGACGTCGGCGACTGGGTCGACGCCGGCGAGCCGATCGCGACCGCCGGCTCCAGCGGCGGTCGCAAGAATGCCGGGCTCTACTTCGAGCTGCGCGCGCGCGGCAAGCCGCTGGATCCGCGCGGCTGGCTCAAGCCGTCGCCCTGACGACGCCGGCCTTTTGCCCTTGATAGCGCCGCGTGCGGCGGCACTTCTGCCCTCAGCGCCGGTCAGAGCCCGCGCCGCCGCCGCGGTATAGTCATCGAACGTTCGCTGGAGTCGTCCCATGCCGTCCCGCCCGCTGTTGTTTCTTGCATTGACTTCGTTCGCGTTCGCCGCGCAGGCCGACGCGCCGGCCGCGCCCGAAACCGCCGAGGCCGCTGCGGCCAAGGCCGGTGTCAGCATCGACGATGTACGCACGTTCACGGCCGTCTACAACTTGGTGAAGCAGGCCTACGTCGACGATGTCGGCGACAAGCGCATGATGGAAGCGGCGATCAAGGGCCTGCTCTCGGGACTCGACCCGCACAGCGAATACCTCGATCCGCGGGGCTTGAGCGACCTGACCGAAGGCACGAGCGGCGCCTACGACGGCCTCGGCCTCGAAGTGCTGACGATCGACGGCGTGCTGCGCGTGGTCGCGCCGATCGACGACACGCCGGCCGAACGCGGCGGCATCAAGCCCGGCGACATCATCACGCGCATCGACGGCAAGACCGTCTCCTCGGAAAACGTCAACGAATCGGTCGAGCTGCTGCGCGGCAATCCCGGCAGCAGCGTCGTGCTGACCGTGCTGCACGAAGGCGAGTCGGTGCCGGTCGACATCACGCTCAAGCGCGAGAAGATCAAAGTCGCCAGCGTGCGCGCGCGCTGGCTCGAACCGGGCTACGCCTATCTGCGCGTCACGCAGTTCCAGGAAGAGACCGGCGCCGAGCTCAAGCGCAAGTTCGCCAAGCTCCGCGGCAAGGACGCGCCGTTGCGCGGCGTCGTGCTCGACCTGCGCAGCAATCCCGGCGGCCTTCTGACCGCGGCCGTCGAGATCAGCGACGTGTTCCTCGAGAGCGGCACGATCGTGACGACGCGCGGGCGCCTGCACGACACCGACCTCAGTTTCAGCGCGACGACCGGCGACCTGACCGGCGGCGCGCCGCTCGCGATCCTCGTCGATCGCGGCACCGCCTCGGCCGCGGAAATCGTCGCCGGCGCGCTCAAGGACAACCACCGCGGCCTGATCCTCGGCCAGAAGACCTTCGGCAAGGGCTCGGTGCAGACCGTGCTGCCGCTCGAGGACGGCCACGCGGTCAAGCTGACGACGGCGCGCTACTACACGCCGAGCGGCGTTTCGATCCAGGCCACCGGCATCGTGCCCGACATCGAGCTGCGCGACCTCAAGCTCAGCGTGCGCGACGCGCCGCCGTCGCTGATCACGAGCGAGCGCGACCTGCCGAATCATCTGAAGGGCGAGAACGAGCAGCCCGAGCCCGGCGCGAGCACCGAGGCGGCGCCGCTCGACGACTACGCGCTCAACGAGGCCGTGCACGTGCTCAAGGCCATGGCGCTGCGCAAGCCGGTGCCGGCGACGCCGGCCAAGGGCTGAGACCTGCGCGAGCCGGCCCGGCTACTTCGGCCGCGCCGGCGGATACGGAAACGGCGTGATCTTCTCGCCGCTGGCCGCGTCGCGGATTGTGGCCGGCGTGCGCCGCTCGACCTCCTCGATGCGGATGACCGCGTGCATCGGCAGATACAGCACGCGCGTGTGCTCGAACTCTTCGCGCAGGCGCTCCTCGGTCGGATCGACGACGAGGCCTTCGCCGCGCGTCTCGAACTCGATCTGCGACACCTCGGTGAAGCCCCAGAGGTGGCTCGACCCGATGTGGCCGGCGTAGAGCTCGTAACTCTTTCCGTTGTTCAGGAACGTAATTTTATAAAGTTTTTTCATCGTCGCATCGCAGGAAGGAGTCGCATCGTCACTGGCGCAGCCGCCGCGCGATCGCCGGACGCGAAATCAGCGCCATCAGCGCGCCGACGAGAAAGCCCGCGATGTGCGTCCACCAGACCACCGCGCCGAAGGTCGGGCCGACGTAGGTGAACAGGAGCTGCAGCAGCACCCAGAAGCCGATCAGCACCGGTGCCGGCACCTTGACGAATTCGAGGAACAGGCCGAGCGGCAGCACCAGGCCGAGCCGCGAGCGCGGGAACAGCGCGAGATAGGCGCCGACGACCGCGGACACTGCGCCACTCGATCCGACGATCGGCGTGAACGCGCTGGACACGGTCAGCGCGCCGACGAGGTTCGCGACCGCGCCGCCGACGAGGTACAGGGTCAGGAATCGGCGCGAACCGAGCAGGCGTTCGGCCGCGAGGCCGAAGATCATCAGGAACAGCAGATTGCCGGTCAGGTGCAGCCAGTTCGCATGCACGAACAGCGCGCTGAACAGGCGCAGCCCGCGCAGTTCGACGAGCTGGCGCAGCAGCGGCGCGCTCGTGTCGAACAGCTGCGCCGGCACCGTGCCCCAGCGCGCGAGCAACGCGAGGCGCTCGTCGCCGCTGGTCGCCGCGAGCCAGAAGAACGCGAGCACGCTCAGCGCGACGATGCTGATGGTGGCCCACGGAGGGCCGGGGCGGCGCCGCGATTCGACCTGGATGAAGACCACGCAATCCTCGCTGGCGTCGATCCGCGCCGACGGCGCGGAACTCGGATCAGGAACCGCCGCGCGGCACGAGGAAGCGTTGGCCGTGGTAGGTCAGGACGACGCCGTCGGTGCGGATCTCGGTGACGCGCACGTCGCCGCCGAGCTCGTCGCCCTCGACCTGGCGATTGCCGTTGAGCACGACGAACCGCTGGGCCGGCGTCGCGCTGTAGACGTGCATCGACAGCTTCAGTTCGGGCAGTTCCTTGCGCACGTTGTACGGCAGTTGCCAGTAGGCCGGCAATTGTTCGAGCGCGGGCGCGGCCGGCGGCGCAGCGGCACCGGTTGCCGGTGGGGGAGCCGCTGCCGCGGCGACCGGCGGCTTCGACGGCGGCGCGTCGGCAACCGGCGGCTTGGGCGGCGGCGCTTTCTGGTCGGGCGGCACGAAGCCTGCGCGCGCCGCGTCGGGCTGGGCGCGCTGCTTCGTCGACGGCGGCGCCTGCGGGCGCTCCTTGATGAACGGCGAGCGCCCCGGTTCGGCGGCCGGTCGCGGCGCCGTCGCGAATTCTTTTTCCTTCACCGCCTGCTTGGCGGCGAGTCCTTCGGGGTCGTTCACCGAAGTTTCCGGCGGCGGCGTGCCGAGCGCGAGCGGCGCGGCTTCGCCGGGCGCCAGCGGATTGGCGCCGGGCGGATGCGGTTCGGATTCGCGCTCGGCGACGTCCTGGACGGTCGGCGGATTGGGTTGCGACGGCGCCTGGTTCTGCACGCGCGGTGCGGCCGGCAGCGCGGCGGCGACGTTCGGATTGGCGGCCGCGTTCGCGCCAATGGCCGGGCGGCGCTCCGCCGCGGCGCTCGCCGGCGCGCCGCCGGTGGCCGATGCGGTCGCGGCAGTGCCTGCGCCCGCGCCGCGCGGCTCGGCCGGCGCCGTGGCGGGTTTGTCGGTCTTCGCCGCGGCGGGAGCTTCGTCGGGCGTGCCGGTCCGCGACAGATACCAGCCGGCGCCGAGCGTGCCGACGATGGCGACGGCCAGAAACGGCAGCAGCGAACGACGCCGCGGCGCGCGTGCGAACGGCGTGCCGAGGTTCGGCGGTTCGCCGAGGCGGCGCTGCTGTTCCGCTTTCTTCAGCGCTTCATGGATCAGGGACATGGCGTCATTGGTGTCGTGGTCGTGTGTCGGTTCGACGTGCGTCGTTCAAAGAGATTCAATCAATGCGGTCAATCGGCCGTCCGCGCGAGCCGGGGACCGTCCGGCCCCAGCGAGGACAGCGCGAACAGCGTTTCCTGCCCGACGATGCCGTCGGCGGTCAACCCGTAGGCCGACTGCAGCTTGCGCACGCGCTCCTCGAGCGCCGTGTCGAAGAACGCCGGGCCGAGGCCGGCTTCTGCCTGACCGTCCAGTCGCGCGAGCTGCTGCTTGACCCAGCCGACGCCGTTGCCCGCGTCGCCGACGCGCAGCGGCACCGGCGTGTCGGCCGGCACGCGCCAGGTCACGGCGAAGCCGCCTTTCCAGAGACGCTGCAGTTCGCTGCGCGTCAGCCGGTAGCCGACGCCGGCGAAGTCTAGCCTAACGGCCTCGCCGGCCACGCCGCGCAGCAGGGCGAGGCCGCGCTTGCCGTTGTAGTCGAGTTCCAGCAGCAGCGGTCGGTCGAACCGCAGCAACTGGTCGAGCGTCGCCTGTCCGCGCAGGCAGTCGAAGCCCGGGAATACGTGCGCCTGGCAGCGTGCGGCTTCGGCCACGCCGACGTCCTTCGAACTGACCTGCCAGCGCGCCAGGAGTTGCGTCCAGGCCATGAGGTCGGCGCCGTCGACTGCGCCGAGCTTTGCGCCGAGTTCGGCCGCGGCGTCGGCCGGCGGCGGTTGCGGCGTCTGCGCGGCCGGTGGCGGCGCGGGTGCCGGCGCGGGCGGCACGCGCCGCATCCAGTACGTGCCGGCGATGCCGCCGGCAATGATCAGGCCGAGCGCGACCCAGCGGCCGTAGCGGCGCAGGTAGTAGCGCGCGTGACCCGGCAGCGTTTCGTCGGCGGCGAGATCGACGAGGCGCTCGCCGATGCTGTCGGTCTCGCGGGCGAAGCCGGCCATCAGCGCGCGGTCGCCGATCACGTTGATCAGGCGCGGAACGCCGCCGGAACGCTGATACAGCGCGCGCAGCCCGAGTCGCGAGAACGGCAGCTTGCGCGAGCCGGCGACGGCCATGCGATGACGCACATAGGCCTCGCATTCATCGGCGTTCAGCGGCGTCAGGTGATAGCGCGCGGTGATGCGCTGGGCGAGCTGGCGCAGGTCGTCGCGTTCGAGCAGGCGGCGCAGTTCCGGCTGGCCGAGCAGGATGATCTGCAGCAGCTTCTGCGTCGGCGTCTCGAGATTGGTCAGCAGGCGCACCTGTTCCAGTGCGTCGACCGACAGGTTCTGCGCCTCGTCGATGATGAGCACGACGCGCAGCCCCTGCGCGTAGGCGTCGAGCAGAAATGTGTTCAGCGTGTCGACGAGCGCCTTGAGGCTGCCGCGCCGGCCTTCGATGTCGAGCTTGAGTTCTTCGCAGACCGTTTCGACGAGTTCGACCGGCGAAATCTTCGGATTCAGCACGAGCGCGACGCGCGTGTTTTCCGGCAATTGTTCGAGCATCAGCCGGCACAGCGTGGTCTTGCCGGTGCCGACTTCGCCGGTCAACTGCACGAAACCGCCGGAGCCGCCCTTGCCGATGCCGTAAAGCAGGTGCGCGAGCGCGTCCCGGTGGCGCTCGCTCAGAAAAACGTAGCGCGGGTCCGGGGTGATCGAGAACGGCGTTTCCTTGAGACCGTAGTGCTCCAGATACATGCGGCCGGGGTTCCTCGACGGCGGCCCGTCCGCCGGTCTGGCGGGCAGGACGGGCAAGCTTAACCGATGGCCTCTGACGGGCTGCGTTAAAAAATCGCTGGCGCGCGGCCAAACGAGTGTTGCCCGCAGGCTGGCGCACGCATCTGCCGGGCGGCCGAAGTTCCGCCGCGCACCCGACGGGCTCGCAGCGAACACGTCGGCGAAATGCACAGCGGTTCCCCGCTCTGCGCCGTCGAGTGCCGCACCGCGCGCCGAGCGACGTCATGACGCCGCTCACTGCCCCACAGTTGAGTCAACCGCCTCGTCCTGCAGACCGACCCACTTGACGAATCCGCCAGTGCTGGCGGCCTGGGGCTGCATGTAAACTGTGCCGGCTCCGTACACCGGTGCGAGGTTCGCGGCTGCGGCGTCAGGGGTATCGGCGTCCGGCGGCTCTACCGGCTCCTTCGTCTCAGAGGTCACTCATGGATCACATTGCGCAAACCCATTCCGATGCGGGACTGGACAGTCGCCGCATCGGCTTCATCCGTTCGGCCTATCTGCATCTCGGCGGCGCGATCGTTGCGTTCACGCTGCTCGGCGTCGCGTTCTACCTGTCCGGCGTAGGCGTGGCCATGCTCAAGCTCATGGGCGCGAGCAAGTGGGCCTGGATCGGTTTCCTCGGCGCATTCATGGTCGTCGGCTGGCTCGCCAGCAGCTGGGCCGACAACGCCGACAGCAACGGCAAGCAGTTGCTCGGTCTGGCGGTCTACGTCGTCGCCGAAGCGCTGATCTTCGCGCCGATCCTCGCGATCGCCGGCCGCATCGCACCGGGAGCCATCGGCGCCGCCGCGTTCATCACGCTGCTGCTCGTCGGCGGCCTCACGTTCACCGCCTTCACGCTGAAGAAGGACTTCTCCTTCCTCGGCGGCATCCTGAAGATCAGCGGCTTCGTCGCGCTCGGCGCGATCCTCGCGAGCGTGATCTTCGGCTTCCAGCTCGGCGTGTGGTTCTCCGCGATCATGATCATCTTCGCGGGCGGCTGCGTGCTGTACGACACCTCGAACATCATCCATCACTATCCGGAAGACCGTCCGGCCGGTGCGGCGCTGCATCTGTTCGCCTCGGTCGCGCTGATGTTCTGGTATGTGCTGCGCCTGCTGATGTCCTTCGCCGGCAGCGACGACTGACATCGGTTCCGCAAGCGACGGCGATCCACGGAAGGATCGCCGGCCGGATGCCGCGACGGCGGCGACCGGCATGACGCAGCCGCGACGGCTCCGTTCCAGGGATGACACGACTGCCTGATACCGGCGGCCCGGCGATCACGTTTCGGCCGATGCGGCGATCGCCACGCACTCGCTGCCCTTTCCTGCATTTCTTTTCTCTCTCGTCACCTGGCGCAATCGCGGCGGGACGATTTCACCTTGGGGGTATGACATGGGTTTTCTGAGCAAACTTCGCGGCATCCTGCTGCTCGTGGCGCTGCTGGTCGGCGGTCCGGTGATGCTGTTCGCCGGCTGGAAGGAATCGAAGGACAGCCAGGCGCTGGCCGACCACGGCGTCGTCACCGATGCGCTCGTGACAGAAGTGACCTGGAGCACCAAGCGCGGTCGAGAACGCAACTTCCATGCGAAGGTCACGTTCGTCACGGCCGACAATCGCGAGGTGCATGACGACGTCAGCGTGTCCGATGTCCTCGGCAAGCAGCTCCGCGACGCGCCGGACGACAAGCCGACCACGATCTCGGTGCGCTATCTGCCGGAAGACACGACCACCGTCGCGCTGGCCGATCACAGGGACGAATCGGCGTTCTTCTATGGCGTCGGCGCGATCCTGCTGCTGATCGGCATCGGCATCCTCGTCTATCGGCTGCGCAGGCCGGCCGCAGAGCCGGTTGCGGCGTGAGGCGGGAATCGGGAATCGCAGTGCGGGACCGGCTGATGAATCCCGAGTAAAGCCCGTTCCGCAGCGACCGCGGCAATCGCGGCGGCGCTCCCTATGATCGACCGGCGCGCGCTGCTGCGCCGGTCGCATCGGGAAGGGGGTTCTCAAATGAAAGCACGCGTGCTCGCGTTCATCGCGTTCGGGGCGTCTGCATCGGTTTCCGCGCAGGCACAGAACTGTCCTCCCGTGCCGACGGACGCGCAGTTGCGCGCGTACGCGGAGGAAAACGACATCGCCGACTACGTCGCGATGCGCTGGATCACATGCGGCTGGGCCGCGACGGTGCCGGCGCTCGACACGGTGGCCCAGATCACGCGGGCGGACGCGGTCGAAGAGACCGATTCCGGCGACGCCCGCGAACTGCTGGAAGCCGACGCGCTCGTCGAAGCGCTGGCGATGACCATTTCGGCAAATCCTGCAGCGCTCACCGCCGGGTTCGTCGAAGAGTACGCCGACGATCCCGACGCCGATGAGCCGTCCGTGCTGGCGAAGCTCATGCGCGTACGCGTCAGCGTCGCGCAGATGGAGCGGCATCTGCGCCAGGGCCGCGAATCCGCCGCCGCGTGGCTGCGTGCCCGCTATGTGCTGACCTCCGAAATCGACGGGCAGATCGAAATCGCCTTCATCGCCGAGCGCGCGCGCGGCGGCGACATCGACGGCGCGCGGATGCGGCTCGCCGCCGCAGAGCCGCGTTTCGTGTTGCCCGGCCTGTCGGACGAGCGGTCGGCCGACCGCTGGAAGGCGCTGCGCGAGACGCTGGACGAACCGGTCGCGACGTCGTCCGCAGCAACGGGCCCCGGGATCGTCATCGATCGTTCCACGGTCGGGCCGATACGCCGCATCTGCGGGACCAGCTTGTGGAATGCGCAGCTGTTCGGATTCGACGACGTGCGCGAACGCGTGCTGCGCGCCGCGCCGATCGACACGGCGCTCGCCGAACTGTTGCAGGACTGGCACGAACCGACCGGTCGCGGCGGCGGCGACCATCCCGATCTGCTGGTCGAACTGCTGCGCAAGCGCCACGGCGCAGTCGGCACCACGCAGGGAATCGACGACGCCATCGCAAGCATCCGCAACGACGAACACGTCGCCGGCATGAATCTGTTCGGCCAGTTTGTCGCGCTGCCGAGCCATGTGCGCGAAGACGACCCTTCGACGACCAGCGGCGTGCGCGAGCGGCGTCTGGAGATCGCCGAACTCGCGGCGATCGTGCGCGATACGCGGCTGTTCCGCACGTTGCGCGGCTCCGGTCGCTGACACGAACGCCGTCCGACGGCCGCGGCCGGTGGGTCATCGACCGCCGGCGCAAAGGCACTCTGTGATGTGCGGCATTGCGCGCGCGTCATACGATATCGGCGACCCGGGACCGTTGCGCGAACGCGTGCTGAAGGCTGCCGACATCGACAGCGCCATTTCCGACCTGCTCGTCGGCGACTGGCGCGGGCAACTGACCACGGCGAACTGCTTCGCCGTCGTTACGGCGACGCCGGGCTGCGGCAGGGCTCGGACGACGCGAGCGCGGCGATCCGCACCGATGGCCCGGTGCCGACGCTCCATCCGCTCGGCCATCGGTTGCCGCTGCCGCAGGCCGTGCGCGAAGACGATGCGACTGCGCCCGGCGGCAGCCGCGAGCGGCCGGTGACGCGCGAGGAACTCGAGGAGATCCTGCGTGAGTCGCCGCTCTGTCGACGTTCGCCGGGGCTGGAGCCCGTCATCGCCGTCAACTGACTGACTAAAGGCGCCGCGAACCGCCGCCAGCGGTGGTTCGCGGCGCGGAACTCACTCGCCGAGGGTCAGCAGCGACGCGTTGCCGCCGGCTGCCGTGGTATTGATCGTCAGCGTGCGCTCGGTGACGAAGCGCGCGAGATAGTGAGGGCCGCCGGCCTTCGGGCCGGTGCCGGACAGGCCCTCGCCGCCGAACGGCTGCACGCCGACGACCGCGCCGATCTGGTTGCGGTTGACGTAGCAGTTGCCGACTTTGACGCCTTTGGAAATCTGCTCGATCGTGGAATCGATGCGGCTGTGCACGCCGAGCGTCAGGCCGTAGCCGGTCGCGTTGATCTGGTCGATGACCTTGTCGAGCTCGGACGCCTTCCAGCGCAGCACGTGCAGCACCGGGCCGAACACTTCGCGCTTGAGCTGGCCGAGCGAGGAAATCTCATAGGCGCGCGGCGCGAAGAACGTGCCGTGTTCCGTGCCGGCGCCGAGCGTGGCGACCTTGATCAGCTTCGCCTCTTTGTCCATGCGCGCGGCGTGATCCTCGAGGATCTTCTTCGCGTCCTCGTCGATGACCGGGCCGATGTCGGTCGACAGCAGGCGCGGTTCGCCGACCTTCAGTTCGTCCATCGCGCCGGCGAGCATCGCGACGACCTTGTCGGCGATGTCTTCCTGCACGAACAGGATGCGCGCGCACGAGCAGCGCTGGCCGGCCGAGTAGAACGCGCTGCTGACGGCGTCCTTGACGACCTGTTCCGGCAGCGACGAGGAGTCGGCGATCAGCGCGTTCTGGCCGCCGGTTTCGGCGATCAGCACGGCGATCGCGGCGTCGCGCGCGGCGAGCGCGCGGTTGATCGCGCGCGCGGTTTCGGTCGAGCCGGTGAACACGACGCCGGCGATGCGCGGGTCGTTGCACAGCGCCGCGCCGACCGTCGCGCCGTTCCCCGGCACGAACTGCAGCACGCCGGCCGGCACGCCGGCCTCCTGCAGCAGCTGCGTGGCGCGGAACGCGACGAGGTTGGTCTGTTCGGCGGGCTTGGCGATCACGGTGTTGCCGGCGACGAGCGCCGCGACGACCTGCCCCATGAAGATCGCGAGCGGGAAGTTCCACGGGCTGATCGCGACGAACACGCCGCGGCCGTGCAGGAACAGCTGGTTGGACTCGCCGGTCGGTCCCGGCAGCGCCTCGCCGTGGGCGAGCATCTTGCGCGCCTGCGCGGCGTAGTAGCGGCAGAAGTCGACCGCTTCGCGCACTTCGGCGATCGCATCGGGAATCGTCTTGCCGGCCTCGCGCACGCACAGCGCGATCAGCTCGCCGCGGTGCGTTTCCATGAGGTCGGCGGTGTGTTCGAGGATCTTCGCGCGGCCCGCGGCCGGCGTGCGATCCCAGTCCGGCTGCGCCGCGACGGCGTTCGCGATGGCCTTCTCGACCGTCGCCGCATCGGCCGGCTGCCAGCTGCCGACGCTGCGGCGGCGGTCGGCCGGATCGGTCACGGCGACGCTCGCGCCGGAAACGCCCGCGCCCGGCACGAGCGGCTTGGCCGTCCAGGTCTGCGGCGAGGCGGCGATCGCGTCGGCGAGCGCCTTGAGTTCGTTGTCGTTACCGAGATTGGCGCCCATGGAATTCTTCCGTTGTTCCCCGAACAGGCCGGCCGGCTGCGGAATGCGCGGATGCGGCTTCGTAGTGAAATGACGCACGACCTCGACCGGGTCGGCGACGAGGTCGCGGATCGACAGGCTTTCGTCGACGATGCGATTGACAAAACTGGTATTTGCGCCGTTTTCCAGAAGGCGGCGGACCAGGTACGGCAGCAGGTCCTCGTGCGAGCCGACCGGCGCGTAGACGCGGCACGGCACGTTGAGATTGCGCTCGCCGACGACCTCGGCGTAGAGGTCGGCACCCATGCCGTGCAGGCGCTGGAACTCGAACGGACGGCCGCGGGCCATGTGGTGGATCGCCGCGATCGTGTGCGCGTTATGGGTCGCGAAGGCCGGATAGAACAGGTCGCCGTAGTCGAACAGCCGGCGCGCGCAGGCGAGGTACGACACGTCCGTGTTCGGCTTGCGCGTAAACACCGGATAGCCGGCATGGCCGCCTTCCTGCGCGCGCTTGACCTCGGAATCCCAGTACGCGCCCTTGACCAGGCGCACGCACCAGCGCTGGCCGTTGGCCTTGGCCTTCTCGGCCAGCCAGTCGATCACGAACGGCGCGCGCTTCTGGTAGGCCTGGACGGCGAGGCCGAAGCCCTGCCAGCCGGCCAGCGACGGATCCGCATGCACGGCGGCAATCAGGTCGAGCGAGATTTCCAGGCGCTCGGATTCCTCGGCGTCGACGGTCAGGCAGATGCCCTGCGCCTTCGCGAGCCGCGCGAGCTCGAGCAGTTTCGGCTGCAGTTCGGCGAACACGCGCTCGCGTTTGGCGACTTCGTAGCGCGGATGCAGCGCCGACAGCTTGATCGAGATCGACGGTGCGTCGAGCACGTTCGCGAACGGCCCGCGCGCGCCGAGCGACTTGATCGCATCGACATAGGCGCGGTGGTAGCGCTCGCCGTCGGGCGTCGTCAGCGCGCCTTCGCCGAGCATGTCGTAGGAATAGCGGTAGGCGCGGTTGTCCTTTTCCTCGGCCCGGTCGAGCGCTTCCTTGATCGTGCGGCCCATGACGAACTGGTGGCCCATGATGCGCATCGCCTGACGCACGGCCAGGCGGATCACGGGTTCGCCGGCGCGGCCGATCAGGCGCTTGAGCGCGCCGAGGAAATTGCGCTGGGTCTCGTCGGCCAGGGTGACGAGCTTGCCGGTCAGCATCAGGCCCCAGGTGCCGGCATTGACGAGCACCGAATCGCTCTTGCCCAGGTGCGATTCCCAGTTCGCGTCGCCGAGCTTGTCGGAAATCAGCTTGTCGGCGGTTTCCTTGTCGGGAATGCGCAGCAGCGCCTCGGCCACGCACATCAGCAGCACGCCTTCCTCCGAGGAAAGGTCGTATTCGCGCATGAACGACTCGACCGCGGATTTCTGGTCGGCCTTGGCGCGGACGCGGGCGACGAGTTCGCCGGCGCGGGCCAGCACGAGGTCGCGTTCCGCCGGCGGCAGCGCGGCCTGGGCCACGAGCTCGTTGACCGCTTCGGTTTCGTCGCGGCAGTACGCGGCGGTCATGCGCGCGCGCGCGGCGTCGGCCGGCGCGGGCAGTTCGGGTGTCAGGATGTCGGCACTCACGGAGGATCTCGCTGGTGGACTGCCGGCCTGGCCCAAGCCCGGCATGGAGGCTCGCGATTCTAGAGGGGGGTGTGGGCCGGTCAAGCACCAAATCGCCATGTCGGCGAAGGGATCGGTACTGCGGCAATTCGCCGCAGGGCCCGGTGGAACGCGGCACCGGACGCCGTGCGGCCACGCGCCGGTTTCCTTGCCCGTGTCCGGCCTAGCCACTATCATTTCGCGGTTCTACGCCTGTCGCTGCTGCGGGCGCGGCCCTCGCGCCGCCGCCGCCGCAAGCGACAGTGCCGATCCTGCGGACCAGCCTCATCGTCGAAACTGCGCAACGCCTCCGGCCTGCGCTGTCGCACGACGGCGCGTTCCACGGCCCACCAGCCGGGCTTGCGATCGGTGGCGCAATGGCATTCGGTGCGTGGCCGGACGCTGGTCGGGCGAACCGTTTCGACGGTTCGCGCGGCTCGTGGACGGCGGCGGCCCCAACGACTGGGATGGCTTTAGGGTGATGGCAATGAAGTCTCTGGCAACTACGCGTATCGCGCGCGCCGTCTCGGCGGTCGCGCTCGCGACGACGGCGGGAATGGTCCATGCCTCCAGCATGCCGGCGCGCTGGCAGCTGAACATGGGCAAGGGTGTCACCGAGTCGTCGGAAAACGCCTACCACGCGCACATGATCGCGCTGTGGGTATGCGTCGTCATCGGCATCATCGTGTTCGGCGCGATGGCCTATGCGATGTTCAAGTTCCGCAAGTCCAAGGGCGCGGTGGCGGCTCAGTGGAGCCACAACACCAAGGCCGAAGTGATCTGGACCGCCCTCCCCGTCGTGATCCTCGTCGCCATGGCCTGGCCGGCCACGGAGATCCTCGTCAAGCAGGCCGACACGTCCAACCCGGTGCTGACCGTGAAGATCACGGGCTACCAGTGGAAGTGGCGCTACGAATACGTCGATTACGACGGCAAGCCGACCGGCGTGAACTTCGTTTCCAAGCTCGACGCCGACAGCGACAAGACGCGCCAGCTGAACTCGGGCCTCGACCCGCACGCGGTCAAGGTCGGCGACGAAGCCACCTATCTGCTCAATGTCGACAAGCCGCTCGTGCTGCCGACCAACGCGAAGATCCGCTTCGTCATCACCGCCGACGACGTGATTCACGCGTGGTGGGTGCCGGCTCTCGGCTGGAAGACCGATGCGATCCCCGACATCATCAACGACGCCTGGACCCTGATCAAACAGCCCGGCGTCTACCGCGGCCAGTGCGCCGAACTCTGCGGCCAGGACCACGGCTTCATGCCCATCGTCGTCGAAGCCAAGCCGAAGGCCGAATTCGACCAGTGGCTCGC
>NZ_DATIGT010000284.1:0-3271 GCF_035481375.1 Tahibacter sp.
GTTGAACACCGATGTACCGGTCTCGGGCCGCGTATTGGCCGTGCCGTAGTAGACGGCGAGTCCGCGCGGACCATTCGGCGTCTTGAACAGCGCGTCGAAGCTCAGATAGACGGCGGAATAGCCGGTCGTGTTCAGCGCGAACTCGAAGTAGTCGTCGTTTGCGGTCACGAGCGGCGTGCCGATCGCCATCGCGCCGTTGGATCCCCACGACCCGGTGCCGGCCGGCGTGATCGTGTTGTCGCTGCTGCTGAACACCGGATTCACGCCGCCGCCCGCGGCGGCCGACGCGGTCACGTTCGCGATCGTCGGCGCGGGTGCGATCGTGCTCATGCCGGTCGGGAAATTCCAGCGCGCGAGCGTCAGGCCGCAAAGTCCCGTGCCCGGCGGCGGCGCGTTGTTGACGACGAGCGTCGCCGTCGCGGTCCGGCCCGTGTTCACGCCGCCGATCATCAGCGGGTTCGTCGTATTGACGTAGCTGCCGGTCGCCGCCGCGGTCACGTCGACCTTGACCACGCAGCTGCCGTTCGCCGCGACGGTGGCATCGGCGATCGTGATCGTCGAGCTGCCCGCGACGGCGGTGATCGTCGGCGCGCCGCAGCCGGCGCTGCTGATGCCGTTCGGCGTACTCACGACGAGACCGGCCGGCAGGTTGTCGACGACGCTGTAGCCGGCGACCGGACCCGCATTCGGATTCGTCAGCGTGAAGCTCAGCGCCGACACGCCGTTCACGCTGGTCGGGTTCGGACTGAAGCTTTTCGAAATCGTCGCGGCGGTCGGATCGACGATGTTCGCAATCCGCGCGCCGACCGAGAAATCGGCGTTGTAGTGAAAGCTCGATCCCGAGAAATCGTAGAGCAGCGTGTTGAGCGTCTGCGACGTGCCGCCGCCGCCGAGGATGCGCACGGTATATGTGGTCACGACCGTGCTGCCGCCGGCCTTGCCGGCGACGCCGACGCACGAGCGGTAGCTCGGGCTGTTCGGATCGTTCTGCCAGAGACAGGCGTCGGCGTAGAGCTTGTCGTTCGGCGAGGTCACGTAGACCGAGCTGTTCGCCGAATACGTCGTGCTGACGTTCAGCACCTGGAAGATCGTGTTCGGGAAATTGATGAAGGCTTCGAACTGTTCGTAGCC
Organism: Tahibacter sp.; assembly: GCF_035481375.1. Classification (GTDB taxonomy): domain Bacteria; phylum Pseudomonadota; class Gammaproteobacteria; order Xanthomonadales; family Rhodanobacteraceae; genus Tahibacter. The sequence goes on from NZ_DATIGT010000284.1 coordinate 1,132, forward strand.
CTGCGTCGCGGTTCCGCCGGTGACTTCGATCGTGTAGGTGTTGCCGACGACGAGGCTCATGCTGCCGCCCGCGGCGACCGGCGTCAGCGACGAGGGCGTCGGACCGAAGCGCAGGCCGGTGATCGAATTGCGGTTCTGCGAGATCAGGTGCTCGACGTAGAGTTCGCGCGGCGCCGGCGTCGACGCGGTACCACTGAAGTCGGTCGCGGTGATGCGGTAGCGGCGCGCGGTGTCGAACGCCGCGGCCGTGCGCGTGACCTCGGCCTCGAAGTAGGCGTCGGCGCAGCCGCCGGCACCGATGCTCGGGAGATTCAGCGTGCTCTGCGATCCGGGCCGCAGCCCGATGTTCGCGTTCGGCGAATCCCAGACGAAGTTCACCGAGACGTTCGTCGTCGCCACCGTGCTGCAGACGCGTCCGCCGATCGGGAACAGGTACGGTCCCGTCGCCGGGTCATTGCTGTCCAGTCCGACGACGTTCCAGGTCAGCGGCGTCACGCTGAGCGCGGCTTCGACGGCTGCCGGGGCACCGGATCCGGCCACGGCAAGAACGGCCGCCAGCGCGAACGCGCGGCGGGAAATGCGGAATCCCGACATCATCGAAGCCCCCAAGATTGGCCTGCAGCCGGCACGCGTTGCGGGCGGCACGGGTCCCTGTATCGGACACGCGGTACGTCTACGACGGCATGCGACGTGCGTCATCGACCGGCCTCCCTGCGCGGCTGTTCGGATGCGGACGTCGCGCCCCACCAGTCTAAGCCGTATGGAATGACCGATGCCATCGGGGAACGTCAAAAAGAAATTCGACGCCCCCTTGAGGGAAACCCCAGATTGACGGGCTGGACAATACGCGTGCAGGTTGCCTCAAAGTGGCGATTGCGGACCACGCCGCATTCGCGACACTGTATACGCGCCGTCCTCGCGGCTTCGGACGCGAGCCGCTCTATTCGCGCATCAGCGTCGACTTGCCGAACAGGCTTTCGACGAGATCGACGGCGAGTTTCGCGGTCATGTTGCGCTTGTCGAACGCCGGATTGAGTTCGACGATGTCGAGCGAGCCGACGCGGCCGGTGTCGGCGATCATTTCCATGACGAGCTGCGCCTCGCGGTAGTTCGGGCCGCCGCGCACGCGCGTGCCGACGCCGGGCGCGATCGCCGGATCGAGGAAGTCGACGTCGAAGCTCACATGCAGATGAGTGTCCGCGTCGACGCCTTCGAGCGCTTCCTCCATCGCGCGCTTGACGCCGATCTCGTCGATGTAGCGCATGTCGTAGATGTCGAGGCCGACGTCGCGCACGAGTTTCTTTTCGCCGGGATCGACCGAGCGGATGCCGATCTGGCGGATCTCCTCGGGACGCAGCGCCGGTGCGCTGCCGCCGAGTTCGGTCAGCTCGCGCGGGCCGTAGCCGCAGAGGCAGGCGACCGGCATGCCGTGGACATTGCCCGACGGCGTGATCACGTTGGTATTGAAGTCCGCATGCGCGTCGAGCCAGAGCACGCGCAGCTTCTTGCCGCGCTCGCCGCACCAGCGCGCGACGGCCGTGATCGAGCCCATGGCCAGGCAATGATCGCCGCCGAGCATGATCGGCAGGCGCCCCGCGGCGAGTTCGGCGTACACCGCGTCGAGCACGCTGCGGTTCCAGGCGACGACTTCGGCCAGATGCCGGTAGCCCGCCTGCGGCGGCATCCACGGATTCATCGGTCCGATGAGGTTGCCGCGATCGACGACGTCGAGGCCGCGTTCCTGCAGCGCGTGCGAAATGCCGGCGACGCGCAGCGCTTCGGGCCCCATGGACGCGCCGCGATGGCCGGCGCCGATGTCGGTCGGCACGCCGATCAGGGAAACGGAGGAAGTGGAAGTCATGCTCGGCCTCATGGCCGCCGCGCGAAAGCGGCGCGGCAGGCGGAAAAACCGCAAGGATACCGTCGCGCCGGGTGGCGCCGCCAGCAAGCTCAGGGGCAGTCCCCGCGCGTCTTTCCGGCCGTCGCCGGCCCGGCGCGATCGCCTTACGGAGGCGGCAGGTCCGCATCCGCCGCGGCATGCAGCGCGGCAATCAGCGCGCCGAACGGCACGGCGACCGAGGCGACCAGGTCCGCGGCCGCCGAAGGCTCGTCGATGCCGTCGCTGCGCAGCCACTCGCCG
>NZ_DATIGT010000285.1:0-13019 GCF_035481375.1 Tahibacter sp.
CGCGGCTCGCCTGCGGCTCGCCGCAACCGACGTGCGCGCGGCTTGCCGAGACGGCTGCTGTTGCGCGGTCGCACGCCGGTGCGCGTATCAACCGCTGCCCAGGGCGCATCGTTCTTGCGCAACGCGCGCCCGAGGCGGCACGCCGTCGACGTGCGACCTTCGCGCGCCGCGCCGGCCTGCAGCAGCTCCAGCAGGCCGGCTCGTGCTGCGAACGCCGTGATCACCGGCGTCCAGTCTTCCGCCGGCAGCCACGACAGGCGCCGGCGGCGAGCAGGGCAAGGAACAGAGGACGAGGCGCATCGCGAACCGGCCGGGTGGGCGGCGCAATTCGCCGCGATGCGAGTATCGGCCGGGATTGAGCGTTTTGCGGGCCGACGCTGGGCAACCGGGGAGACGGGTCCCGGTTGCCCGCCTGCGGTATTACGGCTTGGCCAGACCGAACGCGTTGAGGATGAACGCGTAGACGTCGGCGGTTTCGGCGATCTGCTTGGCGGTGGGCTTGCCCTGGCCGTGGCCGGCGCGCACATCGATGCGGATCAGTTGCGGCTTGCCCTTCGGGTTTGCGGACTGCATGGCGGCGGCGAACTTGAAGCTGTGCGCCGGAAACACGCGGTCGTCGTGGTCGCCGGTCGTGATCAGCGTGGCCGGGTAGGCAACGCCGGGCTTCACGTTGTGCAGCGGCGAATAGGCGCGCAGCGCGGCGAACTCGTCGGCGTCGAGCACCGAGCCGTAGTCCGATTCCCAGGCCTTGCCGATCGTGAATTCGCGGAAGCGCAGCATGTCGAGCACGCCGACCGCCGGCACGGCGGCGGCGAACAGGTCGGGACGCTGCAGTTCCGCCGCGGCGACGAGCAGACCGCCGTTGGAACCGCCGCGGATCGCGAGACGCTGCGGCGACGTGTATTTTTCCGCAATCAGGTATTCCGCCGCGGCGATGAAGTCGTCGAAGACGTTCTGCTTCTTGAGCTTGATGCCGGCCTCGTGCCACTCGCGGCCGTACTCGCCGCCGCCGCGCAGGTTCGCGACCGCGAACACGCCGCCCTGGTCGAGCCAGGTCGCGATGCTGGCCGAGAACGCCGGCACCTGCGGAATGCGGAAGCCGCCGTAGCCGTAGAGGATGGTCGGATTGCTGCCGTCGAGCGCGAGGTCCTTCTTGCCCGTGATGAACATCGGCACGCGCGTGCCGTCCTTGCTCGTGTAGAACACCTGGCGCGTTTCGTAGATCGAAGGATCGAACGCCATGGTCGGCGCGCGCAGCAGGGTGCTCTTGCCCTTGGCCACGTCGTAGCGATAGATCGATGTCGGCGTGGTGTAGCTCGCGAAGCTGTAGAACGCCTGCTTGTCGCCCGGGCGGCCTTCGAAGGTCGCTACCGTGCCGAGGCCCGGCAGATCCACGTCGCCCTTGGACTTGCCGTCGAGGCCGTAGCGGCGCAGGCGCGAGCTCGCATCATGCAGGTAGTTCAGCACGAGCTGGCCGCCGACGAGGTCGGCCGACTGCAGCGCGTCGTCGGTCTGGTCGACGACGGTCTTCCAGTTCTTGCGCGCGGGCCTGGTCACGTCGATCGCGATGATGCGGCCGCGCGGTGCGTCGTCGTCGGTGCGGAAATAGAACTTCGAGCCGACGTTGCCGACGTATTCATACTCGGCCTTCCACTCGCCGATGAGTTCCTTCAGCGCCGCGTTCTTGCCCTTGGCCTTGAGATCGCGGATCAGTACGAGATTCTTGCGCTCGGTGCCCTGGCCGACCGACACGATCAGATAGCGGCCGTCCTCGGTGGCGTCGGCGCCGAAGCTGTAGTCGGGCTGGTCCTTGCGCTCGTAGACGAGTTCGTCATCGATCTGCGGCGTGCCGAGCTTGTGGAAAAAGAGTTTCTGGAATTCGTTCTTCGCCTTCAGCGCGTTCTCGCCCTGCGGCTCGTCGTAGCGGCTGTACCAGAACCCCTTGCCGTCGCGACTCCAGTCCACTTCCGAGAACTTGACCCACTTCAGCACGTCTTCGGTCGGCTGGCCCTTGGCGACGTCGAGCACGCGCCATTCTTCCCAGTCCGAACCGCCGCTCGACAGGCCGTAGGCCATGAACTTGCCGTCGGCGCTGAAGGCGGTGTCCTTGAGCGCGATCGTGCCGTCGGTCGACAGGCTGTTCGGATCGAGCAGCACGCGGCCTTCGCCCTCGGGCTTGTCGGCGACATAGAGCACGGACTGGTTCTGCAGGCCGTCGTTCTTGAACCAGAACCATTGCTTGCCTTCGCGCGAGGGCACGCCCCAGCGGTTGAAATTCCAAATTTCCGTGGCGCGCGCGGCGATGCGGTCGCGGCCCGGAATGCGTCCGAGATAGGCCGTCGTCACATCGTTCTGCGCCTTGATCCAGGCAGTCGTGTCCGGCGAATCGATGTCTTCGAGCCAGCGATAGGGATCGGCGATTTCCTGGCCGTGATAGGTGTCGACCTGGCCGACTTTCTTGGTAACGGGATAGACGAGGCGTTCAGCGGACGATTCCTTCTTGACCGGCTGGCAGGCGGTGGCCAGCAGCAGGGCAGGAACCAGGATCAAGGGCAGGCGCATTGGCGCTAACTCCGGCAGGGGACGGACAAAACCGCGACGATAGGGCGGGCGCACGCGCCCGTCCAGTAGCTGAACAGAATCCCCTGACGGACTGGGCATTCGCGCCGATCGGCGTCGCGCCGGGACGGGCGGCCCGCCCGGCAAATTTACAAAGCCGCCTTTTGCGCGAACCGTGTTTCGGGGATCCGGCGCAAGCAAACACGCAAAACGGGGCCGCGGCGGCGCGCTATTCGGCGCGGGCGAGGAACTGCGCCCGGCCGTAGGCGCCCGCGGCGCGGCCGTCGCGGATCCAGTCGACGACGAGCGCGTGATAGCCCTCGGTGATCCGCGTGCGCTCCCGCGCGCCGTCGGCGGACTCGACGAATTCGAGCATGCCGTGGTCGGTATCCGGAAATTCGACGAGCGTGACCGGGCCGCCGGCCTGCGCGACCGCGCGCAGCCGGGCGCGCGTTTCTTCCGGCGGCGCCTCGCGGTCGGCGCCGGCGAGCACCCAGAGCAGCGGCACCTTCAGCGCGTGCAGCACGGGCATCGGATCGTGGCGCCAGGTCGTGCCTTCGTCGTAGAGCGGACCGAACCAGCGCAGCAGCAGCGGCGGGCGGTTTGCGAGTTCGCCGGTGAACTCGCCGCGCATGTCCTTCCACCAGGGCTCGCGGCCGTATTTGTCCTTGACCGCGGCGAGCGCGTCGTAGCCGTCGCGGAAGCCCGAGGCCATGACGGCGGCGGTCGCGTCGGTCACCTCGCGCGCCTTGGCGAGGACTTCGGGGCCGTGGCCGCGCCGCTTGAGATCCAGCATGACCTGGTCGCGGTCCTCGGCCAGCGGGCTGTCGGCGAGGCCGTAGCCGATCGCGACGAACGCGGCATCGCTGCGCGTCGCCGCGAGCGGCGCGATCCAGCCGGCCTGGCTGCCGCCGAAGAAGCCGATGCGGGCCGCGCGCGGGCCGGCGACGCGGCGCGCCTCGCGCAGCGCGGCGACGGCGTCGTTCGCGAGCAGGCTGAAATCCTGCGAATAGCGGCCCGTGCTGCGCCCGGTGCCGCGCTTGTCGTAGACGAAGACGCCGACGCCGTGCGCCGCGAGCAGGCGTGGCCAATAGGAATAGGTCAGTGCCGACCAGCGCTCGGAGCCGTGCACCAGCACGGCGATCGGCACGGGAGCGTCACCGGCCGGCATCACGAGCCGGCCGGCGAATTCCTCGCCGTCGCCGCGAAAGCGCGTGTCCTGCGCGGTGAACTCGACGCGCTGTCCGCGCTGTCCGTCAAAGCGCAACGCCGGCGCATCGCAGGTGCCCGGTTCGATCGCGGTGGTATCGCGCGCATCGCTCCAGCCGCGGTAGCCGGTCCAGCTGCCGTCGTCGTTGCGGCCGAGACGGCCGCTGCGGCCGTCGACGAGCCGCCAGCGCAGCGCGGCGGCGTTGGTCTGCGGCGAGAGATCGACGAACCGTCCGTCGTCGAGGCGGTACAGACCGACGAGACAGGCGATCTGCGGCGGCACCGGCCGGTATTCGGGCCGTGAATACCACCAGCCGCCGACGGCCGCGGCGACGAGAATCAGCACCGCAATGACGCGTTTCCGGCGCACGGCCCGCCTCCGTTCGTGGGATCCGCGGCAGTATCACACAGCGCACGCGGGGCTTGCCGCGTTGTGGAAGCCTGGTGAAAGTCGCATCGTGCCGCGTGGCGCGCGGACTCGTCCGCGGAGGTCCGCGCAACGCGGGCGCGGCAGCGATGCTTCAAATCGTCATTCGCGATAGAAGAAATAGCCGTCTTCCACCGTGACGACCGCACCGTCATTCGCAGTCATGCGGCCGCGGAATCTGGCCTCGATCGTGCCGGCGCCGGCCTGCAGCAGCTCGACCTCCACGTCGTATCCGAGCGGACCGTCGATCAGGTAGCGGTCGGTGCTGAGGTTGGCCAGCGGGATCGCGCTGCGCGTGATCCCGTCGAGGCGCATCGTAGTGCCGCTGGCCGCGCAGCGGCCGGGGCCGCCGACGCCGAACAGGTTCACGTTGAACGCCTGTCGTTGCGATCCTTCGCCCGGCCGGAGGCCGTCGCGACAGTTCCCTGCGTGGTGCCGATGCCGGGCGGCGTTGCGCAGCCCGGCGTCGAGTCAGGCTAGGCCCTTAGCCGACGACGGTGCTCGTGTGGTCGCCCTTGCGGCGTTCCTCGACGAGCGGCTTCGCATGCACGAGGAAGTACACGTTCTCGGCGATGTTCGTCGCGTGGTCGCCGATGCGCTCGATGTTCTTGGCCATGAACAGCAGGTGCGTGCACGGCGTGATGTTGCGCGGGTCTTCCATCATGTAGGTCAGGAGTTCGCGGAACATCGCGGTGTAGAGCGTGTCGAGCTGCACGTCGCGCTTCCAGACCTCGACGGCGGCGTCGGCGTCGCTGCGGCGGTAGGCGTCGAGCACGTCGCGCAGCATGCCGCCGGCGACCTGGGCCAGATGCGGCAGGCTCGCGGCCGGGCGCATCGGCGCATTCTGGTTCAGCGCGATCGCGCGCTTGGCGACGTTGGCCGCGTAGTCGCCGATGCGCTCGATGTCGGCGGCGATGCGCAGCGCGGCGAGCACGTCGCGCAGGTCGCGCGCGATCGGCTGGCGCAGCGCGAGCAGGCGCAGCACGTCGTGGCTCACGTCGTGCTCCAGCGCGTCGATCGCGTTGTCGCCTTCGACGACGCGTGCGGCGAGATCGCTGTTGCGGTCCTCGACTGCGGCGGCGGCCATCGCGAGCTGTTCGCCGGCGAGCTGGCCCATGCGCGTGATTTCGGTGAGCAGGCGCGTGAGTTCCGCGTCGTAGCTCTTGATGATGTGTTCGTGTGTGGCGGTCGTTTCGCTCATGATCGTGTCGGTCGCCTGAGAATCAGCCGAAACGGCCGGTGATGTAGTCTTCGGTCTGCTGCTTGCTCGGACGCGTGAACATGGTTTCGGTCTCGCCGAACTCGATGAGTTCGCCGAGATACATGAACGCGGTGAAGTCCGAGCAGCGTGCGGCCTGCTGCATGTTGTGGGTCACGATCGCGATCGTGAAGTCCTTCTTCAGCTCTTCGACGAGCTGCTCGATCTTGCCGGTCGCGATCGGGTCGAGCGCCGAGGTCGGCTCGTCGAACAGGATGACTTCGGGACGCAGCGCGATCGCACGCGCGATGCACAGGCGCTGCTGCTGGCCGCCGGAAAGTCCGAGCGCGCTGCCTTTGAGCTTGTCCTTCGCTTCGTCCCAGATCGCCGCCTGACGCAGTGCCTGCTCGACGCGCACATCCATGTCGGCGCGCGACAGCTTTTCGTAATGCTTGATGCCGTAGGCGATGTTGTCGTAGATCGACATCGGGAACGGCACCGGCTTCTGGAACACCATGCCGACCTTCGAGCGCAGGCGGTTCAGCGGATAGCGCGGATCGAGAATGTTCTCGCCGTCGAGCATGACTTCGCCGCGCGCCTCGAGCTTCGGATAGATCGAATAGATGCGGTTGAAGATGCGCAGCAGCGTCGACTTGCCGCAGCCCGACGGGCCGATGATCGCCGTCACGCGCTTTTCCGGAATGTCCATCGCGATGTTTTTCAGCGCGTGGAAACCGTCGTAATAGAAGTTCAGGTTGCGCGCGGTGATCTTTGCCGCCGACGCCGCCTGCTGCGACGGCGTCGCCACGTTGAGCGAGGCCGCGACGGCCAGGTTGAGATTAGTCATTGGCTACCTTCCGACGGGCGATGATGGCGCGGGCGATGAGGCTGGTGCAGAGCACGAACACGGTGACCATGAATGCGCCGGCCCAGGCCAGCGAATGCCAGGAATCGTACGGGCTCATGGCGTACTGGAAGACGACGACCGGCACGCTGGCCATCGGGCCGCTCATGTCGACGCTCCAGAACTGGTTGTTGAGCGCGGTGAACAGCAGCGGTGCGGTTTCGCCGCTGATGCGCGCCAGCGCGAGCAGCACGCCGGTGACGATGCCCGGCAGCGCCGAGCGATACAGCACCTGTACCGTGACCTTCCACTGCGGGACACCGAGACTCAGCGCGGCTTCGCGCATCTGGCTCGGCACGAGCTTGAGCATTTCGTCGGTCGTGCGCACGACGACGGGCAGCACGATCAGCGCGAGCGTGATCGATCCCGCGAGGCCGGAGAAATGACCCATCTGCTTGACCACGAGCGTGTAGACGAACAGGCCGAGCACGATGGACGGTGCCGACAGAAGAATGTCGTTGACGAAGCGGATGACTTCGCCGATCAGCGAACGGCGCGCGTACTCGGCGAGGAACGTGCCGGCGAGGATGCCGACCGGCGTGCCCATCGCGATCGCGAGCAGGCTCATGAGCACAGAGCCGAAGAACGCGTTCGCAAGACCGCCGTCGGAACCCGGCGGCGGCGTCATTTCGTAGAACAGTTCGGGCTTCAGCGCGCCGATGCCGTTGACGAGCGTCGTCCAGAGGATCCAGACCAGCCAGAACAGGCCGAACAGCGTCGCCGCGCCGGCGAGGACGAGCGCGAGGCCGTTCTTGAAGCGGCGCCGGCGATAGAGTTTTTCCGCGATCGCGCTCATCGGTTGCCCTCGTTGCGGTTAAGGCGCATCAGCATGAGCTTCGCGATCGCGAGCACGACGAACGTCACGATGAACAGCAGAAAGCCCAGCGCGATCAGCGAGGACAGATAGATCTCGCTGTCGGCTTCCGAGAATTCATTGGCGATCGTCGCGGCGATCGAATTGCCGGGCATCAGCAGTGATGCGGTCAGGTGATGTGCATTGCCGAGCACGAAGGTCACGGCCATGGTTTCGCCGAGCGCGCGGCCGAGGCCGAGGAAGATGCCGCCGATCACGGCAGAGCGCGTATACGGCAGCACGACGTTCCAGGACACTTCCCAGGTCGTGGAGCCCAGCGCATAGGCCGACTCCTTCAGTCGCGACGGCACGGTCAGGAACACTTCGCGCATGACCGAGGAAATGAACGGGATCACCATGATCGCGAGCACGATGCCGGCGGTCAGCATGCCGATGCCGAGCGGCGGGCCCTGGAACAGCGGGCCGAGGAACGGCAGCGGCCCCAGATGTTCGGTCAGGAACGGAATGACCGTCGTCGACATCACGGGCACGAACACGAACAGACCCCACATGCCGTAGATGATCGACGGGATGCCGGCAAGCAGCTCGATCGCCGAGGCGACCGGCGTGCGCAGCCACGGCGGCGCGACCTCGGTCAGGAACAGCGCGATGCCGAAACTGACCGGAACGGCGATCAGCATCGCGATCAACGCGGTGACCAGCGTGCCGTAGATCGGCACGAGCGCGCCGAACTTCTTGCCGACGGCGTCCCAGTCGGTGGTCGTCAGGAAGTCGATTCCAAACGTGGAAAAAGCAAGGCGGCCGCCCCAGAGCATGGAGACGGCCGCCCCGGCGAGCGCGACCAGTACGAACAGGCCTGCGCCGGTGACGAGATAGCGGAAGAAGCGGTCGGCGCGGCGGTCGGTTTCGGCGCGCTGCGCGATGGAATCCGGCGACGCGCTGAGGGCGCCGGCGGGCAAAGCGTGGTCGGTGCTCATGCGTCAGTCACGGGCTGGCTGGAGAACACGGACGGGGCGAAGCGCGTCGGCGCTTCGCCCCGCGGGCACGACGTGGAACGATCAGGCCTTGATCTCGGCAGCCCAGTAGGCTTCGATCTGCTTGACGAGTTCTTCGGGCAGCGGCACGAAGTCGAGCGCTTCGGCCTGCGGCTTGCCGTTCTCGAGCGCCCACTTGAAGAAGGCCAGCGTGTTCTTGCTGCGCGCGGCATCCTTGGGTTGCTTGTACATCAGGATGAAGTTCGTCGCGGCGATCGGCCACGAGGCGTCGCCCGGGGCGTTCGTGATGATCAGGAAGAAGTCCTTTGCGTTCTTCCAGTCGGCGCTCGCGGCGGCGGCCTGGAAGCTTTCGCGGTTCGGCTGCACGAACTTGCCGGCGGCGTTCTGCACGGCGCCATAGGTCATCTTGTTCTGCAGCGAATAGGCGAGTTCGACGTAGCCGATCGAGCCCGGGATCTGCTTGACGTACGCGGCAACGCCTTCATTGCCCTTGCCGCCGACGCCGACCGGCCACTGCACCGAGGTGCCTTCGCCGATCTTGGTCTTCCATTCCGGCGAGACCTTCGACAGATAGTTGACCCAGTTGAACGTGGTGCCCGAACCGTCGGAGCGGTGCACGACGGTGATCATCGCGTCCGGCAGCGCAACGCCGGCGTTGACGGCGACGATCTGCGGATCGTTCCACTTGGTGATCTTGCCGAGGAAGATGTCGGCGAGCAGCGGGCCGGTGAACTGGATCTTGCCCGGTTCGATGCCCTTGATGTTGACGACCGGAACGACGCCGCCGATCACCGACGGAAACTGGCCGAGGCCGGCTTCCGCGAGTTCCTTGCTGTCGAGCGGCTTGTCGGACGAGCCGAAATCGACGGTGCCGGCCTTGATCTGGGCGATGCCGCCGCCGGAACCGATGGACTGGTAGTTGATCTTGTTGCCGGTGGCCGTGCTGTAGTCGGCCGACCACTTCGACATGACCGGATAGACGAAGGTGGCGCCGGCGCCGGTGATGTCGGCGGCCTGGGCCGAGACCGAACCCGCCGCGATGAGGCCGGCGAGCGCGAGGCGCGTCGTGAAAGTCTTGAACACGGTGAACTCCTTGGAAGCGGCTGAGCTACAGGTATCGGCGCGCTTTGTACGCGCGGTCTGTTGCAGTCGCGTGGGAGTTTTATTTCAGCTCTGTGACAACGAAGGGCCGTTAACCGGCTGCGGCCGGCGTAGTCCTGCGGCATCAACGGCTTGGCGCGGCAATGCTGTCACATTCGTGAAATATCGGACGACCGTAGCGGGTGCCCGCTCCGGTCGCCACAACAGTTCAGCGGCCGGCAAATTCGGCCTTGCGCTTCTGCAGGAAGGCCTGCGTGCCCTCGCGCATGTCGGCGGTCGAGCAGCACAGCGCGAATGCCTGGGTCTCGAATTCCAGCGCCGCGTCCATCGGACAATCGGCGCCGACGGTCACGGCGTCGAGGATGCCGGCCAGAGCGACCGGCGCCGCGGCGGCCAGCTGGTCGGCGACGGTATCGACTTCCGCGTCGAGGCGGTCGGCGGGAACGACGCGGTTGAGCACGCCGAGCGCCTGGCCGCGCGCGGCGTCGATCGTCGTGCCGAGCAGGCAGAGTTCGAGTGCGGCGCTGCGGCCGGCCAGCCGGGCCAGCCGCTGCGTGCCGCCGAATCCAGGAATCACGCCGAGATTGATCTCGGGCTGGCCGAGCTTCGCCTTCTCGCTCGCGATGCGCAGGTGGCAGCTCATCGCGAGTTCCATGCCGCCGCCAAGCGCGAAACCCTGGATCCGGGCGATGACCGGTTTGTTCGTGCGTTCGATGCCGCGCATCAGGATCTGCCCGGCGCGGGAGAACGCCTGGGCGTCGATCGGACTCAGCGTGGCGAGCTCGGCGATGTCGGCACCCGCAACGAAAGCCTTTTCCCCCGAACCGGCCAGAACGATCACGCGGACGGCGGCGTCCTCGCGCGCCGCCCGGAAGGCCGCGTCGAGTTCCTGCAGCGTGCGCAGATTCAATGCATTGAGCTTGTCAGGGCGGTTGATCGTGATCGTGCGGACCGCGCCGCGGTCGGCGACGAGCAGGTTCTGGTAGTCCATGAGCGGCTCCGTGCGAAAAGCCCGGATGGTAGCAGGCGGCATGCGGGTGCTGTTCAGCTCCGGCGCGGCAGTCTGCGGCCGGCCTTGATCGCGCCGGCACGGCGCGCGACACGAGACCCTGCGGTCCGGTAGCCGGTGACTTGCACCTTCGCTATCATGGCCAGCTCTTTGCGGCCGCCATCCCCGGGCCGGTCGATTTCGGCGGTACTTCAATGGAGGTAAGCATGAATTTGCGTTGGTCTGTCGCCGCAGCGTTGCTGCTCGCGACCGGTGCTGCCGTCGCGCAGGACACCTCGAGTGAGAAAGGCAAGCTGAGCTACTCCATCGGCTATCAGATCGGCCAGGATTTCGTCGAGCGCAAGATGGACATCGACGTGAACACCGTCATCCGCGCGATGCAGGACGGCTACACGAAGAAGAGTCCCGCCGTGTCGCAGGAAGTCATGCGCGACGTGCTCGGCAAGATGCAGCAGAAGATGATGACCGAGGCCAAGGCCGAGTTCGACAAGATGTCGGCGGACAACAAGGCCAAGAGCCAGAAGTTCCTCGCCGAGAACAAGAGCAAGAAGAACGTCGTCTCGACGCAGTCGGGCCTGCAGTACCGGGTCATCGAAGAAGGCACCGGCGCGCGCGCGAATCTCAACAGCGACGTCACCGTGCACTATCGCGGCTCGCTGAGTTCCGGCCTCGAATTCGACAGCTCGTTCGCCCGCGGCGAACCGGTGCAGTTCAAGGTCAAGGACGTCATCAAGGGCTGGCAGGAAGCGCTGCCGCTGATGCGCGTCGGCGACCACTGGCAGCTGTTCGTGCCGCCGGAACTCGCCTATGGCGAACGCGGCCAGCCGCCGCGCATCGGACCGAACGAAGCGCTGGTGTTCGAAATCAAGCTGGTCGATGTGAAGCAGTAAATAGAGAAGCCGCGCATAGCGCGGCTTTTTTTTGAGTGAAGAGAAGCGGGAAACGAGTGGGCTTCCTCTCGTATTCTTTTTTCACTACTTCTCACTCTTCACTTGTCTCAAAACCAAGCGAGCTACGCCCGTGCCGCGTCGCCGCCGGCGAGTTCCTCGAGCGCAATCTCCATCTCCGCCTTGATCCGGTTGATCAGGCGCATGGCCGGTTCGGCGTCCGCGTCGTCGCTGCCGATGCCGATTCCGCTGGCGACCGCCGCGCCGCGCGCGATGACGTCGGCGTCGTCGTCGGCGACAAATTGTGCAAGGTATACATAGCCGCGGGCGAGGCCTTCGCGGAGCTCGGGATGCTCCGGGGCTACCTCGTGCAGCAGGAAGCGCAGCGCGGCGCGGATGCGTTCCTTCGGATAGGGCAACAGGGACTGCGGCAGCCCGTACACGCCAGGGGAAACGTGTGCGAGCACCTTGCCGTAATCGCTGACGACCCGGGTGGCAAGTGCGAGCATGCTCAACCGTTCCGCAGTTCAGGGTTGTTGTAATCTAGCAACGTAATCGCCACATTCCTACGACGATGTTCTCAGTTAACCCTCCCGTTGCGATCCTCACTCCGTGTATCGGCGTCTGCGCGCTCGATGCTGCCGGCTATTGCGAAGGCTGTTTTCGCACGGGCGCCGAAATTGCCGCCTGGCGCGGACTCAGCGATGCGGAGCGCCGTCACCTGATGTTCGACGTGCTGCCGGACCGGGAGCGGCAGCGCACATGAATCCGCGCGCCGGCGTCGGCGCGAATCTCGTTTCCTCGCTGCGTGGCCTCGACGATCCGCCGTCGCTGCCGGGCTGGAATCACGCGGAACTCGCCGATCTGCTCGGGGACAGCGTGCGCACGCCGGCCGCCGTGCTCGTGCCGCTCGTGCGGCGCGACGACGGTCTGTCGATGCTGCTCACGCGGCGCAACGAAGGCCTGCGCACGCATGCGGGGCAGGTGGCGTTTCCGGGCGGGCGCATCGAGGACGACGACGCGGACGCCATTGCTGCCGCGCTGCGCGAGACCGAAGAGGAAACCGGCATCGCGCGCGACCTCGTGCGTCCGCTCGGATTCCTCGACTGCTTCGAGACGATCAGCGGCTTCGGCGTCACGCCGGTCGTCGCCGAAGTGTCGCCGGACTACGTGCTCGCGCCCGATCCGCGCGAAGTCGCCGAGGTGTTCGAAGTGCCGCTGGCCTTCGTGCTCGACGTCGCGAATCTGCGCCGCAGCGAGATCGACTGGCGCGGCCGCCGCCGCGAAATCTACGAATACGACTACGACGGCCGTCGCATCTGGGGCGCCACGGCTGCGATGCTCGTCAATCTGCTGCGCCGGATGGAGACTCTCGCATGATGTTCACGACGCTGATCTCGCCGCAGGATCTTGCGACGTGCTGCGGTTCGGCCGATCTTTTGATCGTCGACTGCCGCTTCGAGCTGTCGGATACGGGCAAGGGCGAGAACGCCTGGCGCGCGGCGCATCTGCCGAACGCGCATTACGCGCATCTCGACCGCGATCTGTCGGATCTGTCCAAGGTTGGTCTCGGTCGTCATCCGCTGCCCGACGTCGATGCGTTCGCCGCAGCCCTGCGGCGCTGGGGCTGGCGACCCGACCAGCAGGTCGTCGTCTACGACGACGCGACCGGTTCGACCGCGGCGCGGCTCTGGTGGATGCTGCGGCTCGTCGGACACCGGCGCGCGGCGGTGCTCGACGGCGGCTACGCGGCCTGGGCCGCGGCCGATCTGCCGCTGACGACCGAAACGCCGATGCAGGCCGGCGGCACGGTAGAACTCGCCTATGCGAACGACCAGATCGTCTACGCCGAAGAATTGACTGCAGGACTGAGCGACGGCAGCGTGCTGCTGCTCGACGCGCGCGGCGCGCCGCGG
>NZ_DATIGT010000286.1:0-22066 GCF_035481375.1 Tahibacter sp.
ACACGAAGCCGGTGACGCTCGCTGAAGGCATGGAAGCGTTCAGTCGCGGCGCCGACGTGCTGATCGAGAAGTCGCGGCAGCTCGGCGCGGAGCGCCAGCGGCTCGCGCTGATCGAGGCGCAGATCCAGCATGCGCAGACGGCCACGAACGACGCGGCCGGCCTGCAGCTGCTCGCGCTCCTGCCGCGGTTCGATGCGCAGTCGCAGCGCGTCGCGGCGCTCGCCAAGGAAGTCGACAATCTACGTGTGCAATGGGTCGCGCTCGGCGGCGACATTTCCGGGCGCCTTACGCCTGCAATCGATGGCGCGGTGCAGTCTCTCGATCGGCTGCGCTCGGCGAACGATATCGGGAACGTGCTGCTGGGTATCGGCGAAGGAATCGTTTCGATTGGGCGCGGCGCGCAGATCGTGACGGCCGACGCTCGTGCGACCAATTTCATCGAGGAGCTGCGGCAGAAGTCAAAGAGCGCCGACGAGGAACTCAAGAAGGCAGGAAAGACGCGCGAGCAGCTCGCTCAGCTTGCCGTCAACGAGGGGTTGGCCGCTATGAAAGCGGCTGGTATGACCGACGAGTATCAGCGAGCGGTCGGCCGGCTTGGCGAAAAGTGGATTAAGACAGAAGCCGCGATCGACGCCGCGAAGAAGTCGCGTAGCACCGAACTCAGCGACGGCGAGAAGCTGCTGCAGCAGCTGCGTGACCAGGTCGCGGGCTATGGTTCGAGCGCAACGGCAAAGCTGAGCGCGGAAGTCGCGAGCAAGCAGCTCAGTGCCGCGCAACGCGAGGAGGCCGAGCAGCTCGTCCAGCAGCTGCAGGCGTGGGACGCGCTGTCCGATGTCGTCGAGAAATCGAGGAACGCGTGGTCGTCGCTCAAGGACGGCAACGTCTCGCTGCGCGGCGAGTTGGCCACGCTGCGTGATCAGCTCGCGGGGCTGTCGCCTGCCCAGGTCGAATACAACGCCGCAGTCCGCGAGGCGAATCAGCTCGCGGCGGAAGGCCTCGCGCTCGGCCCGCTGACGGAACAACAGCAGCAGCTGCTGCAGGAACGCCTGCAGATGCTCGCGGAGATCAAGGCGGCGAACAACGAACTGGATCGCCGTCAGGCGATCGCCTCCGGCGAGCCCGCGCTGCGCGCCAACATCGCGAAGACGAACGCGGAGTACGCCAAGCGCAATGCGCTCCTGAGCGGGAATCGCGATCTGTCTCGCGCGCTCGCTGAGCAAGCGGACCGCCTGTCGGCGACGACGGAGGCGCAAACCCGCTACAACGAGGGCGTACGCGAGGCGCACGAACTCGCGGAACGCGCGATCGCACTGGGGTTCGAAGAGGCCGACGTGCAGGAGCTGCTGCGCGAGCGCCTGGAAGCGCTTGCCGAGCTGCGCAGCGGCGACGACCTTCAGAACATCGCGAGTCAGTTCACGACCGACAACACGTTCAGCAAGCTGGCCGAAGACATCGGCAAAGTCGAACTCGCGCTCGAAGACGCGATCGGCCAAGGTGCGCTCGACAAGGTCGCGCAGCTGCAGGACCGGCTCGGCAACCTGCGGCACGCGATGATCAGCGGCATCGTCGACAGCTCGCAGGCGGCGCTGCGCAGCATGCAGTCGATGACGAAAGACGGCTCGCGCGCGTTCCTGGCGATGCAGGTGGTGATTGATGCGTTGTCAGTAGCTCAGGCGATTTCGGCCGTACTGAATCAGGGCCAGGGCGATCCGTACACGGCATTTGCACGTATGGCCGCGATGGCAGCCGCCGTGGCTGCACTCGGCGTTTCGATCGGAAATTTCAGCAACGCGGGTTTCAGCGACAGTGCGGCTGAGCGTCAGGCGCAGCAGGGTACCGGCACGGTGCTCGGTGATGCGGAAGCCAAGAGCGAGAGCATAGCCAACGCAGCGGAAATCACGGCGAAGGCCACGACTGAACTCGTTGGCATCAACCGGGGCATGCTCAACGCGCTGAACTCGTTGACGCAGGCCCTCGGCGCTGCGGCCGTGCAGCTCGCGCGCGGCGCCGGCGACGTTGAATTCGGCGCACTGCCGCAAGCGCGGCAATTCTCACAGGCGTCGATCGGCACACGCCTCGGTGTTCCGAGCCTGTCGCAACGCTTCCTCGGCGGTTCGTCGCGCGTGACCGACCAGGGTCTGACGATCAGCGGTGGCTCGCTCGACGAACTCCTGCGTGGCGTCACGGTGCGGGCTTATCA
This sequence comes from Tahibacter sp., assembly GCF_035481375.1. GTDB lineage: Bacteria > Pseudomonadota > Gammaproteobacteria > Xanthomonadales > Rhodanobacteraceae > Tahibacter. Next base: position 2,201 of record NZ_DATIGT010000286.1, read on the forward strand.
GGAAGTGCAAAGCCGCTCGTGGGCATTCGGTTCAACGCGGACGAATACGAACACGGCGGACGTCTCCAACGAACTCGGCACGCAGTTCCAGCTCATCATCGAGTCGATCGTCGACACCGTGCGCGAAGGTGCGCTCGCGCTCGGTCTGCTGCCCGCGGAAATCGAGGCCGCTCTCGCGGCGTTCCGCGTCGAAGAAATCAAGATCAGCCTCAAAGGACTGACGGCCGAGGAGCAGCAGGCCGAACTCGAAGCGGTGTTTTCCGCCTTGTTCGATGGCTTGGCCGGCAGCGTCGTGCCCTTCATTGCGCAATTCCAGCAGATTGGCGAGGGCTTAGGCGAAACGCTCGTGCGCGTGGCGACCGAAGTGCAGGTCATGCAGCAGGTGTTCGAGCAGCTCGGTATCGCGGTCGACATGACCGATCCCGAGAAGTTCGCGCAACTGGCCGACGGCATCGTGCAGGCCGCGGGCGGCCTCGACGAGGCGCAGGAGCTGTTCGCGAATTTCTTCAATTCGTTCTACAGCGCGGGCGAGCAGGCGCAGAACCGCATCAACGCGATGGTGCGTTCACGCGACGAGCAGCTCGCGGACCTTGGTCTCAAGCCGATGTCGAAAGACGAGTTCCGCACCGCGTTCGAGGCCGTGATGCCGACGCTTACGCCGGAGCAGATCGTCGAATGGTTGCGCGTGAGCGAGCTGGTTGCGACGGTCGAGGACGCGATCGCATCGCTGATGGACAAGTTCCGCAAGGCATACCTGTCGCCGATCGAAAACATGGAATTCAACGCAGGCGCGACGCGTGAGAGTTCCAATGCGCTGCTCGAAGGGCTCGGCCTGAGTAGCGATACGACGATGGAGCAGTTCCGCGTGCTGTTCGAGCAGCAGCTGCCGACGCTCAGCGATGAGGCGAAAGTCCAATGGCTGCGCGCGGCGGAAGCACTCGCCGCGGCGACGGACGCGCAGGAGAAGTACAACGCGGCGATCGAGCAGGCGCAGACCGATTACCAGAACACGGTGGATGGCCTCCGCGCGGAACTCTACGGCAGCGACTTCACGAACGAGATTGCCGGCATTCGCGCGTGGGAAAAGCAGGTCAAAGCGTCGCTCAACGCCGCGGCCGTCGCCGCTGGCCGCCAGGCCGCCGCGGAGTCCGACCTGGCGCTCGTGCATGAAGTCGCCGAACAGCGCGTGCGACAGGCCGTCGCGCGCCTGCTGTCGTCGACGCAGAGCCTCATCGAGCAGCTGCGCGAACTCGACAACGGCGGTGCCGCCAGTACGGCGCAGTCGTGGGGCTCTTCGATGGCGCAGCAGATCAACGAGGTCGCCGCGGCGAACGATGATTTGTACGAGCGGCAGATGGCGAGCATCAAGTCGATCCAGGAATACCTGGACGCGCAGCTGCTCGGCGACCTGTCAGGGCTCACGGCGCAAGAGCAGATCGACGAAGCGCGCCGGCAATTGCTGGAACTGCAGGCCAGGGCAATGGCGGGCGACGCCGAAGCGGCGGCGCAGCTACCGCAAATGGCCGAGGCGTACCTGCGTCTGTTCCGCGGCTCGACGACGTCGGGCGTGGATTTCCGCGACGGCCCGTTCGGCTCGAACTGGGTGCGTGATCTGCTGCAGCAAGTCGTCACGCAAGGGCCGACCGTCGGGCCGCCGAGCACGACCGGCCGCGGCGGCACGAGCGGCGGCGGACTTACGACGGACTACCTCGACCAGCGCGATATCCGCGTCGCGCAGCAGGAAGCGGCCCATCGCGCGGAACTCGCGCAGCAGCTCGCACAGCACCTGGGCGACCTTGCTGGCGCGCTACGCGTGCCGGTCCTCGAACTCATGGACTCGATGGGCTACGAGCTGGAAGACCTCGCGCGTAACCTCGGCGTCAACCTACAGAACATCACGGGCCAGTCGGTCACGATTCTCGCCGAGCTGGCCCGCACGCTCGGCCTGAGCCTCAACGAGCTGACGCAAGGTCTCGGCCTGGAGCTGACGAGTCTCGGCGGCGGTATTCGCGAGTTGACGACGCAGCTCGGTATCGATTTCGACAACCTGACCGGTGTTCAACTCGAATCGTTGACCGCGCTGGCCGGCTCGCTCGGCTTGAGCCTGACCGAGATCACGCAAGCGCTGGGTCTCAATCTGACCGACTTGTCGGCCGGCGTGCTTGATCTAACGTCGCAACTGGGCATTGACCTCAACAACCTGACGGTGGAGAGCACGCAGTCGCTCGCGCAGCTTGCGCAACGCCTCGGCGTTGACCTCGGCGAGCTGTCGCAGAGCGTCGGTGTCGACCTCGGCGACTTGAGCAACGCACAGTCTCTGCTCAACCAGTCGCTGGCCAGCACGATCGACGATCTTCCGGCCGCGCAGCGCGATCAGTTGCGGCCGCTACTGCAGGCGATCACCAACGCGACCAGCGAGGCCGACGCGAATGCGGCGATCGGCCTGCTCGAAGATGCGACCAACGCATTGCCGGCCGACATCCGCAATCGCCTAGCGCCGTATCTACAGAACGTGTTCCCGTCGAGCGCACTGGACCAGCTCGACTACCTGGACGGCATCTACCAGTACGCACAGGACCAGGTGCGCGTGATGCGCGAGGTGCGTGACTACATCCGCCGCCTCGGCGCTGGCCAGGGATTGCCGGGTTTCGCGGTCGGCACGGCGAGCGTTCCGTACGACATGGCCGCGATGATCCATCGCGACGAGATGATCATCGATCCGGGCACGTCGCGATTCCTTCGCCGCTATGGCATCAGCGTCAACGTCGGGCGCGGCGCGGCCAACGACGACGCCGGTGTCGTCGACGAGCTGCGTGCGCTGCGCGCGGAGATGGCCGCGCTGAAGGCCGAGCTGCGCGAGAACGGCACGAAGGTGGCCAACGCCGTGCGCGAAGAAGGCAAGGCCGATCGTCAGAACAACGCCGAGATCGGCCGCAAGATCGAGTCTGCTGTAGGGACGAGGTCACGCGGTGCTTAGCCCGCAGCGCATCATGCGCGCGAAGCTAATGCCGCGGCGGCGCGGCGAACGCGTCTACGCGACCTGGTCGCCGGCCGATCGCCACGGCTCGATCGGACTCAGCTCGGGTAACCTGCTCGCGAGCGGTGTCGTGTCGAGCTGGCAGGGCATTCGCGCGACGCTGCCGATCGCGAGCGATCAGCACTACTGGGAAACGTTGTATACATTCGGTGGCGCAACCGATGTGGCTGCCGGCATCGAGCTGCTCACGGCGCCGCTGAATGTGCGGCTCGGCTCGACGTCCGGCCAGACCGCTGGGCCTGACAAGCTAGGCGATTTCTGGCGCGACGGCATCAAGATCCTCGACCTCGCGTCGCTCACGACCGGCGTCGTCATCCGGCATTGGCTCGACGCCGATGCCGGCGTCTATCGCATCGCAATCGGCAGCGGCGCGTGGCAGACGGTCACCGCGAATCCGTCCAACACGTACGCGGTGTGGTATCCGGCTGCAGCGCTATTCGGCAACGCATCGGTCACAGCGAACTTTGGGCAACTCGGGTTTATGTATGCCGTTCCGCCGGGCGTGCGCGCGGGCGTCTACACCGTGCCGGTCGAGACGATTTCGCTCTATGTCAGCAGCCACGCGGTAAACACCGCTATCGGCGACGATCCGCCCGAGCAGCCGTACCAGGCGCGCATCGCGGCGGATTCCGACGTGGATATCGAGCGCGAAGGATCGTGCTGGGTATGGGGCGGTCAGACACGCAGCAGCCGGGGCGAGCTGACGCTCGTGCTTGATCGCGCCGTGAGCTGGTGGCGTGATCTGCTCTGGCGCGATGCCACTGTCGTCATTGATCGCGGATTTCGCACGCCGGCCGGCGATACCTGGAGCGAGTGGACGCGGTGTCGGGTCGAGAAAGCCAACGACGGCATGCCACAGCGGCTAGTGCTGACACTGACGGACGAACTCGCGCGGCTCGATCGGCCGATGCAAGATGAGCTGTACCCCGAGACGATCGGCAATCCGCAGATGATCCATCGCGCGAAGCCGGTCGCGTTGGGTCGCCCGCAGTATGTCGAGGGCGCGCAGCTCAGCGTGGTCACGACCGGCCCGACGGCGTACACGTACGACCTGCACGACCGTGCGCTGTTTTCGATTGACGCCATATTCGACAAGGGCCAGGTGCATTCGTACCCCGCGGATTGGCAGTACATGCCCGCGCGGACCGGATTCCAACTGACGTTCGCGCCCGACGGGAAAACGACGTGTCACCCGCGCGGCGCGATGCGGCGGATAGAGACGCTGATCGACGACAGCAACGGCGGCACGTTCGGCGATTGGGTAAGCGGCAGCTACGACGACGATCCGCTCGGCTGGGTCGTGTCCGGCGAGGGCGGTCCGAACAATCGCGTCGGGCCCGGCGTCGGCGACGCGCTCCAGTTCGTGTCGACGGTGCTCGAAGTCACGATCGGCAAGGGCGTGCTCGTCGAGGGCGAGTGGTACGAGCTGCACGTCGACGTCGTCGACGTCACGGATGGGGCGCTCTACGCCGGCAGCGACGTCGATCGGCCGGTGCTGATCGATCAGGTCGGAGCATACGTCTACACGTTCCAGGCCGACGTCGGCAGCACGCAGTTCGTGCTGGGCGGTACCGCCTGCGACGTGACGATCCGCAGCGTGGCGCTCTATCACGTTCGCCTGATCGAGTATCTGCCCGACTGGCTGCACTACCTGTTCGTGACGCGCGGCGGCATTGATTTCGACAGCATCGACTGGACGTCGATCGACGCGCTCAACGCAGCGACGCATCGACCGCGGCGACTCGCGCATTTCGGAACGCCGAACATCCAGGCGCTCGTGCGGCTGACGCTCGACGGATGGACCGGTTCCGCGTTCGCGAAGCGCTCAGGCCTCGTCAGTGTTGGACGCCTCGAACCGCCGACAGGCAACGCGACCATTCGGCTCGGAAAGCACAACCTGATCAGCCCGCCGCGCCGCGTGTACGACGAGGCGCGTGGATTCACGACGCGACTTGCCGGCAAGCGCAACTACACGCCACATAGCGACAGCGATATCTACTCGACAGCAACGCCGGCCGAGATTGCCGAGCTGAAAGCCGTTTTCCTAATCGAACGCTCGGGCCTGCCGGCTTCGGTATCGCTTGCGACCTCCACTGCCGTGGTCGACGAGCAGCGCAAGTACGCCGATGGCGCAGAGCCGAAAGAGACGCTGCTGCAGGAAAGTGCGGACATCCAGGCCGAAGCGTCGCGCGCGGTCTCGCTGTGTCGCGGGTCACCGGACTTCTTCGAATGCGATGCGATCTTATCGGCGTCAGAGGCCGACGACGCCGAGCCATTCCAGGAAGTGTTCCTGCAGTGGGACGACATCGAAGAACTGCAGGCGGGCCGCTACGGCCGCGCGCGGCGCGTACGTAGCTCGTTCTGGGCGAATGTCGTTCGGCTGCTTGTCTGGTTCCCTGACGAGGATTCAACATGATGCGCGCATTGGTCAGCTACAACACGCGGAATTGGATCGACGACCCGGCTACGACGATCGCGTTCGAGACCGGCGACTACACGGAGATCGAGGCGTATCCGCTCTCGAATCTGCGTGTCCGGCAGTCGTCAACCGTGGCGCGGTGGGAAAGTGTTGGGCTTCCCGGTTCGGTGGCGCTGCACGTAACGTTCGCGGAGGCGAAGCCGCTCGCTGTCGTTGCTCTGCTCGGCTGCAATTTCCGCGCGGCGAATCACATCGCGAACATGACGGTGAACGCGCGCATCGCCGGCACCTGGGTCGAGCCCATCGCAGTGGCCGACAACCAGGACGCCGGTGTTCCCGGCTTGCCGTACAACCTGGTCGCTACGATGCCGATCGGCCCTGACGGCAGTCGGCCGATGGTCGACGAACTGCTCATCGTCGCCGAGTGGGATGCATTCGGCGCCGAGTACACCGAGGCGGCGCGCCTGTGGGCCGGCGACGCGATCGTGCTGCCCGACGGCGTCGATGCGGGATGGTCGATGCAGGTCATCGATACCGGCCGCGTCGATCAGTCGAAAGCGCTGCAGGCGTACGAGGATCTCGGCGTGCGCGTGCGGCAGATCGATCTGCCGCTGGATGGGATTCCGACCGATATCGCGTGGGGCTTTGCCGAGGGCGCCACGGAAGCGGCCAATGTACCGAGCGTCAACGACCTGCAGATCGCGGCCGGCATCACCGGCGAGGTGCTAGTCGTCGGCCGCACCATATCGCCGATCTGGGTGCGTCGTACGGCAATCTACGGCCGGCTCGTTGCCGTGCCGCGCATCATCCACAAGAGCGGTGATTTGTGGTCATCCGCGATCTCGGCGATCGAAGAGCGTTGACCAGCAAGACGGAGCGGTCTGCACGTGTTGACGCACTTGCAGACCCCCGACCACGGAACTGACCCGTAGATCGAGCAAGGCTCCCTGCCACGCGTGGCGAGGGAGAGACTACGAAGCACGGATCTCAGTTCCGGAGAGAGCATGACTGCACCGTTGTTCGCGTGGCCAGGCGGAAAGCGCCGGCTCCTGAAGCACCTTCTCCCGCTCGTTGAAAACGTGGATCACTCTTGTTACGTCGAGGCCTTTGCCGGCGGCGCCGCCGTGCTCCTCGCGCGGACGGCGCCGGCAAAGGCCGAGGTTCTCAACGACGTCAATCGCGACCTCGTCACGCTTTATCGCGTAGTCGCGAATCACCTCGATGAATTCGTGCGCCAGTATCGCTGGGCGCTCACGAGCCGCGAGATGTTTCGCTGGGCCCAGCTACAGCACATCGACACGTTGACGGACGTGCAGCGCGCGGCGCGGTTCTACTACCTACAGACGCTCGCGTTCGGCGGCAAGGTCAGCGGCCGTTCGTTCGGCACGTCCACAACAGCCGGCTCGCGACTCAATCTGCTGCGCATCGAGGAGGAGCTGTCGGCCGTGCATCTGCGGCTGGCTCGCGTCACGATCGAGTGCCTTCCGTGGCGCGAGTGCGTCGAGCGCTACGACCGGCCGCACACGCTGTTCTTCCTCGACCCGCCGTACTGGCAAACGCAGGGCTACGGTGTGCCGTTTCCGTGGTCCGAGTACGAGCAGCTCGCCGAGGTCATGCGCAGCCTCAAGGGAAACGCGGTGCTTACTATCAACGACCACGTCGACGTGCGTCGGCTATTTCGAGGTTTGCGGATGTCGACGGTCGCGATCAACTACACGCCGGGCGGTGCGCACAGGGCAAAGTCCGCGGGCGAGCTGATCATTCGCTCCGGATAGCCGCTCTAGCTGGCACGACGAGTTGGCGCTGCGTCGCAGCATCGGCCCGCGCTTGGCGTTCACGCCGACCTGAATCGGCGTATGAGACGGTGACGCCTATGATGCGGCGATGGCCCGCTACCGTCGAAACCATTTTGGACCTGCCGGCGCATGCGACTCTTGCGGCCGGTTTTGCTGCACCCTGTGTCAGGCGGGCAGCCCAAGCGAGCCGGGAATTCGTTGTTACCACTGCGGTCAGGGCCAATTCCGGCATCGCTCTGAGTGGGTCTTCTGGGAATGCCCAAACTGCGCTGGTGCGCGTTGCGGCACGTGTCACTACGCGGGGCTATTTGCCGTTCCGCGCGAGGAGGTTCCCAATGCTAGTGCGTGCGCTGCATGAGCCAGATCCAACGCATCTCGCGCGAGTCGTAGCGGAGATGCAGCAGATGGGGCCGCCGACTATCGAGGCGATCGACTGCGGGACCTACCTAGCCGCCCTTGAAGGGTCTCACCGGCTAGCAGCCGCTGCTCAACTCGGTCTGATGCCCACGTTTGTTCTGCGTGACCAAGATGAAGTGATCGAGGTCACGGAATACGCGTGGTTCGACGAGGTGTTCTTTCCAGATCCGATCTACACCGGGCGCCAAGTCGTTGAACGCTTGCAGGCGGTCAGCGCGCCGGTGTATCGCTTCGGTTAGTGCCGGCAGCGAGGGGCCACGATGTGCTATTCGGCGATGGTTTGGCAGGACTACTATAAGTACGTGGGCGCGTTCGGTGCGGACATCTCGATAAAGGAGTTCGTTCGCCTGTACAAGATTCGCGGCGAGAAGGGTGGAGTAATCATTCCCCGCGGAATGGATGCTGCGGTCGCGCGGCCCAGGTCGCCCGACGAGTTCGAGATTCTTACGGCAATCAACCAGCGTCGGCCGGCCGAGGAAGCTCGGCTACGCGAGGTGATCGCCGTGCAAACTGCGAGACTTGAGTCCGCGTCGGCGAAGCTGGCGATCAAGCCCACGAAGTCCGCCGCGAACGACGTGCGCGTGGCCACCAAGAAGATTCACGATGCGCAGGTAAGCTTGGCCGATCTCTCGCGCACGAGCCCCAGCGCGAGTGATTGCCGCATCTTTTCGCGTCACTACGCGCCAGTGATGGTGATCGCCGACGGCAAGCGCCTCGTGCGGCCGATGCGATATCTGCTGCGACCCTTCTATGCGACGCCAGAATGGGACCGTGATCGCCAAGGGGCGTACAACGCCCGCCGAGATAGCTTGGCCACAACCTGGCGCGGAGTGTTCGGCGTCACGCATGGAGTGGTCGCTGCGCAGCGCTTCTACGAGCATGTGGATCGAGGTGGCCGGGACGTCATTCTTGAGTTCGAACCAGCGGACCACAGCGACATGCTGGTTGCCTGTCTCTGGTCGACCTGGCGCGGGACGGGCGGCGAGGAGCTGACATCGTTTGCGTTCATCACCGACGAGCCCCCGCCGGAGGTCGCTGCTGCTGGCCACGACCGGTGCCCGATCCCGCTCAAGGCAGAGCACATTGACGCTTGGCTGACTCCCCAGGGCCGGAGCCCCGAGGAGCTGTTCGGGCTACTAGACGATCGCCACAGGCCGTTCTATGAGCATAGGGAGGCTGCCTGACGGTCCCGTTCACCAGCGCCGCACGGTTTCGCCTGCCGGCATTTCGTTGCGGCCCGTGCAACGCACGGGCTCGGCAATTTATCTCAATCGGGCCGGCGATTTATCGCGCGCGGTTACAGAAAGCCTCGCTGCGGCGTTGGACACGCTTTTCTCACGCCTCTCGCTCCTTCCTCATGCAAGCCCGCGCGCAACGATGGTCCAGCAGGCCGCCGTGAAGCGCACGACCTCGCCGTGAACATGAGGCGCGAACGCCGCGCGCACGGCCTCGACGACGCGCTCGCGCAGTTGCGCATCGGCCTGCTGCAGCACGAGGCCGACCGGACCGAGCCGCGTCATGTAGCGTTCGAGGTCGCTGGCCGGCAGTTCGCAGTCGACGTCGAGCCGCGTGATCGCGATCTCGCGCCAGCCGGCGCGTTCGAGGATGCCGGTCACGCGCGTGGCGTCGGCGAACGCGAACTGGCCGGGCGCGTCGGGCTGCCGCTGCGGCAGATTCGGCAGCAGCGGAGCCGCGGCGCGCTCGGCCGCGACCATGAACGGGTTCTCCGCGACGCTGCGCCAGACGATGCCGTGGAGCAGCGCGCCGGCCGTCGCAGCCGCGCGCAGGTTCGCGAATGCGCGCACCGGATCGTCGAAGAACATCAGGCCGAAGCGCGACACGATCGCGTCGAACGCCGCCGGCGCGAAGGCGTGCGTCTGTGCGTTCGCACAGACGAAGTCGGCGTTCGCGCGCTGCCCGGCGGCGCGGGCGCGCGCCAGCGCGGTCATCGGTTCGGAGATATCGATACCCGTGCAGTGGCCCGCCGTACCGAGGTGTCGCGCGATCGCGAGCGTGGTCGCGCCGGTGCCGCAGCCCACGTCGAGCACGCGCGTCGCGCCGGCACGCGCGACCGCGTCGACGAGTTCGCGCTGGAACGGCAGGAACAGGCGGTCGAGCGGATCCTGCAGGTCGACCCAGGCCTGGCCGGCAGGGCCGTTCCAGAGCCGCGTCTGCTCGTCGGCAGTCGTGCCGGCGCTCGTGTCGGTGGTATGCATGAGTGGTTCCCGGCTTGCCGGAATGCGGCGGAGACGGCACTCTGCCACTTGAAGTCGACTTGAGGTCAAGCGCATGGGCGAACTCGATATCGTCGAACTCGGCAAACGCAGTGGACTGCCGTCCTCCACCTTGCGCTACTACGAGGAAAAAGGCCTGATCGCGTCGATCGGCCGGCGCGGCCTGCGCCGCGTATTCGACGCCGGCGTGCTCGACCGCCTCGCGCTGATCGCGCTCGGTCGCGCCGCCGGCTTCTCGCTCGACGAAATGGCCGGCCTGTTCGCGCCCGACGGCACGCCGCGCATCGACCGGCAGCTGCTGGTCCGCAAGGCCGACGCGCTCGACGAAACGATCCGGCAACTGCGCGTCATGCGCGACGGCCTGCGCCACGCCGCCGCCTGCCGCGCGGCGAGCCATATGGAATGTCCGACGTTCCGGCGCATTCTGAAGGCGGCGTCGGCCGGCGCGCTGGGGCCGCGGAAGCGGGGGCGGGTAGTGGCCTGAGGGGATGAGGCATGCAGGCGCGGTATCGTCCGCGCAATGAGAGATCGTGCGCACAAAATGCACTGTTGACTATTGCGATCCCGAAGCTGTCGTCACGTCGGGCCGGAGAGCATTGCCATGCCGGGAAGTGAGGGCGAGAAAGCGGCGGTTGCCGCCGAACGGTATTTCGCGTTCGTCGAATCGCTCGATGAATTTCAGGATCGGCCGGACGATGGCGCGGATGTGCCGGCCGAGCCAGATCCGCAAGTGCGGCGCGTTCGACCCCGACAGGCCGGACAAGGACAGGAACCTTTCCGGCCTGGCCGTTACGTTGATCAAGCGCGAACGCGACGGGCGAGACCAGATCATGATTCTGCCGGGCGATTGTCCGTTCGACCGCATACCGCGCCTGCCCGCAGGCAGGATCGTCGGCGTCGTGGCCTATCACCATGGTGCCGGCGCGTACTGGAGTGCGCAGACGACGGGCGTACTTGTAGACGGTGGAAGGCACGTGCGCTGGGTGTATTCGTTCGGGCACAACCGCTACGGTCACCCTCGGCGCGGCAACTACGATGCCGTCTGTGCAGCCTGCAACGCCGAAGCCCGGTCCACGCCGCAGGCCAGAGCGGACGGCGAGTTCGCCCAGGACGTGAGCTGGCACAGCCAGTCCGGGTGGTAGCCGGCCTTCCCGTTCGCCGCCACTCCGATCCCGTTGGCTGCACGATCGCTCAACCGCCGCGGCAATTGCGGCACACTCCGCGCGTGAAAACCCGCCATTTCCTGCTCATCGCCGCGTCGTTCTGGATCCTGTTCGGCGTCGTCACCGGCATCCTCGTGTGGATCAGCATGCTCGATCACGGACATTCCGTGCCGTGGCTGCTGAGTTTTTTCATCATCGTCTGGTCGGCCTGGATCGTGCCGACCTACGTGATCCTGCGGCTGACGCGGCGGTTTCCGGACCACGGATTCCCCGCGCGCGTGATCGCGATCCATGTCGTGGCGGCCAATGTCATCGCCGTGCTGCACTCGCTGTTCGAGATCGCCGTCATGCTCTGGATGCGGCCCTACGACCGGATGACCTCGACCTGGGCCGAGCTCGATCTGACCACCTTCCTGTTCGCGCACGTGCCGCTGAACTGGATCCTCTATTGCCTGATCCTCGGCAGCGTCCTCGCGTTCGAGTACTACCAGCGCTACCACGAGCGCGCGCTGCGCGCCGCGCAGCTCGAACGCTCGCTGGGCGATGCGAAGCTGCACGCGCTCGAGCTGCAGCTGCGGCCGCATTTCCTGTTCAACACGCTCAATGCGATTGCCGGTCTCGTACGCAGCCAGCGCAACGACCAGGCGGTTACGATGATCGCCGGGCTCGCCGACCTGCTGCGCTATTCGCTCGACCAGGCCGAGCGCCAGCGCGTGCCGCTGGCCGAGGAAATCACGATGCTCGAGCGCTATCTCGACATCGAGATGGTGCGCTTCTCCGACCGGCTGACCTGCACGATCGCGATCGACGCGGAAGCGGGCCGCGCGCTCGTGCCGAACCTGATCCTGCAGCCGCTCGCCGAGAACGCGGCGCGTCACGGCATTGCGAAGCTCGCGGGGCCCGGCAGCGTGTCGATCGAGGCCAGCCGCGCCGGCGAGCGTCTGCAGCTGCGCATCCGCAACAGCGGCGCGCTCGCGTCCGACATCGTCGAAGGCATCGGCATCCGCAATACCCGCGAACGCCTGCGCGCGCTGTACGGCGAGTCGGCCGCGTTCCGCCTCGCCGCAGTCGACGGCGGCGTGCTCGCGACGCTCGATCTGCCCTGGGAAACCGCGCGGTGAGCGCGGCCGGGACGACGTGTCTCAAGGTGCTGATCGTCGACGACGAGCCGCTCGCGCGCGCGAACGTCGAGGCGCTGCTGGGCGGCGATCCGGAGATCGAGGTCGTCGGCCAGGCCAGCGGCGTCGACGCCGTCGCGCTGGTTGCGCGGCTGCGTCCGGACATTGTCTTTCTCGACATCCAGATGCCCGAAGTCGACGGCTTCGCGCTGCTCGAACTCATCGGCGCCGACGCCGTGCCGGCCATCGTGTTCGTCACGGCCTACGACCGCTACGCACTGCGCGCGTTCGACGTGCACGCGCTCGACTATCTGCTCAAGCCTTTCAGCGACGCGCGCTTCGCGAGCGCGCTCGCGCGCGCCAAGACGCAGGCGCGCACGCACCGGCGCGGCGAACTCGACGCGCGCATCGCCGAACTCCTGCGCGCGCAGCAGTCGCCGCGCACGCGCTTCCTCGTGCCGGCGCGCGACAAGACCGTCGTCGTCGAGGCCGGCCAGGTCGACTGGATCGAGGCGGCCGACTACTACATCTGCCTGCACTGCGGCGGCACGAGCCATCTGCTGCGCGACACCATGGACGAGATCGAGCGCCAGCTCGATCCGCAGCTGTTCTTCCGCGTACACCGCTCGGCGATCGTCAATCTCGCGCGCGTGCGCGAGATCCATCCGCTGTTTCGCGGCGACTGCGAGCTGAAGCTCGCCGACGGCACGACCGTGCGCCTGAGCCGCAACCGCCGGCGCGAGTTCGAGGCGCGCTTCGCGCAGCTCGGCGTGCGCCGTTGAGCAGGGAGGGGGAACTGGGAGTCGAGATCGGGAAACGTCAATCGGGAATCGTCAGAGCGATTTCCACTTCCGCCCTACGATTCCCGTTCGCTGCATCGCGGTTCCCGTCCGCTGCCAATCGCTGTCGCCGACCGCGTGCCGGACGCATCCTGGCCTCCTCGTCACGGGAGGTCTGTCATGTCGCCGAATCGATTGCTGCACATCTGCTTTTCTATCCTTCTGGGCGCCGCGGCCACGCAGGCCGCTGCCGATCCGCGCGACGAACTGCTCGTCGACGCGGCCTGGCTCGCCGCGCATCTGGACGACGCGAACCTCGTGCTGCTGCATGTCGGCGACGACGGCGAATACAAAAAGTCGCACATCCCCGGCGCGCGCTTCGTCACGCTGGACGACATCTCGGTGTCGGAACACACGCGCGAGGGACGCATGCTCGAAATGCCGTCCGACGACGACCTGCGCGCGCGCTTGCAGAAGCTCGGCATCTCCGACGATTCACGCATCGTCGTCTACTACGGCAAGGACTGGGTCAGCCCGAGCACGCGCGTCGTGTTCACGCTGCAGTACGCCGGACTCGGCGCGCGCACGAGCCTGCTCGACGGCGGCATGGGCGCCTGGGTGAAGCAGGGCGGTGCAGTGACGCGCGACGTGCCTGCAGCGAAGACCGGCGTGCTGGCCGCGCTGAAGACACTGCCGCTGGTCGTCGAGGCGGACTATGTGCGCAGCCATCTCGATGCGCCGGGCATCGCCGTCGTCGACGGCCGCGCCGCGGTGTTCTACGACGGCACCGATATCGGCGGCGCGCACGGCCACACGCATTTCAAGGGGCACATCAAGGGCGCGCGCAGCATTCCGTTCACGAGCGTGACCGGCGACGACCTGCGCTGGCGCTCGACGGCCGAGCTGAAGACGCTGTTCGAGCAGGCCGGCGTGAAACCCGGAGATACGGTGGTCGGCTACTGCCACGTCGGTCAGCAGGCGACGGCGATGCTGTTCGCGGCGCGTCTGCTCGGCCATCCGGTCAAGCTCTACGACGGCTCGTTCCAGGACTGGTCGCACGACACGAACAATCCGGCCGAAAGCCGCGGCGCGCGGAGCACGCCGTGAACCCCGCGCGCACGCCGCGCGATTACGCCGACCCCTACCTCGCGGGCGCCGCGCTCGGGCTCGTGCTGCTCGCGGCGTTCGTTCTCGTCGGCCGCGGCCTCGGCGCATCGGGCGCGTTCGCGAGCACTGCGGCCGGTGCGGTCGCACTGGTCGCGCCGGAACAGGCTGCGGCGAGTCCGCTGTTCGCGCACTACCTCGGCGAACCCGGACCGTGGCTCGAATGGCTCAGCATCGAACTGATCGGCGTGCTGATCGGCGCGGCCGCTTCGGCGGCGCTGGCTGGACGTCTGCGCGTTGCGGTCGAGCGCCCGCCGTCGGTGTCGCGCACGCAGCGGCTTGCGTTCGCGTTCGGCGGCGGCGCGCTCATGGCCGCCGGCGCCGTGTTCGCGCGTGGCTGCACCAGCGGCCAGGCGCTGACCGGCGGTGCGCTGCTCGGCGTCGGCGGCTGGACCTTCCTCGGCGCCGCGTTCGCGAGCGCGTATGCGCTCGCGCCGCTGCTGCGCAAGGTGTGGGCATGAACGCGCCGCTGCTGACCGAAAGCGCGCCGCTGTCGGCGACGCTCGCCGTCGCGCTCGTCGTCGGCATCGGTTTCGGTTTCGCGCTCGAACGCGCAGGACTCGGCAGTGCGCGACGGCTCGTCGCGCAGTTCTACGGCCGCGATCTGCGGGTGCTCAAGGTGATGTTCAGCGCGCTGCTCGTCGCGATGCTCGGCGTGTTCTGGCTGAGCCGCGCGGGCGTACTCGATCTGCAGGCGCTCTACGTGCCGCCGACCTGGCTGCTGCCGCAATGTGTCGGCGGCTTCGTGTTCGGCGCGGGGCTGATCGCCGCGGGACTGTGTCCCGGCACGGCCTGCGTCGCCGCGGCGACCGGGCGCATCGACGGCGCCTTCGTGCTGCTCGGCCTGTTCGGCGGCATGCTCGGCTGCGGTCTGCTGCTCGCGCGCTGGCCGGGTTTCTACGAGAGCACCGCACGCGGCGCCTGGACCTTGCCGGAACTGCTCGACCTGCCTTACGGCGCCGTCGTCGCGATCGTCGTCGCCGTCGCGCTGCTCGCGTTCGTCGCGGCCGAACGCATCGAGCGGAGATTCGCATGAGCACGTACGTTCGCATGAGCGCGCGCGTCCGCGGCGTCCTCATCGCGCTCGCACTGGCCTCCGGTGCGCTGGCGGCGATCGCCGGCAGTCCGCAGCCGCGACTCGCGCACGACGAGATCGCGGCCGTCGATCTTGCGCAGCGATTGCGCGATGCGGAGCCCGGATTGCTCGTGCTCGATGCACGCCGCGATGCCGCTGTGCGCGAAGAGCGCCTGCCCGGCGCGTTGCCGTTGCACGAGGCGGACGCCGCGCGTGTCGCTGCGGCGACGCTCGTCGTCATCTACGACGACGGCGACGGTCTCGCCGCGGATCGCGCGCGCACCGCTGTCGGCGCGAACGCGCGGCGCCTGCGCGGCGGACTGCGCGCCTGGCATGCGGACGTGCTGTTTCCGGTCGTGCGCAGCGATGCCTCCGCGCGCCGGCGGCAGGAATTCGAGACGCGTGCGGCGCTGAGCCGCTATTTCGGCGGTACGCCGCGCCGCCTCGAACCCGGCGAAACGATCGATCGCGCAAGGAGCCGCCGCGGATGCTGACCGTGACCGACGATTCCCGCCGTGTCGCGCCGCGGTCGCGTGCGCGCGATGACGACTACGATTTCGCCGCGCTGCGCCGCCGCGAATTCGCGCGGCTCGATGCGCAGCGGCATGCCTATCTCGACTACACCGGCAGCGCGCTCTACGGCACCTCGCAGCTGCGCGCGCATGCGGCACTGCTCGACGACGGCATCTACGGCAATCCGCATTCCGAATCCGCCACGGCGCGCGCGAGCACCGCCGCGATCGAGCGTGCGCGTGAGGACGTGCTGCAGTTCTTCGGTGTCGACGCTTCGACGCACGCGGTCTGCTTCACCGCGAACTGCAGCGCGGCGATCAAGCTCGTCGCCGAAAGCTATCGGTTCGACGCGCAGCGCGGCCTCTTGCTGTCGGCCGACAACCACAATTCGGTCAACGGCGTGCGCGAATACGCGCGGCGCGCCGGCGCGGCGGTGCGGGTGCTGCCGCTGAACGCCGATCTCGAACTCGACGATCCGCACGCGCGCATCGCCGCCGCGGCGGCCGGCGGGGCGGGGCTGTTCGCGTATCCGGCGCAATCGAATTTCTCGGGCGTGCGGCATCCGCTGTCGCTCGTGCGGCACGCGCGGGAGCAGGGTTTTCAGGTGCTGCTCGACGCGGCGGCCTTCGTGCCGGGCCATGCACTGGATCTGCGCGACTGCCCGGCCGATTTCACGGTGCTGTCGTTCTACAAGTTGTTCGGCTATCCGACCGGTCTCGGCGCACTCGTTGTGCGGCGCGACGCGCTCGCGCAGCTGCATCGGCCCTGGTTCGCCGGCGGCACGGTGCGCTTCGCCTCGGTCGCGGCCGACCGCCATCGCCTGCTCGCCGGTGCCGAGGGTTTCGAGGACGGCACGCCGGATTTTCTCGGCATTGCCGCACTGCCTGCAGGATTCTCACTGTTGCGCGAGGTCGGCCTGCGTCGCGTCGATGTTCACAACGCGGCACTGGTCGCGGCCATGCTCGACGGGCTCTCGGCGCTGCGTCACGCCGACGGCGCGCCGCGCGTACGTCTCTACGGCCGGCCGCACCGCGCCGCGCGCGGCT
Source organism: Tahibacter sp. (assembly GCF_035481375.1). Classification (GTDB taxonomy): domain Bacteria; phylum Pseudomonadota; class Gammaproteobacteria; order Xanthomonadales; family Rhodanobacteraceae; genus Tahibacter. Next base: position 18,962 of record NZ_DATIGT010000286.1, read on the forward strand.
GTGCGGTGACCTTCAACGTGCTCGACCGGCACGGCGGCGCGCTGCCCTATGCCGCGATCGAAGCCGCCGCGCGCGACGCCGGCATCTCCGTGCGCGGCGGCTGCTTCTGCAATCCCGGCGCGTCCGAAGCCGCGTTCCGCAGCGAGCCTGCACGCCTCGCGCAGTGTCTCGACGAGCTCGGCGACGATTTCACGCCCCAGCGTCTGTCCGCCTGCAGCGGCCACGAGACGGGCGCGATCCGGGCGTCGGTGGGGATGGCGAGCAGCTTTGCGGATGTGGAGCGGCTGATTGCGCTGATCGCGCAGTGCGGCCTCGACGATCGCAGCGCAGCGGGCGTGGTTCGCCGTTGCTGAGCGAGGCTTCACGACGCCGCAGCGATCCCCGCCAGCGTTCCGGCCAGCGTCAGCGCAATCCAGCCCGGATGTCGCGCACGCGTCGCGAACAGCACGAGCACGCCGGCGGCGCCGCTCGTGGCGGCGGTGACGGTCAGCAGCAGCGTCGCGAGCGGCGCGTCGGGTTGCGCGCCGATGCGCAGCAGCAGCGCGGCGAAGCCCCAGCCCAGCAGCGTGACGACGTGCCAGGTCGCCCAGAGGATGCGCAGATGGCGTTCCTTCAGCGGCGACGGTGCGCGCGTCGGAACGATGCCGCGCTCGCGCACCTGGCGGAAAATGAGGATCTCGCCGAGCACCGAGTGCACGAGGCCGGTCAGGACGAGAAGAAGGCCGGCCGTCAGCGCTGGCGTTTGCATCGGAATCTCCGGAGGCGACGTGACGCGACGGTAGCGCAGGCCGCGGCGCAATCGCCGCGGTGGCGACAGATTGCCGCAGGCGCGCGCGGCGGCAACGTGAGCCTCGCCGCGCGGGTGTGCCGCACCGAGCGGCGGCAGCTCGGCAAGCTCCTCAAGAAGCACGGGATCGAGGGCAGCGCATTCCGGCCGTGTCGGGCCGGCAATCGGGAACGGGGAGCCGGGATCGGCATTGCCGAGCGCCGCTGCGCCGGAGTTTCGTCCCGGTAGCCATCCGTGACCCGCACGTCGCGCACGCGCGTGGCCTTTTACCGATTCTCCCATTCTCCATGTCGGATTCCCGGCCACGCCGGTGCGCCGGGCTATCTCGCCGACGGCGCGGTGCGCTTCTGGCTCGACGGCCGTCTCGCGTTCGAGCGCACCGGCGTGGTCCTGCGGACCTTGCCGCTGCATGCGGCCGCTCATGACGAGACCCAGATCCGCCCGGTGCGCGAACTCGGCCCCGCGATCGCTGGTTCAACGGGTTCCACGGCGGCAAGACGCGGAACAGCATCGATCGCACCGTCTTCGTCACGGGACTGGTCTGGGGGCGCAGCTACATCGGACCGATGCGGCTGCCGTCGGCGGATCCGATTTTTGCGGGGGATTTCGACGGGTAGGGCGTGGTGCCGGGAATAGGGAATAGGGAATCGCAAAAGCAGGGCGGGGCAAACCCTCGCCTTCAAGGGAAGTGAAGGACGGTCAGAGCCGCAGGCTCTGACCGCCCTGAATGTCCGACGGGCCGGACGGGCATGCGCGGGGATGGTGTTGCCTCGGAAGTCGACCCGCAGCGCGGCTCCCGATCCGATTCGCCCGGCAGGCGCGCAAGCCGCGTCGACCGGCACGAATCGCATCTCTCACGAAAAATCCTCGAGCCAGCGCAGCAGCGCTTCGCGGCGCCGGCGGCTGAGCCGGCGGAACGTCGCGATCAGTCGTTCTTCCGCGGTGTCGTGTTCCGGTGCGTTCGCCGCGTCGGGACCGGGGACGGGCTGGCTCGTGCCGCGGCCGGTCGCGAGCCATTCGAATGCGACGCCGCTGCGCACGGCGAGATGCGCGAGATGTTCCATCGTCGGCGACGTGCCCGACGGCAATTCCCATTGCGCGACCGCGCTGGGGCCGATGCCGATTTCACGGGCGAGCGCGGCCTGGCTCAGGCCGGCGAGGCGTCGCGCGTAGCGCACGCGATCGGGCAGCAGGGTGGGTTCGCGCCGCGGAGTCGGGCTGTCCATCGGTCACGCTCCTGTAGCAATCGAGGCGTCGACACGATCCGTGCATTTCCTCAGCAGCGCTGAGTGCCCGGGCGCAGATGGCGCGCCGGCGCGTATCGCGGCGGTGCGTGCGGGCGATCCGATCAGCGCTGCTGAGTATACATATCCAACAGACATAAAAGATCCTTTGTCGATGAATTTCCTTAGCGCAACTCAGTGCGGCGGACGATCATCGCCGTTTGTCGCGCCCGCCGGTCGTGCCGGCGCGCTCCGCGCTCAGCGGAGCTGAATACATATACTAAAAACCACTACTAGATATATCTACATTTGCGTGCATACTGCGCCCGCAGCAGCCGCAGCAGCCGCAGCAGCCGCAGCGCCGTCAGGGCGCAGGCCGGGACGGACGTTCCGCATCGCGAAAGCGGCCGGGGAGTCCGCAGTCCTTGCCGGCGGCAGTTTCCGCAGGCGGCGCGCAGCGCCCGGCAGGTCCGGCGGGCGCACACGCCGCCGCCGCCGGATCCGTTGCTTCAGGGGCAAGTCAGAACCGATCACCGGTGCCGCTCGCGGCGCCGCGAACGGACGCGCCGTGCCGCGCCGGCGAAATGCCGGCGGTGCGGCGGAGCCTTCCGACGTCGCCCGCAGCCGGCGCCGTCGCGCGTGTGCGGCTGCTGCACGGAAGCAAGCGGATCGCCGCAGGGACGCACGCGATCCAGGCGCTGGACGGCCGGCCGCCGTTTTCGCGACGGCGTGTGCCCGATCGTCGGAAAAACAGCCGTCAAACCATCCATCCCGAGACCTACGAGGGCAATCATGTACAACCAAGGTGTCGATCCGCAGGCGACCTTCACACCGGTCGGCTGCAACATCACGCTCGCGACGCTGTGTACGCCGGTCTGCGGCGCGCAGGCCGCCGCGTATGCGCCGTCGCCGCAGGCGACGTTCACGCCGGTCGGCTGCAACATCACGCTCGCCACGCTGTGCACGCCGGTCTGCGGTGCGCAGGCACAGGCGCAGCAGGCCTCGCCGCAGGCGACGTTCACGCCGGTCGGCTGCAACATCACGCTCGCCACGCTGTGCACGCCGGTCTGCGGTGCGCAGGCACAGGCGCAGCAG
>NZ_DATIGT010000287.1:0-5617 GCF_035481375.1 Tahibacter sp.
ACGCCGCACTGCGCCTTGAACGCCCGCGACAGCGCCGCCTCGCTGCCGTAGCCGACCTCGCCGGCGATCAGCTTGAGCGCGCGCCCCTGACGCAGCGCGCGCTGCGCGAGGCCGATGCGCCACTGCTGCAGGTACGTGCCCGGCGTGCTGCCGACGGCGTCGCGGAACGCGTTCGCGAACACGCTGCGCGACATGCCGGCGCGCGCGGCGAGCGCGTCGAGCGACCAGTCCTGCGCGGGCTGCTCATGCATCGCCACGAGTGCGAGACGCAGCCTGGGATGCGCCAGGCCGGCGAGCATGCCGGCCTGTGTCCGTCCGCTTTCCATCAGATGCCGCAGGACCTGGATCAGCACGACGTCGAAGAGCCGGTCGAGCATCGCCTGCCGGCCGCAGTTGTGCGCGAACGCTTCCTCGAACAGCAGCGCGAGCACGCTCTGCGCACCGCTCAATTCGCTCAGCGGGAGGCAGGTGAAGGCGGGCAGCGCCGCCGCGATCGGATTCGACGCACCGCCGTCGAAGCGCAGGTGCGCGCAGGCGAAGTCGGCGCCGCGCTCGGGGTCGGTCACGAAGCGATGCGCGAGCGGGCGCGGGTACAGCAGCAGGCTGGGTTGCTCGACACGCACGGCCGTGGCGCCGCCGTGCATGACGTCGACGGCGCCTTCGCGAATCAGGTGCAGCTGGCCGCTTCCGGCCGGATCGAGGTCGTTGATGCCGCAGAGCGCTCCGGCGTGAAAGACCTCGGCCCTGATCGAGAAATGCGCCAGCAGTGCAGCGAGTCGGTCGGCCATCGATACTCTTGGTCAATTTATAAGGACGATTGATGCTAATTCGTGTCGGCCGCGCATGCAAAATCATTCCCGCCAACCGGCTCTTACCCACCACTCGGGAGATACTCATGAACGCACTGCTCCGCACGCTTACGGTTTCCCTGCTGACCCTCGCGGTTTCCGCGCCGCTCGTCGCCGCGCCGCCTTCGGTCAAACCCGCTGCGGCCAAGCCGTCGAAAGCCGTGTCCGCGCCGGCTGCGAAGTCGGCCAGTTATGTCACCACGTCCGACGGTGTGCAGCTCTACTACAAGGACTGGGGTCCGAAGGACGGCCCGGTCGTCACCTTCAGCCACGGCTGGCCGCTGAACTCCGACAGCTGGGAATCGCAGATGCAGTTCCTGGCCGCGCAGGGCTACCGCGTCGTCGCGCACGACCGTCGCGGCCACGGCCGGTCGAGCCAGCCCTGGGACGGCAACGACATGGATCACTGCGCGGACGATCTCGCCGCCGTGATCGAGGCGCTCGATCTCAGGCAGGTGACTCTCGTCGGCTTCTCGACCGGCGGCGGCGAGGTCGCGCGCTACGTCGGCCGCCACGGCACCGGCCGCGTCGGGAAAGTCGTGCTGGTGAGTGCCGTGCCGCCGCTGATGCTCAGGACCGAATCGAATCCGGGCGGCCTGCCGCTGGACGTCTTCGACGGCCTGCGCAAGGCATCGCTGAAGGACCGTTCGCAGCTCTACCTCGACATCGCCTCGGGTCCGTTCTTCGGCTTCAACCGGCCGGGCGCGAAGCCGTCCCAGGGCATGATCCAGTCGTTCTGGGTGCAGGGCATGCAGGCCGGCAGCAAGAACACCTACGACTCGATCGCGGCGTTCTCGGCGACCGACTTCCGCGACGATCTGAAGAAGATCGACGTGCCGGCACTCGTGATCCACGGCGACGACGACCAGATCGTGCCGATCGACGCGTCGGGCAAGGCATCGGCGAAGCTGATCCGCGGCGCGCAGCTGCTGGTCTATCCGGGCGCGCCGCACGGACTGGCGGACACGCACAAGGACCGGCTCAATCAGGATCTGCTCGACTTCCTGCGCAAGTGAGCATGACGGCACCGGTCACGCGACACCCATGACCGGGCGGCCGCCGGGCGCAAGCCCGGCGGTTTTTGCCGTTCCGGCAGTATCGAGCGTGCAGGCCGGAGGAAATCGCCGCGTCAAAACACTGCCGCCGCGTCATGCGGATGCGGTAGGCTCAGGAACCTCATGCTTTGTTGCGATGCAGCAAGCCGCCGGGTTAGCATCCGGCCGCTTTTTGGAGAAGGACACTATGTCGAATTCAGCGCAAGACTGGGTCACCCAATGGCAGAAACTCGCGCAGCGCTACTGGGAAGGCTGGCAGTCGCACGGCGTGGCGCCGACGGCCGGGCGGCCCGATTTCTCCGCGCCGTGGCAGGCCGGCCTCGAACAATGGGCGCAGCTGTTCGGCCAGTCGGGTCCGCAGAGCGATCTCGTCGATCGCGTCACCGCCAATGCCAAGTCCTATGTCGCGCTGATGCAGTCCATGCTTTCAAGCTCGCTGGGGCAGGGCGGCGGCGCCGATTCCGCCGCGGCCTGGACCGAAACGCTGCGCAACGGCTTCAACATCCCCGGCATGGATCCGGCGTTGTGGAATAATCCACTCGGCGCCAATTTCCGCGACATGGCCGGCCAGGGCGCCAAAGGCTTCGAGCAGCTCATGGCCGAATTCGGCCGCGGCGCCGGCCCGTTCAAGCAGGAACTGCTCGCGAACCTCGGCATGCCCGCGTTCGGCCTCGCGCGCGAGCATCAGGAGCGCTGGCAGCAGCTCGGCGCGGCGCTCGTCGACTACCAGGAACAGACCAACCGCTACAACACGCTGATCCTGAAATCGAGTCAGCAGGGTTTCGAACGCTTCCAGAGCAAGCTCGCCGAACGCGAGGAGCCGGGCCGCCAGCTCGACTCGGTGCGCGCCGTCTACGATCTCTGGATCGATGCCGCCGAAGAGGCCTATGCCGAGATCGCGCTGTCGGAAGAGTTCCGCAAGGCCTACGGCGCGATGGTCAATGCGCAGATGCGCGTGCGCTCGCTGATCCAGACCGAGGTCGAGCAGCAGACGCGCCAGCTCGGCATGCCGACGCGCAGCGAACTCAAGGGCGTGGAGAAGTCGGTGCAGGAACTGCGCCGTCATCTGAAAGCCGCCAAGGAAGCCTCGTCGGCCGACGTCGCCGTCGAACTCTCCGCCCTCCGTGCCGAAATCGACGCGCTCAAGCGCGAACTCGGTACGGCGAAGCCGGCCGCCGCGAACGCCGACGCCGAGGCCAAGCCGGCCGCGACCAAGAAGACCAAGCGCTGAGGATTCCCATGGGCCCGATCCGCATCGAACCGCAAAAGGCGCTCGACGAAGCGCTGAAGCTGCAGCAGAAGCTCTCGGCCGGCGCGCAGACGCTGCGCTCGCTCGACCCGGTCACGTTCGGCGTCACGCCGAAAGAGGCCGTCTACAAAGACGACAAAGTCACCTTGTACCGTTTCAGGGGCGACAAGGCGCCGACCGCGAAGACGCCGCTGCTGATCTGCTACGCGCTCGTCAACACGCCGTACATGGTCGACCTGCAGGACGACCGCTCGCTGGTCAAGAACCTGCTCGCGCTCGGACAGGATGTCTATCTGATCGACTGGGGCTATCCCGACGGTTCCGACAAGTTCCTGACGCTGGATGACTACATCAACGGCTATCTGCGCCGCTGCGTCGATTTCCTGCGCAAGTCGCACGGCATCGACGCGATCAACCTGCTCGGCATCTGCCAGGGCGGCGCGTTCTCGCTGTGCTTCGCGTCGATCTATCCGGAAAAAGTGAAGAACCTCGTCACGATGGTGACGCCGGTCGATTTCCAGACGCCGGACAACATGCTGTCGCACTGGGTGCGCGAGCTCGACATCGACCTGTTCGTCGACACGCTCGGCAACGTGCCGGCCGATCTCATGAACTACTGCTACCTCACGTTGAAGCCCATGCGCCTCAACCAGCAGAAGTACGTCGGTCTCGTCGACATCCTCGACAACAAGACCGAGCTGGAAAATTTCCTGCGCATGGAAAAGTGGATCTTCGACTCGCCCGACCAGGCCGGCGAAGCGTTCCGCCAGTTCATCAAGGACTTCTACCAGGGCAACAAGCTGCTCAAGGGCGGCCTGCGCATCGGCGACAAGGACGTGAGCCTGAAGAACCTGCGCGCGCCGGTGCTGAACATCTTCGCCGAGCAGGACCATCTGGTTCCGCCGGCAGCCTCGCGCGCGCTCAAGGACGCGACCGGCAGCGACGACTACTCGCAGATCGCGTTCAAGGGCGGCCACATCGGCATCTACGTGTCGGGCCGCGCGCAGCGCGAGGTGCCGCCGGCGATCCACGACTGGCTGGACAAGCGTTCCTGAAAGACCGATCGCGCCGCCGCGACGGCGGCGCGATTCCCGCGTCTCAGCGGTAACGCCGTCCTTCCTTGACGCCGTGGAGACGATAGTGGTCGATCGCCGTCGTCGCGCGCCGCGCCACGGCGGCGGCCACATCGGGATTCAGCGCGAGATAGCGATCCGCATCGAAGTCCGGCGGCGGAGCCGGATCGGCGGCGAGCCGCTCGACGTCCGACAGCGGCACGTCGACATACACGTTGGGGACGTGGCGTCCGCTCGCGATGTCGACCATCTCGCGGACGAACGGACGGCCGATCGCCGTGTCGGACAGCATCGGCGTGGTGTAGCAGCAGTCGGCGAAGAAATAGTGCGTGACCTGCGACCAGCGCGTGCGCGTCGGGTCGCGCTGCGGCGCGCCGCCGTGCAGCAGATTCGCCGACCAGATCAGCGCCTCGCCTTTCTTGGGCAGGAAATGCCGCGGCCTTGCGCCGCTCGTCTCCACCATCGCGCGCCAGTAGGGCTCGTACATGGTCTGGTCGCGGCTCGTCGTCGTGCCGGCGATGCGAACGCCGATCTGGTCGTTGTAGACGATCGGCCAGCGATGCGAGCCCGGGTAGTAGACGAGCGGGCCGGCGTCTTCGTGGACGTCCTCGAGCGCGAGCCAGACACCGCACATGAAGCGTTCGGGCACCGACGAGAAATGCACCGCGTCGGAGTGATAGTGCTGCTGCGAGCCGACCGGGAAGTTCAGGGTCTGGAACGGAAATGCGGAACGGCCGTAGAGATCGCCGAGCAGGCGGATCACGGTTTGGTTCGCTGCGATCGCCGCGACGTCGGCATCGTGCCGCCAGAAATCGAAGTAGCGCCGGCCTACGCCGAGCGGCCATTCGTCGCGCCGCCATCCGACCGCGTCGAACAGTCCGCCGAGGTGCGCCTTGATGCGTTCGGCGCGCTGTTCGAGCGCCGCGTCGTCGAAGCGGAACACGGCGAAGCCGTCGCGGTTCAGGTCGCGCGCGACGCGTTCGGTTTCGTCATCGAAGCCGAGGGTCGGAAGGATGGTTTCGAAGAACGGCGATTCCACGAGGGGAACGCCCGGAAGTAGCGCGCGTAGCGGGGCACCGCTGAATTCCATGACGCGTCGACGGCCGGCATTGGTGTGGTAACCGGCAACTCTTGCAGCCGTTCCGTGAAGCGACAATACCGTATGGAGGTTTCGCGCCGTCCATCGCCGTATCGCGACGGACGGCGCGACTTCGCGCGCTCAGCGCGACGTGTCGTCGGTCTTGCGCGTCGCGCGCCGTGCTCGTGCCGGCGACTTCGCCGTCGTCGCGGCCTTTTTCGCGACGCTGCGTTTTTTTGTGGATTTCTTCGCGGCCGTCTTCTTTGCGGCCGGTGCAGCGGTTTTCTTCGTCGCCGCAGCGCGCGGCTTGCGCG
>NZ_DATIGT010000288.1:0-3579 GCF_035481375.1 Tahibacter sp.
GAACGGCTCGACGCGCGGATCGTGGCTGACGACGACGACCGCGACGCCTTCTTCGCGCGCGAGGCCGTGCAGGGCGGCGGCGACGCTCTGGCCGGTCTTGCCGTCGAGCGCCGCGGTTGGTTCGTCGGCGAGCAGGATGCGCGGCCGGCCGGCCAGCGCGCGCGCGATGGCGACGCGTTGCTTCTGGCCGCCGGACAGCTCGCTCGGATAGTGCTCGGCACGGTCGGCGAGTCCGAGCCGGTCGAGCAGCGTCAGCGCCTGCGCGCGCTGCGCGTCGCGCGGCACCGTCTTGATGTCGAGCGCGATCGCTACGTTTTCCCAGGCCTTCAGCGTCGGAAACAGGTTGTAGTGCTGGAACACGAAGCCGATGTGCGCAAGACGCAGCGCGGCCATCGCCTCGACGCCGGGATCCGGCGCCAGCGGCTGACCGAACAGGTGCACGCGGCCGCGGCTGGCGCGCAGCAGGCAGCCCATGACCTGCAGCAGACTGGTCTTGCCCGAGCCGCTGGGGCCGAGCAGCAGCGTCATTTCGCCGGCCTGGATCGAGAGACTGATGTCCTGCAGCGCGGTGAACGCGGTGGCGCCGCGGCCGTAGACGACAGCGATGTGTTCGAGCGCGATCACGCCGCTCATTGGAACACCGAGGTCGGATCGATGCGCGTGACGCGGCGGATCGACACGAGCGCGCCGAGCGCGCACATGCCGAGCGTCAGCAGCGCGAGCACGCCGATGAGCTCCACCGGCATCGCGACTGCGACCGTGCTGCCGGCGCTCGCGGCGACGACGAAGCCGACGAGCACCATACCGCCGGCGAAGCCGAACACGGCGCTGATCAGCGCCTGCTTCAGGATCACGCGATACAGATAGCGGTTGGGCGCGCCCATCGCGCGCAGGGTCGCGTATTCGGGCAGGCGGTCGACCGTCGTTGCGTACAAGGTCTGGCCGACGATGACGATGCCGACGACGAGACCGAGCAGCGCCGCGAGCAACAGCGCCGAACCCGCGCCCGTCGTGATCAGCCAGTAGCGCTGCGCCGCGCGCGCGAAATCGGCGGCGAACCAGACGTCGACACGGCCGAGCCGCGCCTGCACCGCGTCGCGCACGCGCGCCGCGTCGGCGCCGCGCTGCAGCGTGATGAGCAGATATGTGGTCTGGTCGGGCCGGAAGAACGTGAAGCGCTGCGCGTTGCTGTGCGTCGTGAACACGTAGGGGCTTTGCGTGAACGTGCGGATGCCGGCCGTGAACCCGACGACGCGCGCGCGCCGGTTGTTGATCTCGACGGTCTGGCCGAGCGCGGTGACGCCGAGCTTGGCCGCATAGAGCCGGTCGACGATGACCGCGTCGTCCTGCTGCAGGTCCTCGAGCCGTCCTTCGACGAGATTCCAGGGCCGGCCCTGACCCGTCGCGAGATTGAAGCCGACCATGCTGACGCTTTCGGTGCCGCCGTCGGGCTTGCGCCAGAACGCGAACTGCATCATCAGCATGTCGACCGAGGCCACGCCGGGCACGGCGAGCGCCTCGTAGCGGCGCCGCTCGTCGAGCCGTCCGGCGATGTCGACGTTGGTCGTGCCGGCCGGCGTGACCCAGAGGTCGGCTGAGGTGTGGTCGACGAGGCCCGAGGTCGTGCGCGCGAAGCCCAGCAGCAGGCCGAGTTCGACGCCCATCAGCAGGACCGCGAACAGCACGCCGACCAGCGTCACGACGAAGCGCGCGCGGTCGTGGCTCAGGTTGCGCCAGGCGAGCAGGCTCGTGCCGGATACGCGCGAGGCGTCGAGCGTCATGCGCGGCGTCCTTTGGCGGCTGCCGGCCGCGGCAGTACGAATTCGACCTGCAGCGACAGCCGGCGCAGCACCGCCTGCTCGTCCTCGCCGAACAGCTGCTGCAGTCCGAGGAACAGCGCGTAGGTCAGCGTGGCCTGATCGCGCGCCTCGGCCGCGCTGCAGCCCTCTTCCCGACACAGCCGCATGAGATAGGCGATGCGTTCGCGATCCACGGCCTGCACGACCTCGCGGGCCTGCGCTCCATGCGCGGCCCAGTTGCGTATCGCGCGCTCCAGCGGCAGGTCGAGGCCGTGCGCGAGCGCGTCGAGGACGCGCACCTTGCCGTCGACGTTGGCCTCGCGCTCCGCCTCCTCGATCAGCCGCACGGTATGGCGCTCGCGCCACGTATTGAGCAGTGCCGCGCGAAACGCGGCCATGTCGGGATAGTGGTGATACAGCGAGCCCTTGGTCCGGCCCGAGCGCGCGCAGAGGTCGGCCACGGTCAGCCGCGCGTGGCCGTGTTCGACCAGCAGTCCCAGACCGACCGCAATCCAGTCGACGTCGGTACGCCGCGGCACTCAGGCGAGACCCAGGCCGGTCAGCGCAGCGATCGCCGCGAACAGACTCCATTGCGGCAGATACCACGGACGCACGCGGTAGGCGACGACGAGCGCGAGGCTCAACGCCGTGAAGGCGAGCGCGAGCACCAACATCAGCACGGCCAGCGGCGTGTTGGCATGCGCGGCGGTCCAGCCGAGCGCGGCGCTCATGGCGAGCAGCAGGATCGTGACCATATGCCAGCAGTAGTAGGCCGTCAGCCGCGGGATGCGCGGCAAGTCGCGCGCGGCGAGCAGCGGTCGCGCGATCTCGCGGCCACCGACGAAGGTATGGATGAGAAACGTCGCGAACGCGACGGCCGCCGCGGCGGCCAGCCAGGTATTCATACGCGGTCTCCGGTCGATGCGTCTGCATTACATACCATTCGTGATGGAATGCTCAAGCGGCTGCGACCATCCGCCACACACGTCGGGAAAATAGTGGACTTCGTCACATACGTCCGTTTCGACATATTTTTCCGACGCGCGTTTGAGTACGCTTGCACGGCTCGCATTTCGTTGTCGCCAGGGACCACCGACCGTTCATTGGCGTGTGGTCTACGAATCCGTCAGTCCCGATGCGCTTCGCGGATCGGGCTGCGGTCATTGCCAGACCGCCGTGAACCGCGCGGTATCGGAGGAACCATGCTCGACATGCTGCGCAGACTCATCGGCCAACCGAACAAGCCCACCCCTGCACCGGCCGCACCCAGCATTCGCTCGGGCGTCGGCGCGCCGCCGCCGCGTGCGCCGAGCTACGACTCGGGTCTCGTGCCGGCGCTCAAGAACGATCACCAGGAACTCGTGGCGCTGTTCGAACAGATCGGGCGCACCTACGAAGCGCGGCGCTTCCACGAAATACCGGCGCTGCTGACCGCATTCAAGACGCGTCTCGAAGCGCACCTGCTGACCGAGAACGTGCGCTTCTACAACTACGTCGAATCGACGCTGCGCGACGACGCGGAAAATCTCTCGCTGATCCGCGACTTCCGCCGCGAAATGAACACGATCGCGCGCGGCGTCATCGACTTCGTGAAGAAGTACCAGGCCCACGGCGACGCCGACAGCCTGATGCACGGCTTCCTGGCCGACTACCGCACGGTCGGCGGCCTGCTCGTGCAGCGCATCCAGCGCGAGGAAGGCAACCTGTATCCGCTGTACATGCCGACCTGATCCATACGTAGCCGCCTGTCGACGGCCCGCCGCCCCACCGGGGCGGCGGG
>NZ_DATIGT010000289.1:0-4779 GCF_035481375.1 Tahibacter sp.
GGCGCAGATGCGCGTGCAGCGCGTCCGGCGGTTCGTCGCCGCGCTCGGCCACGAGGCCCGCGACGCGCTCGCTCGGCAGCACGGTCAGGCCGGCGTCGCGCAATCGCGCGGCGATGTCGTCCATGACGCCGAGCCGCACCCAGGCCGCGTCGCCGCCGCCGCCCGGCAGACTCACCGGCGCGACGACGAGCAGGTTGCGCGCGGCCGGCGGCGTTGCCGGCTCGCTGCGCCACGCAAATCCGATGAACACGAACGCGGCGGCGGCGAGCACCGCGAGTGCGACGGCCCGGCCGCGCGTGCGGCGCGATGGCGGCGGAGCATCGGCGCGCGTCGCCGTGTCGCCGGCAGCGGCAGTCGTTGCCGTCGAATGCGTCGGCAGCGCACCCGGATCGATCACCTCGGTCGTCGCGACCCACTGGTAGCCGAAGCGCGGCACGGTGCGGATGCTGATCTGGTCGTTGCCGCTGTCGCCTACCGCGCGGCGCGCACGCAGCAGCGTCTGCGCGAGCAGCGCGTCGCTGACGTCGACGCGGCCCCAGACCGCGGAAATGAGTTCGTCGCGGCCGACCGCGCGGTCGCGGTGTCCGACGAGATAGGTCAGGCACTCGAGCGATTTCGGCGGCAGCGCGACGCGTTCGTCGCCGCGGCGCAGTTCGCGCGCCGCGGGATCGAGCAGGAATGCGGCGAAGCGATACGTCGAATGATTCATCGGCTGATCGCGCGGCGGCCGGCCTCCGCATTCGCTGGGCCTGCAACGATACGACACTGCGCCGCGCCCGCGACGGCTGGATCAGGGGAACCCCGATCGGGCGACTGCGCGCTCGCTGCAGTCAGCGGCCCAGGTCGTGCGGCGTGATCCAGCCCATCCAGATCGAGAACATCACGAGCAGGATCAGGCCCACCGACAGCGCGATGCGCCGCGTGAGCGCCTTTACCGTGCGATTGGTCGTACCCTTGTCGACCATCATGTAATACAGCCCCGCGCCGAGGTTGTAGAGGATGACGACCAGGAATGCGACGATGATGAGTTTGCCGGCCATGAACGAAGTACCCGCGGGGACGCGCTGCGCAACGCGCGAGTATAGGCGTCCGGCGCGATGAGCCGGCACTGGCGACGCCCGTCCGCGTTCGCGTGGCTGCTGCTGCTGGTCGGACTCGCCGTATTCCTCGGCCTGTCGCGCTGGCAGTGGGGCCGCGCGCACGAGAAGGAAGTCCTGCTCGCGTCCTACGCCGCCGCCGAAAACGCCGGGCTGCGGCAATTTGCCACGCTGCCCGAAACGTTGCCGGCCGAGGACTATCCGCGTGTCGCGGTGCGCGGACATTACGTCGCCGGCCGCGGCTACTGGCTCGACCAGCAGATCCACGAGAGCAAGGTGGGACGCCGCGCGCTGGCCGTGTTCGAGCCGCAGGGCTCGCCGCGCCGGCTGCTCGTCGATCTCGGCTGGGTCGCTGCGCCGCCGGGTCGGCCGGCGCCGGCCTGGCCCGATCTGCCGTTGACCGAGGTCGAACTCCACGGTATCTACGCGCCCGCGCCGGGCGGCGGCCTGCGCGTCGGCGGCGACGCGCTGCCGCGGCAGAACGCCTGGCCCAAGCTCACGCTGTTCGTCGACCTGGCGGCGGTCGGCCGGGATCTCGGCGCCGAGGTCGCGCCGCGGCTGCTGCTGCTCGACGCCGATCCGGCGTCGGGCTTCGTGCGCCGCTGGACGCCGGCCGTGATGTCGCCGGAGAAGCACCGCGGCTATGCGCTGCAGTGGTTCACCTTCGCGATCGCCGCAGTCGTCATCTTCGTCGTGCTGCATTGGCGAAAAAGCAAATAAGGAATCAGTGGATGGACGTTCAGACCAAGAAGCGCCTGCAGCTCATCGCGATCATGTTCGTGTTTCTCGCGCCGATGATCGTCGCGTTCGCGCTGCGCCTGGGCGACTGGCAGCCGAACCGGCTGCGCAACAACGGCATCCTCGTGAAGCCGCCGCAGGAACTGGCCGCCGATACGCCGCGCGCGACGCGCGACGCCGCGTTCGGCTGGAAGGACGCGCAATACCGCTGGACGCTGGTCCTGATCGCCGGTCCCGACTGCGCCGCGGCCTGCGAGCAGCGCCTCGCCGACGCCGAGAAGATCTGGTCGCTGATGACGCAGAAGGCCACGCGCCTGCGGCTCGCCGCGGTCGGCGTCGAGGCGACGCCGGTGCGGCTCGAAAAATACCCGCGCATCGAATTCGTCGCCTCGTCGGCGGCACCGCTGCAGGCGCTGAAACCCGCGGCAGCCGACACGGTCGCCGCCGCCGTCGTCGATCCGGCCGGCCTGCTGATGCTGCGTTTCGAACCCGGCTACGACCCTGCGGGCGTGCGCCAGGATCTCTCCCGCCTGATCCGCTGAAACCATGAATCCGAATTCCCGCACCCTGCGCAACCTCGCCTGGTTCGCCGTCGCCTTCGCGCTGCTCGTCATCGTGTTCGGCGCCTTCGTGCGCCTGTCCAATGCCGGTCTTTCGTGCCCGGACTGGCCGACCTGCTACGGCAAGCTGACCTGGCCCAAGCACGATCACGAGATCGAAGCCGCGAACGCCGCGTTTCCCGAGCGCGCGGTCGAGTCGCACAAGGCCTGGCGCGAGCAGGTGCACCGCTTCCTCGCGGGCGGACTGATCCTGACCACATTCGGCATGACCTTCCTCGCCTGGCGCCGGCGCCGCGACCTGCCGGCCATCGTGCCGGTGCTCGTCGCCGCGTCGGTGCTGATCGTGTTCCAGGCGCTGCTCGGCATGTGGACCGTGACCTGGAAGCTCAAGCCCATCGTGGTCATGGCGCATCTCGTCGGCGGGTTGTCCACGTTTAGCCTTCTGGCTTATGTCGCGTTGCGCCTGACCCTGCCGGCGCAGGGGCGCGCCGATACCGGCGCGCTGCGCCGCATGGCGATCGCCGGCATCGCGCTGGTCGCGCTGCAGATCGCACTCGGCGGCTGGACCAGCGCGAACTACGCCGCGCTGTCCTGCGGCATGGATTTTCCGACCTGCGCCGGCCGCTGGTGGCCCGCGACCGATTTCCGCGAAGCCTTCGTGCTGTGGCGCGGCATCGGCGTCAACTACGAAGGCGGCGTGCTCGACGCCGACGCGCGCACGGCGATCCAGCTGACCCACCGCATCGGCGCGCTCGTCGTGCTCGGCCATCTCCTCGGCGTGATCCTCGCCGCCTGGCGCCGCGGCTTTCGTCGCGACGCGCTGGCCGTCGGCATCGTGCTCGCCGCGCAGATCGCGCTCGGCATCAGCAACGTGATGCTCGGCCTGCCGCTGCCGGTGGCCACGGCGCACAACGCCGGCGCCGCGGTGCTGCTGCTGGTGCTGTTCGCGCTGCTCGTCCGGCTGCGGCGCGACGTGGCCTAGCCGGGGTTCCGCGCCGGCCAGCCGTGCGTGACCGCCGGCGGCACGATCCGACCAAAGCCGGGGGCGTCCTGCCGCCGGAAACGCCGGTGCCGCGCGCTACACTCGCGCGCATGTCTTCGCGCAACGGCAATACCACGCAGCGTCGCACGATACGGCCGCCGGCCGGTCGCTCGGGGCGTACCGGCTCGGCCTGCCTCGTCGTCATCCACGGCGAGAATCTCGGCCGCCGCATCGAACTGGGCGAGCAGGTCGTCGTCATCGGCCGCTCGCCCGACGTCGAGCTGCAGATCAATCACCGCAGCATCTCGCGCGAGCACTGCCGCATCTGGCGCGAAGCCTCGGGCTTCCGCATCCGCGATCTCGACTCCACCAACAAGACCTTCCTCAACGAGCAGCCGATCCTCGAAGCGGAACTGCGCGACGGCGACCATATCGGCGTCGGCGACAGCATCCTGAAATTCATGGAGCAGGGCTCGGTCGAGGCGCGCTATCACGAAGAGCTGTACCAGCTCGCGACGTCCGATCCGCTGACCGGCCTGTACAACCGCCGGCAGTTCCAGGAATTGATGGAAAAAGAGATTTTGCGCGCGACGCGGCATCTGCGCACGCTCTGTCTCGCGCTCGTCGACATCGATCATTTCAAGCCGATCAACGACCGCTACGGCCATCCGGCCGGCGACGGCGTGATCCGCGGCATCGCGCAGCTGCTGCGCCGCAACGCGCGCGCCGACCAGCTCATCGCGCGCATCGGCGGCGAAGAGTTCGCGCTGGTCTACGCCGAGCAGAGCCTGCCGGAAGCGATCGAATCGACCGAGCGTCTGCGCCGCGCGATCGAGGCGAGTCCGTTCGAACTCGGCGGCGCCCCGGCGACGGTCACGGTCAGCATCGGCATCGCGCAGTGGCGTCGCGGCATGAGCGCGCTGTCGGACCTCATGCGCGCCGCCGACGAACAGCTCTATCGCGCGAAGCAGAGCGGCCGCAACCGCGTCTGCCGCGCCGAAACCGACTGATCGCCACGCGCCGATGCGGCGTTCCTCCGCCCTCTATGCCGTCGGCATCGGCCTGCTGTCGGCGCTGTTCTTCACCGTCGTCTATGTACTGAACCGCGCGATGGCGCTCGACGGCGGGCACTGGGCCTGGACCGCGTCGCTGCGCTACGTCCTGACCCTGCCGCTGCTCGCCTGTGTGGTGCCGTTCAACGGCGGCTTCGCGCCGGTCCTGCGTGCGCTGCGCGCGCACCCGCTGCCGTGGCTGTGCTGGAGCGGCATCGGCTTCACGCTGTTCTGCGTCTGCCTGACCTGGGCCGCGGCCAGCGGTCCCGCGTGGCTGGTCGCCGGCAGCTTCCAGCTGACCGTCGTCGCCGGCATGCTGCTCGCGCCGCTGATCTATCGCGATGCGCGCG
>NZ_DATIGT010000290.1:0-46995 GCF_035481375.1 Tahibacter sp.
CGAGCGCCGTCGCGGCCGTCGCCGCGCCGCCGGCTGCTGCGGCGCCGGCCTTTGCGCCGACGCTAACGACGTTGCCGATCGCCGAGGCGAGCAGCGCCGCGGTCGCGAGGGTTGCGATCGACCATGCGAGGAAGCCATGCGCGGTATCGCGGAAATAGACTTCGTCGGCATGCGTGCTGAGCCAGCGCGTGCGCAGCCGGCCGGCGAGATAGCCGCCGAGCGCGGCCGCCGCGATCTGGGTCAGCGTGATCCAGGCAATCGAGCCGATGCCGAGCGCTTCGGCGCCGGCACCTTGGCCGGACCACGGCGAGATGCTCGACATGCCGAGTCCGAAACCGAGAAACGCGAGGATCAACGACAGCGACGCCGCACCGGCCGCGCCGGCCAGCACGGCTCCCCACGACACGGCGGACAGCGGCGGCGCGGCAAGGTCGGCGCGTTGCGGTACGCGGAGCATCGGGTCTTCGTAAGTTCGTTCCATGAGCAGTCCCCGTGAGCGCGCCGGGCACCATGCCCGGCGTCATCGGTTTCTGCAGGGCAGGGTTCATGCCGGGTACGGCAGACGGGAATTCCGCGCTTTTCGCGACGGGCGCCATGCAGATCGCCCGGCGCGGCGTCGCGCGCCTTTTTTTGCGCACGAAAAGCCAGGGCGCCTCGCCGTGCATACCGCGAAACCTTCGCCACGCGTCGACGACACGTCGACTGGCAGAGTCGCCCAAACCGTCGCAGGAGAGAGAGCCGCATGAGCCGACGCACGAATCTCGACATCGCCGTGCCGCCCGACGAAGCGCTCGGCGAAATCGCGTACCCCGACGAAGCCGCGCTCGCGCAGGAAATGGCCGACGCGATCACCGCGTTCGTGCGCGAGCGCGACGGCGCGGGGCCCTATCGCCGTGACGTCCACCCGAAGGCCCACGGCGCCGTTCACGCGACGCTGACCGTGGCCGACGATCTGCCGCCGGCCTGGCGCACCGACGTGTTCCGGCCGCGCGCCAACTATGCGGCGTGGGTGCGCTTTTCCAATTCTTCACCGAAGCCGCGCAGCGACCAGCGGCTCGACGCGCGCGGCATGGCGGTCAAGGTGCTCGGGCCGAAAGGCCCTCGCTTGCGCAGCGATCCCGAGTTCCCGACCGCGTGCGACTTCATCGCGATCAACTATCCGCGCTTCTTCATTGCCGATCCGCGCGACTATCTGACCTTCATCCGCCGCGGCCTGAGCACGCACTGGTGGGAGCGCCTCGCCGCGCCGCTGGCGCTCGGCGTCAAGGGCGCCGCGATCGCAACGGCAGCCGCGGGGCAACCGCTGCTGCCGCTGCACCGCACGCAGTTCTGGTCGACGGTTCCCTATGCCTGGGGCATCGGTCCGGCGCGCCGCGCGGTGAAGTACACGTTCCGCCCGGTTTCGCCGCTCGATGAACTGCCGCTCGGAGGCGGAGAACACGCGCTGCGCGACGCGCTGCAGGAGGTGCTCGCGTACGAACCGATCGTCTTCGAACTCGCCGTGCAGGCGCGCTCGGGCGAGGCGCAGCCGGTCGAAGATCCGACGGTGCTGTGGGACGAAGCCGACGCGCCGTTCGTACCGGTCGCGCGCCTGACGCTCGAACCGCAGGAATTCTCGACGGCCGAGCGCGACGCGCTCGCCGAACGGCTCGCGTTCAATCCCTGGCACTGCTCGGCCGAACATCGCCCGCTCGGCGCGATCAACCGGCTGCGGCTCGCCGTCTACGCGCAGATGGCGGCGCTGCGCGCGAGCGGGCGCTAGAGGCCGGCGACGGCCTCGACGGCTGTCGCCGCGTGCCGGACCACGCCGCGCGACTGCAGTCAGTGCTGCGCGCTTGCAGCGAGCCGATACCGCGCTCACGGACGAATATCCCTCCGGCGGCCGCGTCGACGACCGGGGCGCGCCGCCGTACCTGCAGCGGGCAAGTGCTCGCGCGCAGCGAGCGCCGGCGCACGGGGCCGAAACCGGGCAGACGACCGCTCGTCAACGAGGTCTACCTCGAACTCGCCGACGCCGGACGACGCCGCTGCGGCGAGCCGCGCCGGTTGTTCGCGTACGCGGCACAGGCCATGCGGCACATGCTGCTCGATCGCGCGAGGCTGCAGATGCGACTCGAGCGCGGGGACGGCCGGCTGCGCGTTTCGCTGACCGGTCCGGACTGGAATCGGTCAGCGCCGACCCGAACGACGCGGCCGCGCCGGACTCGGCGCCGACGGCACGGATCCGGCTCGACGCGTTCACTCCCCGCGCATCACCGCCTTGCGGACGACACTGTCGGGAAACGCGAGGTTCGTGACCGGCCCGACATCGTCGAGGATCTTCGCCGCGATCAACCGGTTCATCGGCGCGAGCACGCTGAAATGGTCGACGCCGTCGACCGGCACGAAGCGGATCTGCGGATTCGTCGAGGCGGCGCGCATCGTCTGCAGCGCGTCGAGGTTGCCGCGCTCGGTGCCCTCGATCACGAAGGTCGGCGAAGCGGCCGAAGACAGCCATCGGCCCGGCGAGCGCACGGTGATTTCGGCGGCGAGACGCGTGTCGAACGGCAGATAGTCGTCCGGATAGCCGGCGACGTCATCGACGGGCCCGAACGAAAACACCGCGCGGAAGCGGTCCGACGATTCGGCGACCAGCAGTGCGAGCGTGCCACCGGTACTGTGTCCGCCGAGATAGATGCGCGACGGATCGACATGGTCGAGCCGCGCGAGATAATCGGCGGCGGCCAGCACGTCGTCGACTTCGCCGAGAAACCCCTCTTTCTCGCCGGGATTCTCGTTGCCGCCGCGCAGCGACGGAAACATCATGACGATGCCGGCGTCGCGATACTGCGCTGCGGTCTGGTCGTTGTCGGCGGGGGCCGGCGACCAGACATCGCCGAGCGAGTTGCTGTCGCCGCCGGTGATCCAGACGATGGCCGGATGCTTCTTGCCGTCCTTCGGATCGGGCGACACGAACGCGGCGAGTTTGCCGACCGGCGCTTCGTACATGACGGTCCGGAAGATCCGCGACGGCGGAAAGGCCAGCGGTTCGCGCGTCGACGAGCGCCGGACCCGTTGTGTGCGGAAACCGGCGCGCGCTTCCTTGAGCGATTGCGCATGAGCGGGCAGGGCAGCCGGCGCCGCTGCCGTCGGTGGCGACGCCTCGGCGGCGCGCGGTGCCGACGGCGCCGACGGCACGGTCGTGGCCGGTTCCGGCGGCGGCGCTTCGCGTCCGCAGCCGGCCATTGCGACGAGTGTCGCGAGAAGCAGCGATCTGGCGCTAGGCGTGGTCATCGTCGTCGACAGGGGGATCAAAGGGACTTCGGCTGCCGTTGCTTCCTCGCCTCGGCAACGATCGTTTCGAGCTCGGCCGCGACCTCGGGCGGCTGTTTCGCGATCTCGCTCTCGCAGATGTCGAAGACGCGCGCATGCTGCACGGCGTTGGACGTCAGCGACCAGCGCGCGGCACTGGCCGTCGCAAGCTTGTTGACGTCGCCCTTCACGTGGATCCACGGCAACGCCGACATGATGCGCACGACCGGTTCGCTGTCGCCGGAGGCGAGAAACGCACCCCAGTTCGCGTCGAGCGTCCAGGCGCCCTGTTCGAGCGGAATCTTCGTGATCGGCATCGGCGAGCCCTCGCTGAGCAGGGACATGTTCTCTGCCAGCCCAGACCGTGCGGCGAGGATTTCACTGACCGTTTTCTTCGACGCCGGAACGTCGGCGTACCAGATTCCGAGAACGACGACGCCCATCTGGACGTCGTTCAGATCGGCGAGTTGCTTCGCCCACGCGGCGAGCCGGTCCGGATGCTTGCGGACGATGCCGGCAATGAAGCCGAAGGCCGGCGCCTTCGTGCGTTCGCTGTCGAGCATTCCCGAACGCGCCATCAGGCGGACGGCCTCGACGAAACGGTCCGGCTCGGGATTCCGGTAGTGATGCGTCATCCATCGGCTCAGGTCCTCCGGCGATTGCAGCGGCGTGTCTGCGGACGAGGCAACGAGGGACACGAACAGCAGTAGCCATGCGGAAAGGGTTTTCATGGAGCGTCGCTCGATCCTCGGATGATGTGGCAGGGAAGCGCGTCGCCGGGGCGATGACTCGTCCTCGGTCGCGCTTGGTGCGGTTACCAGAATTTCCACCACGGCTTCGCGGCGGTTCTGCTGTGTTCGCGGTCGGCGGTGGTAGCGTGCGACGGCGACTCGCGCGGATCCGCGCTGTGCGTGTCGACCGGAAATGCTCCGGACTCGTCCAGTGCGTACACGAAGTAGTTCCGGTCGGTCGACAGATAGTCGTACGGCGCGCCGAGCCGTCGCGCCAGTTCGAGAATCTCGTCCTCGCTGGCGTAGCTCCAGTCGATGTCGTGTTCTTCGGCGAGGCGATCGCCGGTGTCGCATTCCGCGGCGCCATCGACCGCGAGCACATCGCGGCGAAGCTCGGGGCTGAACAGGCGGAAGCCGTAGCTGCCCGAAGCGCCTTCGCAGAGCCACGCCAGGATGTCCGTGGCGTGTTCCCGTGCGAAATCGCTCAGCGCATCGTCGCTCGTCATCACGACGAGTTCGGGATCGAGGAGCCAGGTCCAGCCGTCTGACTCGTAGGCCGCCTTGCGCACGACATCGCGGTGCCGGGTCGGTTCGGCCAGCGTCGTCGCGGCGGCCGCCGCGGTGGTGCATACAAGCGGCGATCCGACGATGCGGTAGTCGAGCCGCGACAACAGGTCGCTCATGCGGGAAATGTGGCTGCCCCGGATGCAGACGGCGCTCATATGGAGTGACATGGTTGTCCCGGCAGCATGCGCGACGTCGTCGACCGCGCTTTCGTGGTCAAGTTTCGAGCGGAAGCATCCTTGCACGCATGCCGCACTGCGGCAACCGGCGCCCGGTGCAGCATTTCCGCGGAACGACTTGTCGAATCCGGTCCGTTCGGCGCCCCGCCAGATTGACGCGAAGTGGACAAATGCGCTCTGATGCGCGGTACGCGAAGCAGCGCCCCGGGGCGGTTCGCCGAAGGCTCGAGGCAGGCGCTTCCGACCGCGGAAAGGTGGGAGAGATCGCATGGAAACGTCGGGCGCAATGCCGGATTTCCGCCTGATCTTCGAAAGTGCGCCGGGCCTGTACCTGATCCTGACGCCGACGCTGCACATCGTTGCGGTCAGCAATGCCTACCTGCGCGCGACGAAGACGTCCCGCGACGAGATACTCGGCCGGCACCTGTTTCAGGTCTTTCCCGACAACCCGGACGATCCCGAGGCCAGCGGCACGCGCAATCTGCGCACGTCGCTCGAACGCGTGCTCGCCGATCGCGTCGCCGACGCGATGGCCGTGCAGAAGTACGACATCCGCAAGCCGGAGTCCGAAGGCGGCGGGTTCGAGGAGCGCTACTGGAGTCCGGTGAACACGCCGGTTCCCGACGCCGACGGTTCCGTCCGTTACATCATCCACCGCGTCGAAGACGTCACCGAGTTCGTGCGCGCGCGTCAGCACGGCCGGGAACAGGCGCAGCTCGCCGAATCGCTGCGCGAGCGCGCCGACCGGTTCGAAGCCGAGATCTTCCAGCGCGCGGCGGAAGTCCAGGAGGCGAACCGGCGGCTCGAAACGGCGAACCTCGAACTCTCGCGGCTCTATTCGGCGACCAAGGAACTCGACGAACTCAAGACGCGCCTGTTCTCGAACATCAGCCACGAACTGCGCACGCCGCTGACCTTGATCCTGGGACCGGTCGAATGGCTGCTCGGCTGCAGCGGACTCGACGACGAGCAGCGCCGCTGGCTCGAAACCATCGCGCGCAATGCGCGCGCGCTGCTGCGTCATGTGAACGACCTGCTCGATGTCGCGAAGCTCGAAGCGGGCAAGATGACCGTGCGCTACGACGAGGTCGACATGGTCCATCTGACGCGGCTGACGGCGGCCTACTTCGACTCGCTGGCGAGGGAGCGCGGCATCCATTTTCGCGTCGACACGCCGGAGAGCCTGCGCGTGCAGGCCGACGTCGAGAAGGTGCAGCGGATTCTCGTGAACCTGCTCGCGAACGCATTCAAGTTCACGCCCGATGCCGGACACGTGCATCTGCAGCTGCGCTGCGAGGCCGGACGCGGTTCCTTCAGCGTCGAGGATTCCGGACCCGGCGTGCCGCCGGCATTGCGCTCGGCGATCTTCGAGCCGTTCCGGCAGGCCGAGCACGCCGCGACGCGGCGCCACGGCGGCACCGGCCTCGGCCTCGCGATCGTGCGCGAATTCGTCGATCTGATGGGCGGCGCCATCGAGGTCGGCGATTCCGCGCTCGGCGGCGCGGCGTTTCGCATGGAACTGCCGATGGTCGCGATCGTCGACGCGGAATCCGATGTCGACACCGACGCCGCGCTGCCGCCGGCGGCCGCGGTCTCGATCGACGAATACCTGCATCCGCTGTCGCGCCCGCGCGGCGAGGATGCGGTTGCGGCCGAAGCCGCCGGCGCGCGCACGCTGCCGCTCGTGCTCGTCGTCGAGGACAACCGCGAGATGCATCATTTCGTGCGCGACTCGCTGCCCCCGACGGTGCGCACGATCGGTGCGTTCTCGGGACGCGAGGGCGTCGACGTCGCGATCGCCTCGCGGCCCGATCTGATACTCAGCGACGTGATGATGCCGGACATGAGCGGCGACGAACTCGTGCAGGCGATCCGCGGCATGCCGGAATTCGACAGTGTTCCGATCATCCTGCTGACCGCCAAGGCCGACGACGAGCTGAAAGTCCGCATGCTCCGGAGCGGCGCGCAGGATTTCCTGACCAAACCCTTCCTCGTCGCCGAACTCGTCGCGCGCGTCACCAATCAGCTCGCGATGTCGCACGCGCGGCAGATTCTCCAGCGCGAACTCGCGAGCAGCGAGGCCGACGTGTCGGCGCTCGCGAAGGATCTCGCCGTGCGCAAGCGCGCGCTGGAAGCGACGCTCGACGACCTGCGCGACCGCGATGCGGCGCTGGCCGTGCTGAATGCGCAGCTCGAACAGCGTGTCGCGGAACGGACCGCGCAGCTCGTCGCCGCGAATCGCGATCTCGAAATCTTCTCGTTCTCCGTGTCGCACGAACTGCGCGCGCCGGTGCGGCATCTGATCGGTTTCAGCAGGATCCTGAAGGACCGCTACGGCAGTCTTTTCGACGAAGACGGCCGCGTCTACCTGCAATTCATCGCCGACGGCGCGCGGCGCATGAACGAACTCATGGACGCGCTGCTCGCGATGGGTCGCGTGACGCGCGCGGAACCCGACTGGTGCACGATCGAACTCGGCGAACTCGTCGCGGAAGTGCGCGGCGAACTCGAACCGGAATTCGCCGGCCGCCGGATCGAGTGGAACGTCGGCACGCTGCCGCTCGTGCATGCCGATCGCCGCCTGCTCAAGGTCGTGCTGTCGAATCTGCTGCTGAATGCGATCAAGTACACAAAGAAACAGGCGGTCGCCTGCATCGGCATCGGATATTCGCCGTCCGATCACGGCGCCGGTGCGATCTGGATACGCGACAACGGCGTCGGATTCGAACCGCGCTTCGCCGACCAGCTGTTCGGCGTGTTCCGGCGCCTGCACAGCAAGGAAGAATTCGAAGGTTCGGGCCTCGGCCTCGCGACGGCACAGCGCATCATTGAAAAGCACCGCGGCCGCATCTGGGCCGAATCGCGGCCGGGCGAAGGCGCGACGTTCTATTTCACGCTCGGTGAGCACGAGCCCGCGATGACCGCGCCTGCGCTGTCCGGCGAAGATCGGCACGGAGACGCATTGGCGCACGCGGGAGCCGTGCGGCATTGAGGGGCGCGGAGTGGGGGAGTCGGGAACGTGCAGGTTGCGGCGAGCCGCAGGCCAACCGCGGCATCGGCGTCTCTTGGCCACGAAGAACCCCCCGGCGGAGAATGCAGCCATCGAGCGATCCGCAACCACGCGGTCGCATTCGCCCCGCGAACGCCGCAGCGAGCTAGTGCAGATGAACCGCCAGCCACTGCGCGCCGTGCGACACGCGCCGGACCGTGTGCGGGGTTCCCGAGGGGATGAATACCGAGTCGCCGGCGTGGAGTTCGAGAACCTCGCCGGCGAGTTCGAGCATCGCGCTTCCGGTCAGCAGCACGACCCATTCGTCCTGGCTTTGCAGGTATTCCACGGGCGTCGTATCGGCGGAACTGACGATGCGCTCGACGACGAGATTGCGGTGACTGAGCAGCGTGTCGAAGCGTTCGCCCTGTGCGGGCACCTCGGCGTCGACCATGAGATTGCCGGTGCGCATGCGAAGCGGCCTCGTCGGATCGCGTGACGGACGGCGCCGTGCCGCGGGTCTGCTACGGATTCAACACGAGGTCGCGGCTGGCCAGCAGCTTGTCGAGCTCGTCTCCTGCCCTGACCCAGTGCAGGCGAAGGCGGTCCAGCGAAGCCGTGTCCACGCTCTTGGCGAGCGCGCTCTTGATGAAGGCGCCGCGCGCCTCGTGCTCGGCATGCCGCGCGCGCTCGAGTTCCTGATCGAGCCGGCTGCGGAATACGGTGTATTTCTCGTGCGGCATCGCCGTCCCCCCCGGGTCATCGCCGGGGGCAATCCTAGACGCGTCGGCGGCGTGAAATCTGTGACGATTTCGTCGCCGCAGGCGTGGATCGTGCCTAGTCCGGAACGGCGTCGGGCGCCCGCGCGCTCCGGAATCGGGCGTCTACCGGTGTCAGGCGGGGGACGGGGGCGGCCGCGTCGTCGACGGGGAGTCAGCCCGCGGCGCCGGTTCCGCCCCTGTCACGGCGTGCGCGTAACCGGGCCGGCCGGCGCTTCCCCGCGGCGCGCGAAACCGGAAAAACGTTCGTCCGCAGCGGATGCAGCCGGCGAAGGACCGAAAAACGTGTGTTCCGGGGCCGCGAAAACGCGATCGCCGACCACCGCAGACTCGGATCGTCTTGACGCCCGGCGCGCCGGACCGACGCGGGCCGGAACGCGCTTTGCCGACGGCCGAACTGCGCGGCCGTCGACCCGATACAGCCCGGTCGAAAATGCCGAAAAGCACAGGACAGCGAAAATACGATCGGCCGCCTATCACACGAAAAGAAATATCGGCTTTCCATATTTTCTCCACTTTGCGAATCCACGCTTTCTTCCAAGCCGGGACACGGCGAATGGACGACCGCAGAACGGCGTCCACCCACACATGCCGGAAGAGGGGAAGGAATCATGAAGCGTCAACTCGATAAGCCGACGACGATCCTCGGTACCGCTCTGCTGCTGTCACTGCTGCCTTGCGCCGCAACGTTCGCGCACGATCATTCGGCGTATTCCCACGACTCGGGCATCAGTCACGAGAATGCCGACTGGATGGCGAACGTCGCCGACCAGCGCCGCCTGGCCGACCTGTCGCTGCCGGGCACGCACGACACCATGACCTACGCGCTCAACGACGACGACTACACCGCGACCCAGGGCGTCATCACGGACGTCGCGATGACCCAGAACAAATCGTTGCGGCAGCAGTTGCTGGCCGGCGTCCGCGTCCTCGACATCCGCTGCCGCCGCACGCCCTACAACAACTTCGACATCTACCACGGGTCCATCGACACGGGCTTCGACTTCGACGACGTGCTGCTCGACGTGACCGATTTCCTCGCCGACCATCCGACCGAAACCGTGCTGATGCGGCTCAAGCCCGAAGGCAACGACGGCACGATGAGCTTCGAGGACGTGCTCGATACCTACGTCGACGACTCGCGGTACGCGAGCTATTTCTGGAAGAACTCCAGCAGCGAGCTGGCGACCGGCAGCAGCAACACGCGCCTCGGCGACGTGCGCGGCAAGATCGTCGTCCTCGCGAACTTCTCCGGCGAGCGATTCGGCATCGACTACGCGAGCGCCAACATCCAGGACGAATACGAGCTCGACACGAACTGGGATCTCTATGACAAGTGGGTCGACGTCAAGGAGCAGTTCCAGGCATCCAACACCAGCACCGAAGGCAGCCGCGGCTTCTATATCAATTTCCTGTCCGGCTCCGGCGGTTCGTTCCCGTACTTCGTCGCAAGCGGCCATTCGAGCCCCGGCACCAGCGCACCGCGGCTGTGGACGGGCCTGACCACGATCACCTCGCCGAACAAATACCCCGACTTTCCGCGACTCGACTGCCTGTTCGGCGAATGCTCGATCTATTTCGAGGGAACCAACGTGCTGACGTACGACTACCTCGACGACGCGAACATCACGTTCGCGGGCATCGTGTATTCGGATTTCCCGGGGCACGGGCTCATCGACCGTGTGATTGCGCTCAACAACGACGGGGTCACGCTGTTCAACGATCCGGACTACAAGGGCGCGCGCAAGTCGTTCGAACTCGGCACCTACGAGCGCTTCTCGCAGCTGTCGATCGGCAACGATCAGCTGAGCTCGATCTCGATCGCCGACGGCCTCATGGTCACGCTGTACGAACACGGTCTGAAAGCCGGCGCCTCGATCGTGCTGACGTCCGACACGCCGAAGCTGTCCACGTACAACTTCGACAACCGCGTTTCGAGCATGGTCGTCAGCGTGCAGGGCGCCGCGGTGTACGAGCACAGCGACTACACCGGCCGCATGCAGATCCTGCGGCCGGGCAGCTACAACCTGTCCGATCTCAATCTCGACAACGACAGCATCAGCTCGCTGCGCGTCGGCAGCGGCTACAGGATCACGCTGCACGAACACTCGAACTTCGGCGGCGACGACCGGACGTATACGGCGGACGCGTCGAGCCTCGGCGGCTTCAACGACGATGCGAGCAGCATCGAGGTCAGCGTGCAGTAGTGCGCGATGCGAAACGTTCCGCGATGGCCCGCCAGCGAGCCGGCTGAACGAAAACCTCCGGCGAACGCCGGGGGTTTTCGCGTTCCCATAGCAATCCGCGCGACGCGTCTTTGACCAGAGTTCGACAAGCGTCCTAGGATCGGTGATCCCCCCGAAAACTCCGGATGCCGCCTTTGCCGACGTTCTCCGATCCACATTCCGTCGTCGGCTACGCCGACCGTCCCGCCCGGCAGGTGCCCGGCTTTCACGCCCTGCAGCAGATGACGCGACTGCTGCTCGCCGAGGCCGTTCCGCACGATGGCCAGGTGCTCGTGCTCGGCGCCGGTGGCGGACTCGAACTGAAGGTGTTTGCCGAAGCACAGCCGGAATGGCGCCTCGTCGGCGTCGATCCGTCACACGACATGCTGAAGCTCGCCACGGCGACGCTCGGCGCGCTCGCGCCGCGCGCCGAACTCATCGAAGGCTATATCGACAGCGCGCCATCAGGGCCGTTCGACGGCGCGACCTGTCTGCTGACGCTGCACTTTCTCGATCCCGACGAGCGCCGGCGCACCCTCGTCGAACTGCGGCGCCGCCTGAAACCCGGCGCGCCGCTCGTCGTCGCACACCATAATTTTCCGCAGGCCGCCGGCGACAAGGAACGCTGGCTCCATCGCTATGCGGCGTTTTCGGCAGCCTCCGGACTATCCGGTGCCAATGCGAAGAACGCCATCGAAGCGATGAGCGCACGACTGCCGTCGCTCGATCCCGCCACCGACGAAGCGCTGCTGCGCGAAGCCGGCTACGAGCGCATCGAACTGTTCTACGCGGCATTCACGTTCAGAGGATGGGTCGCATACAACCCGACGTAGGGCGCAATGAGCGCAGCGCATTGCGCCAGCCCCCATCGCGCGGGCGACTCGCGAGAATGCCCTTCGGTTATTGCCATGCGGCGCAATGCCCTTCGGTTGTTGCCATGCGGCGCAACGCCCTTCGGTTATTGCGCCCTACGGACCGGTGCCACGGTCGGAGGATGGTGGCGTACAACCTGACGCGGGACGCGACACGTGGTCGACGCAAAAGGCACCGGGCGCAGCGTCTGTCAGCGAAACGCGACGCGAATCCGACGCACGTCGTTCGTGCCGGCCCCGTTCTCCAGTACGTCGATGCGTTCGACGCCATCCTGCAGGCGCAGCCAGTCGTCGACATGCGTGCGCATTTGTGAATCTCCGCCTTCGATACCGATATCGATGACCGCTGCGGCGCAGTCGCCATCCGTGTCGGACAGAGGCGCTGTCGGCACGGCGAACCGGGTGATTTTCATGGCGGGTGAAATGCGTGCGAGCAACTGCTTGGAGAATCGTGCCAGGCGCAGCGGCCGGTCGGCGCACATCATTGCGCGGTAAGTCGGTGCGCGTGTCGACGGCGGCAAGTCGGCTGGCGTCGGCGGAGTCGCCGCTTCGCGAGCGAGCGGTTCGAAACGCGAGTAATCGGCAATGCGATTCTTGCGCAGGGCACGAGGCAAGGGCAGCGCAGTCCTTCGATAGGCGAGATGCCTGACGAGCAGCGCTCCCGTGCTGTCGTGCGCAAGCCAGACTTCGTGGTTCAGCGTGTAGACGTTGCTGCCGTCCTTGTGAGAAGGCTCGACCGAGACGGATACCAGCGCCCAATGATCGTCGCATCGTTGCGCAGCGTAGTGCGCGTTCAGCGGGCCGGGCGGGCCCAGGTCGGCAAAGGCTGCGAGATAGGCACCGATGTCGGTCATCGCGTTCTTGCGGGGATATGTCTTCGTGAGCATCTGCTCGCGCCAGCGCACATAGCGTCGCGGATCGACCTCTTCCAATTTCTTTGCGAACGACAACAGCGGCGCACGCGGTACGACCCACCAGGCCTCGGTTCCGCCCGATCCTCGTACGAACGTCACGACGAGCGGAAGCCCATGGAGGTTCGGCGGCTCGAACATCGACAGCGCAGGACTTGCCGGCGTGCCCAGTAGGTCGAACGTACCCTCGAGCGACGGGCACTCGTCGCTGCGTGCGCGCGGATCCGCGGCCGGCACGGCCTGGAAACCATCAGGAGCGCTCGAGCACGCGCAGAGTGCCGCCAGTGCGAGAGCCGGTAGTGCGCGGCGCATGCGCGCGACGGCGCGCGCAAGCGCCGCCGCCGGGCGGCTTGCCCGCCGCGAAGAAAAGGTCGGGGTCATCGTCGGGCGAGTCTATCCGAACGCCGGAAAGCGGGCTCGCATTTGCAAGGCCCTGGTCAGTACCAGAAACATGCACGCGTGCTCGTGAGACCCGCCGGCGGCGCGCGCGTAAGCGAGGCCGGAACGTAGGACGCGACAAGCGCCCGACGCGGGTCGTTAGTCGCGGAGAATCGTGTGGGCTCCGACGAATGCCAGGTCGCCATCGTGGAAAAAGAACGTCGCGCAGAGTCCTGCAATCGATTCGAACCGATAAGTGGCGGCAAAGCCCGCGCAACGCGGTTCGTCCGTGCGCACGCTATGCCCGTGTGCCGCCGATGCGAAAGAGCACGTAGGGCGCAACAAGCGCAGCGCATTGCGCCATCGCAACGGCGGACGCGCCCGCAACGCTTCAACGCTTCAACGCGAACCGCCTCCTTTCGTGAAGAACGCCCTCATCAGCGCCGCACACTCGGCTGCATGCGTTTCGAGCAGAAAATGCGGGCCGTCGAGGATATGCGCCTCCATGCGCGGCAGCGCGTTCATCCACGACAGCGTCTCGGCGAGGTCGAAGAAGATGTCGTGGCGTCCCCAGAGCAGCAGTGCCGGGGGTTGCCAGCGTTCGAGGTAGGCGGCGATTTCCGCGAATCGCGCCACATGGCTGCGGTAGTCGAGCAGCAGCGCGCGCTGCGTGTCGAGCCGGCCGGGACGCAGCAGGTTCTGCCAGTCCTGTTCCCACCGCTGGGCATCGATGCGCGCGGCGATGTCCGGCGGCAGTCCGCCCACATACTGGTCGCGCGTTCCGGCGAAGGTGAGGTGCGCGGTTGCCGCGCTTTCGCGTTCCGGCGTCGGGTCGTCCCAGTAGTTTCGCGTTGCCGTCCACGACGGTCCCATGCCGCTTTCGTGCGCATTCGCATTCTGGACGACGAGGCTTCGAATACGTTCCGGCGCGCGTGTCGCGAGATGGAGTCCGACCGCGGCGCCATGGTCGTGGAGATACAGGTGAAAAGCGTCCACGCCCAGTCGCGCGAGCAGTTCCTCGGTGAGGTCGGCGAAACGCGCGAACGACGGATTTTCGATCGGCGCGGAGTCTCCGGATCCCGGCATGTCGGGTGCGATCACGAAGCAGTCGCGCGCGAGCGCGTCGATCACATTGCGGAACGACAGCGACGAACTCGGAAAACCGTGAATCAGCAGCAGCGCCGGGTTGGTTCGAGCACCCGCCGTACGCACCGCGAGCGCACATCCGGCGACCTCGATTTGCGCCAGTTGCGGAGTATCCATGGCATCGGCCTCATCGATCGAATGGCAAGCTGAGCGGAGCGGAACGAATCGTCCGAACGATTCTTCGGCGTTGCGGCGAACGAGGCAACAGGCAACGGGGTCGGGTTGAATTACGTGCGGTAACTGAACCCGACCCCGCCCGGGGCTTTTCGGAGGTATTACGGTGTGTAGCTGCCCGTCAGCGACACGCCCGAGAACGTCGAGTAGGCGCGCAGCATCACGAAGTACGTGCCGGCCTGCACGTTCGCGATCGTGCATGTCTCGGCGTTGCCGCCGATATACGGGCGGCAGTCGTAGCTCGAGGTCGTCGGCGCCGAGCCGAACTTGACGAAGAGATCCGCGTCGCCCGTGCCGCCGGAGGTGACGAAGGTCAGGTTCGTCGCGCCGGCGGGAACGACGAGCCGGTAGGTCTGCGTCTGCAGGCCCGTGCCGGCCGACAGTCCGGTCACGGCGACGCCGTTGCAGAGGATCGTGCCGCCGCAGCCGCCCGAGAAGACTTCGACCGGCAGCGTCTTGGTCTGGATCGCGCCGCCGTTGTCCGTCACGGTCAGCGACACGGTGTACGTGCCGGGAATCGAATAGGTCTTGCTCGGATTCGCCGCGGTCGACGACGTGCCGTCTCCGAAGTTCCAGGCGTGCGAAGCGATCGAGCCGTCCTTGTCGAACGACGTGTCGGTGAACGTCGCCGTCAGTCCATTCGTCGCGAACGTGAAATTCGCAGTGGGCACGATGTTCGAGCCGCTGCCGATCGTGTAGCTGCCGGTCAGCGAAACGCCGGAGAACGCCGAGAACGCGCGCAGCACGACGTAGTACGTGCCGGCCTGCGCAGTCGCGATGTTGCAGGTTTCCGCGTTGCCGCCGACATAAGGACGGCAGTCATAGCTCGACGTCGTCGGCGCGGAACCGAACTTGACGTAGAGGTCCGCATCGCCCGTGCCGCCGCTCGTAACGAACCGCAGGTTCGATGCGCCGGCCGGAACGACGAGCGTATACGTCGCCGTCGCGCCGCCCGCAGCGGCCGACAGGCCGGTCGCGGCGACGCCGTTGCACAGCACGGTACCGTCGCAGCCGTTCGAGGCGATCGTGACCGACGAGGTCTTCGTATGTGTCGCTCCGCGGTCGTCCGTCACGGTCAGCGAAACGCTGTACGTCCCCGAAGCCGCATACATCTTGCTCGGACTTGTCGCGGTCGACGTCGTGCCGTCGCCGAAATTCCACGCGCGCGAAACGATGCTGCCGTCGCTGTCGCTCGAGCTGTCCGTGAACACCGCGGCGAAGCCGTTCGTCACGAAGCCGAAGTTTGCGGTCGGTGCGGCATTCGGCGCGGCGACGGTGACCCATTTCGAGATCGAGTTCGCCGTGCCGGCGTTGTCCGTGACGGTCAGCAGGACGCTGTACGTGCCGCTGCTCGCGTAGGTTTTCACCGGGTTCGCGGCCGTCGACGTCGTGCCGTCGCCGAAGGTCCAGAAGCGAGACGCGATCGTGCCGTCCGGATCGTTCGACGCGTCGGTGAACGTTGCGGTCAGATGCGTCGCCGCGAACGAGAAGTTTGCGGCCGGCGGCTGGTTGCCGGTGGCCGGGCCGTAGAGTTCGGCCGTCGCGAGCGGGCCGGATCCGCCGGCAAAAAGCACATTTCCATTATTCAGCAAGGTGGCGGAGAAGAACCGCGTGCGCGAGGCGTTCAGCGAGCCGGCGCTCGACCAGGTGCCGGACGCGGCGTCATAGCGTTCCACGCTGCTGGTCACCGTCGTGTTTGTGTAGCCGCCGCCGACGAGCACGTTGCCGTCCGCGAGCGCCACGGCCGTATGACCGGAGCGCGGTCCCGCGAGGGCGCCTGTCGCCGAGAACGTCTGCGTCGCCGGATCGAACAGCTCGGCGCCGCTCAGCTTGCCCGTGCTGTTTTGTCCGCCGGCAATCAGGATGCGGCCGTCGGCGAGCGGCGTAGCCGATGCGGAGTGGCGTGCCGTCAGCATCGAACCCGTGGCGCTCCACGTATTCGTCGCGGGATCCCAGATGTCCGCGCTCGCGAGGATCGTGTTCGAGCTGTCCTGGCCGCCGGCCAGCAGCACCCGGCCGTCCGGCAGCAGCGCGGCGGCTGAACCCGAACGCGTCGTGCTCAGCGGAATGGCCTGGCTGAACATGCCGGAGGGCGGATGGAAGACCTGCGAGTTGTTCGAGTTCAGGACGAGCACGTTGCCGTCGAGCAGCGTGATGGTGGTCAGGCGGGCCGAGGATGTGTTGCCGGTCAGCGAGCCCGCCGCCATGCTCCAGCTCGCGCTGGCCGGATCGTAGATTTCCGCGTTGCCGAGGAACAGGCTGCCCGACGTGGTCTGGCGCACGCCGCCGACGAAGAGAATGCGTCCGTCGGCGAGCGTGGCGACGCTGCCCGGGCTGCGTGCCTCGATGAGCGGCGAGGCCGGCGTGAACGTGCCGCTGGCGGGATCGTAGATTTCGACGCTGGCGGTGCTGGGGCCGCCGGTCGAGTAGCCGCCGGCGACGAGCACGCGGCCATCGGGAAGTCTTGCCGCGCCGTGTTCGGAGCGCGGGGTCGACATCGACCCGGTCGACTCCAGCGCGTTTGCGGCCGGAGCGACGGACAGCAGCGGCAGCATCGCGGAAAGACACTGCAGCGCGAACGTGCGTGGGTATCGGAAGGAACAGTGCATGGTTGTCGTCTTCTCGGGAGTGTTGTTGGACAGGTGGGGCGGAACGCAGCGTAATGACCGGAACGGTCGGAAATGAGGCAGGACGATGCGCGCAGTCGGTGCGCCGTCGTGCGTGTCGGGGCCGCCGGCGGGGCGGCATCTTTTCCTCGGATACAGGGAAAACCGGTAGAAAAAAGCGGCCGCGTCGAGAGCCGGGCCGGGTTCATTTCGTGTGGCGGAACGCAAGGCTCCGATTCGTCGAGGCGGTACTCGACGCAGCGAACGGATGGAGTCGACCATCGGGCGGTTGTCGATTTGAATGCGGTTCTGCTTCTTCCTTGAGGCATGACGGTCGCGTTTCGGCTCGTCGTGTCGTGATCGGTGTTGCCGCGATGTCGGCAGCTGCCGCGTGCGAAGAGCATGCGCCTGGGGCATCTCACACCGCGCGACGGAGCGGGAAGGGTGGCGACGTCCTCCGGGTCGTGTGCGCGAGCTTGACGAACGAGATCGCGACATCCCTACCGGCGCAGCCGGCATGCCGGAGAACGGCGCCGGTCCGGCAGGCGTCCTGCGCTGCGTTGGCATCGTGAATCCTCGGAAGCGAGCTGGGTCTCCGCGCCGGCCGTTCCGGCGCAGTGCTGCCGTCAGGTCCCTGACGACAACCCGGTGCGGCGATGATCACGCGCGTCGGACGCGGCCGGACGTGACATGAACCAGGCCTCGTTGCAGGTGCTCCCGGCGGCGTTGCCGGCGCAATGTGCTGCGCCCCGTTGCGCCGGCGGTTGATCAGGAACGCATCATGCCGACGTGGCGCGGCAGGGGCGGCGTGCACTATCGCGTTCGCAAACGGGCGGCCGGTTTCGAGCATCGTTCTTCGACGTCGTCACGATTGAACTTCCGTTCCTACATTCGCCGACGAATTTCTTGAACTCGATAGCCAGCCGCCGCCGCTGCGGAATCGTCTTCGCTCGTAGTGCCGGCGACGTGACGAGGCACCTGCTCGCGTTCTGACTCGATCAGAAACCGCTACGTATCAACGTGAATCCGATGCCTTATGTCACGGAACGCAACGTAGCGGATTCCGCCGGCGCCGTTCCCGCACCGCGAACAAACGCTGCCATCGGCTCGGCGGACGCGCTTGGCGATGCCGTGACATGCCCGCAGGAAAATCTAGATGAATGCATCCGGTTCTTGTCGATCGATGCACCGGTTCCTCGGCAATTTAAAAAAGATTTGCCGGGTTTTTGAACGCTTTGTTACTGATGTCCAGTGCCCGCCGTACGCCTGGCACCAGCTCGGCTCCTCACCGCTGACCGGTTGCGGGACATGTTTTCCACGTGACCGGCTCGACGGCTCTGCCATTCGTCTTTCGCACGATGAATACCGCACTACGGAGGAGTCGTGCGTCCGCTTCCTCTTGTCTGCTGAAGAGTCAATCCAACTCAGGGGTTCTGCATGAGAAACGCTTCAATCATCACGCTCACATCGGCGATCGGTTTCGCGCTGATGGGGGTAGGAATCCAAAGTTCTGCGCCCGCTCATGCGGCGGGGTTCGGAACGAAGGCATTCGCGACGACAGAGTTCGGCACACCCAAGCCGATACCATACGCCGGAGCCGGGCCGGCAACCGGCATCCGGAGCTACATCATTACGTTCGCTGAAGCCGGTGTACTGAACTACACGGGCGGCGTTTCGGGTATCGCATCGACGGCGCCGCAGAACACGGCCGGCCAGCGCAAACTCGACATACATACCCCGGCGGCGCAGACCTATCTGAACTACCTCGCCGAACAGCGCGCCGCCCACGTCGACGCGATCGGCAACGCGCTCCACCGGCCGCTTGCCGCCACCCATTCCTATGCGGTCACCCTCAACGGTGTCGCCGCCATGCTCGACGAGCGCGAAGTCGCGGCCGTCGCCAGCGTTCCCGGCGTGAAGTCGGTGCGTCTGGCGGGCGAGCAGCGGTTGGACACGTATCGGGGTCCGGCGTTCATCGGTGCCGACCGGATCTGGAACGGCACGGCGACGCCGTCCCAACTCGGCACGAAAGGCAAGGGCGTCGTGGTCGGCATTCTCGATGCCGGTACCAACAGCGGCCATCCGTCGTTCAAGAACGACCCGGCCTGCAGTTTCCGTCCGTCCGCCCCGAAGCTGCTCGCAGCCGACTGCAGCACGACCGACGCGAACGGGTTCTGCAATGGTCCCAATCCGGAAGCGACACCGGGCGTCGGCCACGGCGTACACACGTCCAGCACGGTCGCCGGCAACACCCTCGACAACACCGCAAACCCGGCACCGCCGCTGCCGAACGGCACCACCATGTCGGGCGTCGCGCCCTGCGCCGCGATCCGTCACTACGAGGTGTGTCAGGGCACCAGTTGCTCAGATGCGCACGTCCTGGCCGGCATCAACAACGCGATCGCCGATCAGGTCGATGTCCTCAACTTCTCGATTTCCGGCGGCACCGATCCGTGGAATGACAACGATCGCTCGTTCCTCGACGCCGTCAACGCCGACGTACTCGTCGTCGCCGCCGCGGGCAACACGCAGCCCGCCGATACGACGCCGGTCGGAAAAGTGAACCACCTCGGCCCCTGGGTGTTGACCGTCGCAGCCTCCACGCAGGATCAACGGGGCGGACCGCAACTGACCGCGACGGGCCCGGGCACGGTTCCGCCGGGCCTCGTCGGCATTCCGCTCACGCCGGGCTCCACGACGAACCCGGGCGCGACGACCGACCTGACGGGCCAAGTGCTGCGCAGCTATCCGACCAACCTCATCGGATGCACCGCCGACGGCGGTTTCCCGGCGAACTACTTCCAGGGCTCGATCGCGGTCGTCCGCCGCGGCACTTGCCCGTTCACCGAGAAAATCACGAACGCGTTCAATGCGGGCGCCCAAATGGTGCTGGTCGCCAACAATCAGCCCGCCGCCATCGTGATGGACACGACCGGAGCACCCGCGGTGCCGGCGTTCAGCATCGACCAGTCTGCCGGAGACGCACTGATCGCGTTCATCGCGCCCACCAATCCGCCAGCCGATCGGATTTTCGCCGACGCGTTCGAACCAGCGGCTGGGGCACGCGGCAACTACAAGCGCTTCGTGCTCGGCGCCAGACAGGGTGACGTGCTTGCCGGCTTCAGCTACCGCGGCCCGGCCGCAGCACCGACGGTCGATTCGACCAAGCCGGACATCAGCGCGCCGGGTGTCGACATCTTTGCGGCGCTCGACATCCAGAGCGGCAACTACGGGCTGATGAGCGGCACCTCGATGGCCGCCCCGCACGTGACCGGCGCTGCCGCGCTGGTGCGTTCGGCGCATCCGGACTGGTCCGTGCAGGAGGTGAAGTCCGCGCTGATGATGACCGCGACCAACGCCACCGGCGTCAAGGAAGACGGCGTGACGCCGTGGAACGCCGACGATGTCGGCAGCGGCCGCGTCGATCTCACCAAGGCGGCCCTCGCGGGCCTGACGATGGACGAGACCTACGCCAACCTCCTTGCGGCAGACCCGGCAGCGGCCGGCGACGTCAAGACGCTGAACGTGCCGGCACTGCGCAACATGGATTGCGCGACCACCGGCTGCTCGTGGACGCGTACGGTGAAGAACCGGCTCGGCACCGCAGGCACGTGGACCGTCACGTCATCGACGGCGTCGACGTTCGCACTGACTGCCACGCCAGGCACGTTCACGCTGGCACCGGGGGCCACGCAGACGATCACGTTCACCGCCACGCCGAATGCGCAGCTGACCGAATCGGCCTTCGGCACGGCCACGCTGACCGCGAGCGCCGGCCTGTCCCCGCCGCAGCACATCACGGTCGTCATCAATCAGTCGCCGCCGTCCGTTATCTGCCACGACGACGCGTGCAGCTTCCAGATCGACAGCTACGCCACCGGCGACTTCGCGAACCCGACGGGCTGCGGCGAGCCGGCGTGCGAATTCCTGTGGCTGAACCGGTTCAGTCCGAAACCGGCCGACTACCCCTTCACGCTCAATACCGTGCAGACGGTCTTCAATGCGCTGGGCGCCACGGAGGGACAGACCTTCGATGTCTTCATCTATCAGGACAACGACAACGATCCCGCCAACGGCGCGACCCTGAGACGCTCGTTGCTTGGGCAGAGCATCGCCAACCCGCTGGACGCCCTGCAGACGATCACGATACCGGGCGGCCTCACGCTGACGGGCAGCGGCGACGTCCTGATCGCACTCGTCACGCGCACGCCGAGTACGTTTCCGGCAACCGCCGACGCCTGCGCGTTCGATCAGCAGCGCTCCTGGATTGGCGGCATCGGATCGGTACCGGCCTCCCCGGACCTGAGCACGCTGAACATGCAGCACATCGGCAATGTCGTGCCCGGTTTCTGCAACTGGATCATCCGCGCGCAGGGAACCAACACGAGCGGTCCCGTCCAGCTGGGTGTCGGCAGCAGCCGTCCGGACACCGGCAAGTAACGCGCGTTTCATCACGTGACATCAAAACCGGCGCGGGTTTTCCGCGCCGGTTTTTTTCGAGCCGGGCACTCCGTTGCCCACGCAACCGCAGGCGCAACGTGCGCGCTTTTTGAAAAGTGTGCGAATGGCGAGCAGTCGATTGAAACGCGGTGCGCCCGCCCAGTCAGCGGTATCTACAGCCATGCGGATGGTCGACTGCCTCGGCGCGACGCAGCACGTTGATCGGCTGATCCGGGAGTTGAAACGTCGCAGCCAATGCCTGGATCCTGGGACCGTTCCGGTTCGCCGGCCCGGACGCGATCACGGAATAGCGGAGGCCCGCGCGCACGGCGGCGCGTTGCGCGTGTCGTTCGCAGGTGCCGACCCTTTCCGGCAATCTCGCACGCGGTCCGGTTCTCCCGGCGCGAATATCCACGCCGTCCGATCGACGAATTCGACAGAAGCGCACCACTCGTGTGTGGCGCGGCACAGGGTCCGCCACGCACCATCGCATCTGGAAGGACGACGGTGACGGAGACCGGTACATGAACTCATCGCGCTTCATTGCAGCAGCGCTGGCGCTCGTCGCGGCCCTGCAATCGGCAGCACCTGCTGCCCGGGAGTTCGGCGGCGCGCTGTCGGCGCGCCCGGTCGTTCATACCGAAACTCCGGCGACGCCCGGCCGGCATCGCGTCGGATCCGCCGTGCTCTACGTGCCGCAGGCGACAGCGGCCGACGAACCGGCTCCGTTCCTGCTCCTGCTGCACGGGGCCGGCGGCAAGGGCGAGGATATTTTCCGGACGTTCAAGGCCCAGGCGGACAAGCGCGGGATCATACTGCTCGCGCCCAACTCATCCGGGCGCACCTGGGATGTCGCCCTTACGATGGGGAACCGCTGGACGCCGCCGACTTTCGGCAGGGACGTCAAGCGCATCGACGCGTTGCTGCGGGAGGCATTCGTGCGCGTGAACGTCGATCCGCGGCGCGTCGCGGTAGCGGGGTTCTCCGACGGGGCCAGCACGGCGCTGTCGCTCGGTACGCACAATGTGGAATTGTTCTCCGCGACGCTGGCCTTCTCGGCCGGCGGCATCGTCCCGCAGTGGAACGACGTGCCGTCACGCGTATTTTTCGCGCACGGCACGAAGGATCCGATCCTGCCGATCGCGATCGCCCGCGACTCGCTGGCACCGGCGCTGCGCGCGAGCGGCTTCGCGGTCACCTTCGAAGCCTTCGACGGCGGACACGAACTGCCCGGACCGGTCCTCGACCTCGCCATGGAATGGTGGCTGCGTACGGCGCAATGACCGAAGGGCATTGCGCCGGCTCCCCGAGGACCGCAGTCGCAAAACCGCAGCGACGTGTCCGACGCCTCGACGTCGGCGACGTGTCTCGCCGACTGCCGGCGCAATGCGCCTCGAACGATGGCGCAATGCGCCTCGAACGATGGCGCAATGCGCTTCGAACGATGGCGCAATGCGCTTCGCTTATTGCGCCCTACGTCCGTGCTTGACGTGTCCTGCCCTTGCGTGATTCCATCCGCGCGCCCTAGCGGCTGCTGATGTTTGCGCGCTCACTCCGGAATTCCGGGGTGCGAGTCGTCACGCCTATCAGCAGGTTTTCTTCATGACTTCCCCTTCTCGTTTGCAGCGGGCCTTCGCCCGCCACGGCGTCGCGCTTCAACGCGACGGCGCGGTGTATCACGTGCGTCGTGCGGATCGGCAGGCACGCATTCTTCTTCCGGCCGACTTGCCGCTCGAGGCCAAGGCCGTTACCCAGCTCCTGGATTTCGCGGGCGTCGGATGGCCCGATCGTCCCGACCCGGTGCGGTGCGCCTGTGCCACGCCCGACTTTCATCCGGGCAGCCTCGCGCCCGTCGGCAGCATCGTCGCGACCGATCCCGACGTCGTCATACCGGCGGCGATCGGTACGGACATCTACTGCGGCATGCGCCTGATCACGACCGGGCTGCGCCAGGACGAACTGCTCGCGCACGAGCCGCGCATCGTCGAGCACCTGACGCGGCGGCTGCTCGTCGGCGAAACCGACGTTCCGGTTCCGGCCATCGCATTTCGTGCGCTGTTCGAGCGCGGACCGCAGGACTGCCTGGAGGCGCTTGCCGCGGAAGGCATCTGGGCCAGTGCCGATCGTGACCGGCTGCACCGCGAAGTGGCCGCTTGCGTGGGCCTCGACGGACTCGGCGGCAAGGTCGAGTACGCGCCCGATCATCTGGTCGCAGGACGCGACCGCGTGCGCGCGCCGGATCTCGGGACGGTTGGTTCCGGCAATCACTTCGTCGAGTTCCAGACCGTCGACGCCGTGCTCGATCGTCGTATCGCGTATTCGGCCGGACTGCGCCTCGGCGATGTCGTCGTGATGATCCACAGCGGTTCGCGCGGTGTCGGCTTTCATGTCGGCCGGCGCTGGATGGATCGCGCGCGCCATCGCTGGCCCGCCGGCCATGCGCATCCGGAAAGCGGCCTGTACGCGCTGCGCGGAGACGATGCGGCGGAATGCCTCGAAGCGATGGGCACGGCCGCGCGCTATGCCTGGCTCAATCGCGTCGTCATCGCCGAATGGGTGCGCGAAGCGCTGGAGTCCTGCGTCGGAGCCGGCGGATCGCGCCTCGTCGTGGACGTGCCGCACAACTTCGTTTCCGCAGAACACGGCATGCATCTGCACCGCAAAGGCAGCACGCCGGCACGTGCGGGCGAATGGGCACTGCTGCCCGGATCCATGGGCGACGCGTCCTATCTCGTCGAGGGACTCGGGCATCCCGACTGGTTGTGGTCGTGCAGTCACGGTGCCGGCAGAGCCGTCCGACGGCAGGTCATCCGACGCGAAGCGAAAGACGCGGCGTCGTCGTCGTGGCGCTGCGTCACGCTGCGCGAAGAACGCCGGTTGCAGGAGCATCCGTCCGCCTACAAGCCGATCGGCCCGGTGTTGAACTGCCAGGAAGAAGCCGGGTTGCTGCGTGCGGCGGTAAAGCTGAAACCGTGGCTGACGTTCAAGGCGTGATGGTGTCGCGTTGACGGTGCGTTGCGCCGGTTGGCGCAATGCGCCTCGAAGGTTGGCGCAATGCACCTTGAAGGTTGGCGCAATGCCCTTCGGTTATTGCGCCCTACGTCGGTCTCGATCATCGGCGCGGGCGTGAAGTGCGCGGACGAGGGGGGGAGTTCGCCAGACGGTTTGCCCCGCGGCGACGGAATACGTGGAAGCGCAGTGTCGGCAGACGTCGTAGGGCGCAATAACCGAAGGGCATTGCGCCGTATTTCCGAATGCCGCGGTCATCACGATTGCGGTGAACGCCGACGCTTTGGCGTCTGCGAGGCGTTTTCGGTGCCGAGCGCGTGGCGCAATGCGCCTCGAAGGCTGGCGCAATGCGTTTCGAAGGCCGGCGCCCTGGACCCTGCAGGGCTTCTTTTCTTTCCGTCGCATGGAGGGCGCAATGCGCCTGAAAGTCGGCGCAATGCGCTTCGCCTATTGCGCCCCACGTTACGGCTTGGGTTGCGTTTCGGTCATGCCTTCCACCCAGACTTCGACGCCGTTCAACGCGGCGTTGCCGGACGGTGCGTCGAGTTCCAGCGGATCGCTGAGGTCGTTGTAGCTTTCGCCGCTCACTGCGCGGGCGCGTTCCAGCCGCACGCCGGTGCGCGCATGGCCGAAGCCGTGGGGCAGGCAGACGACGCCGCGCATCATGCCGTCGTGGGCCTGCACGTCGACGGCGATGCGGCCGACGCGCGAGCGCAGGATCGCGCGTGCGCCGTCGGCGAGGCCGCGCGCGGCGAGGTCGTCGGGGTGCATCCACAGGTGATGGCGGGCCTTGCCTTTCACGAGGCGCGGCGCGTTGTGCATCCACGAATTGTTGCTGCGGATGTCGCGGCGGCCGATCAGCTGCAGCGCATCGTCCGCCGCGATGACGCGGGCGCTGTCGCGCAGGCGCCGCAGGTCTTCGAGGAACAGCGGCGGCGCGCATTCGATCTTGCCGCTGGCGGTCTGCAGGCGATCGAGCAGGCAGGGGCGCAGCGGACCGAGATCGATGCCGTGTCGGGCGTCGCGCAAGGTGGAAAAATCCAGTCCGGAATTGCCGCGCTTCAGGCCGCCGGCGATCAACGCCTGCGGCGGCGGCATCGATGCGTAGTCGCGCCCGGCCGCGGCGGCGTAGGCGCGGGCGAGTCCGTCGATGAGCTGCCAGTCGGCGCGCTCGTGCCCGGCGGTCGCGCGCAGCGGTTCGCTCCAGCGCGCGACGCGGCGCACCGCGAAGGCGTTGAAGAACAGGTCGTAGTGCGGCTGCGTCAGCGACGAGGCCGGCGGCAGGATCAGGTCGGCGAAGCGCGTGGTCTCGTTGATGTAGACGTCGATGGCGACCTGGAATTCGAGATTCGGCAGCACGGCTTCGAGCGCCTTGCCGTTCGGCGTCGACAGCACGGGATTGCCGGCGACGGTGAGCAGCGCGCGGATCTGTCCGTCGCCCGGCGTCGTGATTTCCTCGCACAGCGCCGCGACGGGCAGCTCGCCGCCGAATTCCGGCAGGCCGCGCACGCGGCTCTTCCAGCGCGCGCGCTGGCCGCTCGACGTACCGGGGCCGGTCAGCGGAATCGCCGCGTCGTTCGGCAGCGCGCCGCCGACGGCGTCGAGGTTTCCGGTCACGAGGTTGAGCAGCTGGATCAGCCACTGCGCGAGCGTGCCGAACGACTGGATCGACACGCCGGTGCGGCCGTACACGACGGCGCGCGGCGCGGCGCGCAGTTCCGCGGCGAGACGTTCGATCGTCGCACGCTCGATGCCGCAGCGCGCGGCGATTGCATCGATATCGAAATCGGCGACGGCCGCGAGCACGTCGTCGAGGCCATCGAGTTTTCCGTCGTAACGGTCGATGCGCGCCGGTCCCAGCGCAAGCACCG
This sequence comes from Tahibacter sp., assembly GCF_035481375.1. Classification (GTDB taxonomy): domain Bacteria; phylum Pseudomonadota; class Gammaproteobacteria; order Xanthomonadales; family Rhodanobacteraceae; genus Tahibacter. Next base: position 26,166 of record NZ_DATIGT010000290.1, read on the forward strand.
AACGCAGCAATCCGATCAGAAACAGCGTATCGGTGCCGGGCCGGATGAAGACGTGCTCGCTCGCGATCTCGGCGGTCTCGCTGCGGCGCGGATCGACGACGACGAGGCGCCCGCGCTCGGTCAGTTTCTTCAGCCGTTTGACGATGCCGGGCGCCGTCATGAGACTGCCCATCGAGGCGACCGGATTGGCGCCGAGCATCAGGAAGAAATCCGTGTGGTCGACATCGGCGATCGGCAGCAGGAACTGGTGGCCGAACATCTGCGCCGCGACCAGCTGGTGCGGCCACTGGTCCACCGACGAGGCCGAGTACACATTGGGCGTACGCAGCAGTTTCACGAGCGACGGCAGATAGCCGATGTGACCCAGGTGATGCACGTTGGGGTTGCCGAGATAGACCCCGAGCGCCGCGGCGCCGTGCTCGCGCTGGATCGCGGCGAGACGCGTTCCCGCGAGCTCCAGCGCCTCGTCCCAGCCGATCTCGCGCCAGCGATCGCCCTCGCGCAGGAGCGGCGTGCGCACGCGGTCCGGATCGTTTTCGAGATCCAGGATCGCGTTGCCCTTCGGACAGATATGACCCTGGCTGAAAGGATCGGCCGCATCGCCGCGAATCGCGACGAGCTGCTCGTCCTCGTACTGGAATTCGAGACCGCAGATGGCCTCGCACAACGGGCATGCACGATAGCGGGCGACTCGGGTCATGGCTGGCTCCGGTATGAGCGGTGATAGTAGCCAACAATGGCGTGGGGTCACGGGTCTTGCGGTCCGGGCACGACAGGCCTTCCCCTGCAAGGGTGAAAGACGATCGTCGAGAACCGCAGGCTCTGATTGTCTTGAGCGCCCAACGGGCCGGACGGGCTTGGGTGGGAACGGGTTTTCGCCGTTCGCCGCAGGCATGCGACTGCATGTCGGTTGGGACGCATCATCGACCCACGCCGACTCCCGCTACCAAAGTAAACGACTCCATTTCTTGACTCTGCCGACAGCGCTTCGCACACTCCGGCGGACTCGCAAACCGGTCGATCTGGGGCGGCCGGCGCACCGGAGATACCTATGCCAAAGCGCAGGGATGTCCTGAGGTGGAGCGTTGCCGCCGGCGGCACGGGGCTGTTGTCCGACGCGACGGCGGCGCCTGCCGATCCCACGGCGATGCTCGCCTATCTGTGTCCGCCCGACGGCGAGAAGCCCGAGCTCGCCACGGCGAGTCCGCCCGCGCGGCCGTTCGTGCAGCCGCTGTTCGTTCCGCCCGTGAAGCAGCCGGTCGAACGTCTCGTGCCGCCGCCCGATCCGCGCGCGCATCAGCGCTATGCGGAATTTCCGCCGGAAAAGTTCTACGAGATCCGCGAGCAGGAATTCACCTGGATCTATCACCCCGACCCGCCTTACGGCGGCGGCAGCGGCTCGTGGGGTTTCGACGGCTCGACGCCGGGCCCGACCTACCACGCCCGCTACGGCGAACCCGTGCTCGTGCGGCGCTACAACGACCTGCCGCCGGTCGGCGTATCCAAAGTGAACTTCGCGCTGCCGTCCACGACGACGCATCTGCACAACGGGCATACCGCGTCGGAGAGCGACGGCCAGCCGCAGGACTGGATCGACTCCGGCGAGTTCTGGGATCACCACTACGCGAACTTCCCGGCGCGGCGCGATCCGCGCGAGAAGCTGACGACGCTGTGGTATCACGACCATCGCATGGACTTCACCGCGGCCAACGTCTACGCGGGACTCGACGGCTTCTATCTGCTGTTCGACGAGGAAGATTCCGGCGACGAGAACGATCCGGACCCGCGCGCCTGGCGGCTGCCGAGCGGCAAGTACGACGTGCCGCTGATCTTTCACGACATCCTGTTCGACGAGAACGGCCAGGTGCGCTGGAACGCGTTCAACACCGACGGCATTCTCGGCGACCGCTACACGGTGAACCGCAAGATCCAGCCGTATTTCGAGGTCGAGGCGAGAAAGTACCGGTTTCGCCTGCTCAACGGCGGCCCGTCGCGTTTCTACCGGTTCGCGCTGTCGTCCGGAAAACCCTTCTGCGTGCTGACCGGCGACGGCAACGTGCTGCCCGAGCCGCTCGATGCGGATCAGGTCTATCTGTCGGTCGCGCAGCGCGTGGACGTCGTCATCGATTTCTCGGAGTATGCGATTGGCGACAAAGTCCACATCGTCAACACGCTGGAACAGTCCAACGGCAAGGGGCCTTCCGGCCGCACCCTCGATCCGCCGGTGCCGATCCTGGAATTCCGTGTGATCAAGGCGACCGGGCGCGATCCGAGCCGCGTGCCCAGGCGCCTGCGGCCGCTGCCGGAAGTGGACCTTTCCCTCGTCAAGCACGAACGCGTCTGGGAGTTCGACTACGACGGCGGCCTGTGGACGGTGAACGGCAAGGTATTCGAGCCCAACCGCATCGACGCCGGCGTGGAGCGCGACAGCGCGGAAATCTGGACCATCCGCAACGGCGGCAACAGCTGGTCGCATCCGGTGCACTGCCATTTCACCGAATTCATCGTTCTCGAAGTGAACGGCCGCAAGATCCTGCCGACGACGGTGCAGGACCACATCGACGGCCGGCACGTGTTCACCGAGAACCTCGATCCGAAGATCGACCGCCGCCCGCACGTGAAGACGTTCATGGGCGGCCAGCGGCGTGACGTCGCGACGCTGCTGCCGGGCGACGAGATCAAGGTCTACATCCGCTTCAGCGATTTCCTCGGCAAGTACGTCATGCACTGCCACAACGTCGTGCACGAGGACCACGCGATGATGGTGCGCTGGGACATCGTCGAGCCGGGCAAGGGCTTCGTCGGTTCGCGTTCGGCCAGACGCGTCTACGGCACGCCGCCGGCGCCGCCGCATCTCGAGCCGCGGTCGGCGAACGGCACGCAGCAGCAGGACCAGAGCGAGGAGGAGCCATGAGTCACGATCCTTCGCGGCGCCTGCTGCTGAACGCGCTCGCCGCCGGTGCGCTGCGGTCCGGACCGCCGGCCTGCCGCGTCACGCCCGTGCCCAATGTCGTCGTCGCCACGCACGACGGACAGCGCGCGCTGTTTCATGACGACCTGCTGCGCGGAAAAACCGCACTCGTCCACTTCGTCCCGTTGGCGCGCGAACACGAATATCCGGTGCTTGAATCGGTCGCGCGCGTGCAGGCCGCGCTCGGTGAGCGTATCGGCCGCGACGTGCATATCTGCTCGGTATTCACCGACGGCGCGCGCGATGCGCTCGCCGACACCGCGCGCCGCTTCGGTGCGAAGGCCGGCTGGTGGCTCGTCAACGGAGAGCCCGAGGCCGTCGCCGCGCTGAAATCGCATTTCTTCCGGCACGCGCACGGCGACGGCGCGGACACGGCGGAAGACTGCTCGCGCGGCGTCATGCGCTACGGCAACGCGGCGGCGGGGCTCTGGGGCACCGTGCCCGCAAAGGCCGAGCCCGACTGGGTCGTCGAGCGCCTGTCGTGGGTCGCGGCGCAGTCGCGGCCTGCGGGACCGCCGCGGCGCAAAGGCCCTGCCGTGTTCGCGGCCGTGCTGGTCGCGCTGCTGCCGTCGCTGTCGCGCGCGAAGGACTACATCGGGCATCCGTATCCGCAGCCCTATCTGACGCCGTCGACGCAGACCACGGTCGGCGACACGACGACCGTCGTCACCGGTGCGAGTCTGTTCGAACCGTCGTACCCGTTCACCGATCCGCCGGGCACGAACCTGCTGCCGACGGTCTACACGAACAGCTACGACTCGCTCGGCAACGAGATGCCCAACACGCTGCCGTCGACGCCGACCGTGCCGTACAACCTGCATGACGGCGCTCCGGTCGTGACGACGATAGACCGCACGTCGCCGACGACGGATCTGGCCGACGCGTTCGAGCGCATCGACGCCGTCGCGCGCAACCAGCGCCGCCGTTCCGACGAGGGGCGCGACGCGCGCCGCGCGATCGACCGCGTGATCGACATTCTCGAAGGCAATCCGGTCGAAGGCCGCGTCTACAGCGGTTTTCCGCTGCTGCACTACACCGGTCCGCTCAAGGCGAAAAAGGTACAGCCGATCACCGACGCGAGCGGCAAGGTCATCGGCGGCAACGTGGACATCCACCAGATCTGGTACGACAACCATATCGAGTCCGACACCGCGTTCCTCGACACGCGCGCCGTGCAGGACGTGCCGTGGACGGTGACCTGGACGCTCGACGTGCTCGATCGCGGCCGCGACGATTTCTCGCCGTTCGCGTTCTACGACGATGCGCCATCCGGCCCGAATCCCGGCGATTTCGGCAAACCGAACGTCGGCATGGACCAGACCTTCTTTCCGATGGACGAGGGCACGCGCACCGTGCTCAAGCTGAAGATGGCGCCGGCGAAATACTGGAGCCTGACCTACACCTGGGGCTGGCGCTGGCATCCGCCGCGCGTGCAGGTGACCGAGAACCTGCTCAAGGTCGTCGACGGCAAGAACCTGCTGCAGTGGGAGCAGGACGTGTTCGGCGAGAACCCGCGCGCGAGCGAGCAGGCCAAGCTCGCGGCGATCGGCAGGATCGGCGATCTCGCGCCGCCGAAGATCATGTGGCGCGTCATGCGCGACGCGAAGCAGGCGGCGGGCAAGGGCGACTGGAAGCGTGTCGCCGACGACGTGCGCGAGGCGCGGCTGTCGTTCGACGACTGGAAAGACCGCACGCGCCTGCCGCGCAACGTGCCGATCGACAAGACCGCCGATCTGACGCTGTTCTATGCGAACAACACGATCCACGGCCATTTCACCGACGGCGGCACGATCAACTACACGAAGTTCGCGACGCGCGGCACGCCGCTCAAGGTATCGCTCTACAACGGCGACTATTTCGAGCATCGCTACGTGAACGTCGATTTCGGCGGCGGGCGCGGCTGGGAAAACCAGTTCAAATCCTCGGTGCGCGTCGGCGGTTCCGGCTGCTGGTTCACGTTCGGCCGCGCGTATATCACTATCAATGTTCCCGATCCGGTCGTCGTGCCGCCGGCGACGAAGCGCGGCGACGGCCAGCTCGACGCGACCGGCTTTCATCGCGTGAATCTCACATTCAACTTCGATCCGTCGCGGCGCCTGCGCTTCTACCAGTTCGATCCGACGCATCACGATGTGGCGATCTTTTCGATTCATTAGCCTCGCCGTCGCCGCGTTCGCCGGCGCGGCGTCCGCGGAAACGTCGCGCTATGCGCGCGACACCGTCGACGTGAACGTGCCCGCCGTCGTGCTCGTCGACCAGAACGGCGCGCGCGTCGCGCTGCGCGATGTGCTCGCGCGGCCCGGGCCGGTGCTCGTGCAGTTCATCTTCACGACCTGCGGCACGATCTGTCCGGTGCTCACGCAGACCGCGGCAGCGGTGCAGCGCGAGGTGCCGGGACTCGCCGTCGTCTCGATCAGCATCGACCCGGACGAGGACACGCCCGAACGGCTCGCCGGTTATGCGCAGCGGCACGGCGCGCGCGACGGCTGGCATTTCCTCACGGGCTCGCCGGAAGACAGCATCGCCGCGCAGCAGGCCTTCGGCGCGCATGCGGGCAGCAAGATGCGCCATCTGCCGCTGAGCTTCCTGCGCGCGGCACCGACGCGCGACTGGCTGCGCGTCGAAGGCGCGTTCACGGCGGCGGATCTCGTCGCGGAGTTCCGCAGGCTCTCGCCCGGCGACGCGGCACTCGGCCGGAAACTCTATCGCGACGGCGTGCTCGCGTCGGGCAAGTCCGTGACAGCGCAAGGCCCGGGCGGCATCGCGATCGAGGGGGCCGCCGCGGCCTGCGCGGGCTGCCATCGCCGCAGCGGCTACGGCGGTATCGAGGGACGTGCCCATGTGCCGCCGATCACGGCGTCATCGCTGTTCGCGGCGCCCGAGCCGCGCCGCGTCGACCGGTTCCGCGCGCTGTTCCAGGAACAACTCGCTCCCGACGTGCTCGCGCGCCTGCGCGCGTCCAGCGCGCGTCCCGCGTATTCCGCCGCGACGTTCGCGCAGGCGCTGTCCGAAGGCCGCGCGAGCGACGGCCGTGCGCTCGATGCGCTGATGCCGCGCTATGCGCTGAGCGAGTCCGATCGCGCGAACCTCGCCGCGTATCTCGCGACGCTCGGCGAAAGCTCGGCCGGCGTCGATGCGCACGAGCTGCACTTCGCGACCATCGTTTCCGACGCCGTACCGCCGGCGAAGCGCGACGCGATGCTGGCCGTCATGCGCGCGTGGCTGGCCCGGCGCAACGCGGACAACGCGCGGCGCGATGCGCGGCCGCCGAATCCGATGGGCTACGAGGACGATCTGCCGGACGCGAACCGTGCCTGGACGCTCGACGTGTGGACGCTGAGCGGCGAGCCGGGCGGCTGGCGCGTGCAGCTCGATGCCTATCAGCGCCGCCGGCCGGTCTTTGCCGTGCTCGGCGGACTCGGCGACTGGACCGCCGCGCACGCGTTCTGCGAAGCGAACCGGATTCCGTGCGTGCTGTCGCTGACCGACGCGCCGGTCAGCGAGGACGGCGACTACACGTCGTACCTTTCCGGCGGCCTGCCGCTCGAAGCGCGCGCGCTTGCGCGGCATCTCGCCGCGGCATGGCCGTCGCTGGGTGCGGCGCGACTGGTGCAGATTGCGGGAGACGCGGAAGGCGAGGGCGCTGCCGCGGCGTTGCAGGCCGCGCTTGCGGGATCGGGCGTGCCTTCGCCCGTCGATGCGGTTTCCGCGAGCGATGCCGCATCGGTCGCCGTGCTTTGGCTCGACGAAGCCGCCCTGCGCGGCGAGTCGGACAATCTGGAGAAGCGCGGCTTCCGGCGCATCTATGTATCGCGTGCGCGTGCCGGCGACGCCGTCGCGTCATGGCCGCCCGCGCTGCGCGCAAAGACCGTGCTGATCGACCGCCTCGCGTCCGCGGACGACGCATTGCCGCAGGCCTATCGCGCCCGCGCGTGGTTGCGTTCGCACGGCGCAGCCGGCGATGAACAAGACGTTCGGCTCGCGACGTACTACCTCATGAGCCTGACCGAATCGTCCGTCGCGCAGCTGCTCGATCACCATTCGCGCGAGCTGCTGATCGAAGCGATCGAGCGCGATGCCGAAGACGTACCGAACCCCGGCCCGTATCCGAGCCTGTCGCTCGGACCGGGCCAGCGCGTGGCCGCGAAGCGCTGCCGGCTCGTGCACTATGCCGGCGATGCGCTGGAACCCTGGACGGCGCCGTGAAACCGATTGCGCGGAAGACTGCCGGCGCCGCACGATGTCACGTGCCGGCGTGCCGGTCCCCTGCGAAACCGCGATGAACGCCCACCGCCGCGCGACCCGCGCATGACCGACAGATCTTCTCGCGTCCCGCTCGACATTCGCGGCCTGGCCGGCGACGACGCGCTGTTTCGGCTCAACGCCGGCGCGCGACGCGATCCGGCCGTCGAGCGCTGGCTCGACGGCGAGCCCACAGTGCTGCGCGCGATCGCGCGGCACTGGTTCGCGCAGATGCGCGCCTGCGGCGACGACGTGCGGGAATCGATGCATGACGGCTGCCCGGTCGCCTGCGTTGCCGACGCGCCGTTCGCCTACGTCGACACGTTCACCGGCCACGTCAACGTCGGCTTCTTTCGCGGCGCGCAGCTCGCCGATCCCGCGGGCCTGCTCGCCGGCAGCGGCAAGCGCATGCGGCACGTGAAGCTGAGGCCCGATGTCGCCGTCGACGAGGCGGCGCTGCGCGCGCTGATCGTTGCGGCGTACGAGGACATCAAGGCTCGTCTCGACGCGCGATAGGACCCGGCGAAACGGCGTTTCATGAGAAATCGCCGGCCGCCAGTACACCGCATGCGTGACAGGTCCGGATTCGAGGAGACGCGTCATGTCCGACCGCAACGAAAACCGGCGGCGACGCCGACGCGGCTGCGTCGAATCCCTACTGCGATCTCGTGACGAAGGGCGGCATCACGAGCGGCATCAGCTACCCGAAACGCATCCAGACGCTCGCCGCGAAATATCGCGGTTCACGCGTCACGCCACGTGAACCTGCGCACGCTATCCCTCCAGTGCCGCCGCCGCCGCGAGCCCCGACACCACGCCGAGCGACGGGTCGCCGACGACCGGCACGCCGGGGAACAGCGTGCGGACCGCGTCCTGGATCACGGGTGCGCGCGACGAACCGCCGGTCAGGAAGATCGATTCGGGACGCTCGCCGATATCGGCGTGCGCGCGTTCGAGCAGCACGCGCAGCCGGTCGAGGAAATCCGCATAGGCGGCGTCGAGGTGCGAGCGATCGAGATCGAGCGCGAGGCCGGGTTCGATGAACGCGAAGTCGACGCGGCCCTGCGCGTGCGTGCCCAGATGGATCTTCATCCGTTCGGCGTGCCGGTTCAGCTGCGAGGTTCCGCCGAGGCGCTGCAGCGCGGTCAGGCGCTGGCGGAACGGCGCGGCGGCATGGCGATAGTCGTGGCTGCGGAATGCTTTCTGCTGCGGCGGGCTGTGCACGCTCGCCGCTTCGCGGAAATGATGCACGGGTATGCCCGGATCGCCGCGGCCGAACGAGGGCATGAACGCGTGCAGCGACAGTTCGATGTCGATGTCGGTGCCGCCCTTGGGCAGGCCCCAGCTGCCGAACACGCGCGGCGCGCGCTCGGCGCCGCCGACCCGTGCGTAGGCGACGTCGGTGGTGCCGCCGCCGACGTCGACGATCAGGCTGCGCTCGGGCGTCGCGCGCTGCGTGTGGTAGTGCATCGCGGCGGCCGCGGGTTCTTCGAGAAACGACACCTCCTCGAAACCGGCCGCGTTCGCCGCTTCCGTCAGCATGTCCAGGGCCTGCTGCGTGCCTTGCGGGCCCATGGCGCTCTTGAACTCGACCGGCCGGCCGAGCACTGCCGCGCGCACCGGCGTTTCGAGCTGCTGCGTCGCCGACAGCCGGATGTGCTCCAGTACGTGCGTGGCGATGTGCAGGATGATCTTCTTCGCGTTCGGCAGCAGGTTGTAGCCGAGCATCGACTTCGGCGACTCGACGAGATGGCCGAAGCCGTCGCTGATGTACGCCTCGATCGCGTCGTCGCCGAACACCGCGTCGGAAACGCGGACGGCCGCGCCGCGCGATTCGCGCACGCGCCGGTCCATCCAGCCCGCGCGCACGCTGCGCAGCGCGGCCGCGCGCAATTGTTCTTCGCTGCGCGGCGCCGGTTCCGGCGCGAGCGCCAGCGCTTCGGCGCGGCGATCGGCCGGCAGCGCGTTCGCATCGGCGACGCGGCGGCGCCAGGCGTCGACGGACGCACGGTGCGCCGCACGCGCGGAGCGCATGTGCGCCTCGACGTGTGCGTCGAGTTCGTCGGTCAGCACGAAATCGTTCGGATCGGGCACCGCGGCCGGAAAGAACACGGCCGTGCGAAATTGCGTGTCGTCGCCGAAACGGATGCCGTGCAGCCGGCCGCCGACCGACGCCGCGGCGGCCGAATAGCTGGTTCCGAAGTCGATGCCGATCCGCATGAGGTGCACCCGGGTTGCGAGGGCGCGCGAGTGTAGGGGCGGCCGCGGCGCAATGCGAGTGCCGCGCGTGCGCGCGCAGGAACCGGATGGCGGCGGCATCGGCGCGCGCTCATGATCATTCCTGCAAACTGTCCGGCTTTGAAACTGGCCTGCTTTTGAAACTGGCCTGCTTTGAAGCTGACCTGTTTCGAAACAGGCGCGGTTTGTCCTGAATACCACTTAGCGTGCGGCGCCTGTGCAATTGGCGCTCGCAAACCGGCGGCGACGCGCCCAGGCTGCGCAGCGAATCGCCCGACTTTTCCCGACCCCGTACCCAGCGACCTACGCCGCATGCACAAAGCCCTGCTTTTCCTGATCCTCGTCGCCACCGGAGCCGCAGCGCAGACGCCGGAGCCGCCGCGTCAATCGTTGGACGACGCGTGGTGGACCGGTCCGATGCTCGCCAACTCGGCGTCGACCCTGCCGCGCGGCCACTATCTGATCGAGCCGTATCTCTACGACGTGCGCACGAGCGGCACGTTCGACCGCGACGGCGACCGGCACACGACCGACCGCTCGCACAGCTACGGCTCGCTGACCTACATGACCTACGGCGTCACCGACACGTTCTCGCTGAGCCTGATTCCGACGTTCGGCTATACCGATCCGGCGCAGGGCCGCAGCAGCGCCGGCATCGGCATGGGCGATCTGTCGGTGCAGGGACAATACCGTCTCACGCAGTTCCAGCCGGGACACTGGATGCCGACGATCTCCGTGGCCGTGCAGCAGACGTTTCCGACCGGCAAGTACGACCGCCTCGGCGAGCGCGCGAGCGACGGCTTCGGCAGCGGCGCGTACACGACGATGCTCGGCATCTATTCGCAGACCTATTTCTGGATGCGCAACGGCCGCATCCTGCGCATGCGGCTGAATCTGACGAAGGCGTTTTCCGATCGCGTCGACCTGACCGACGAAAGCGTCTACGGCACGTCCGACGGTTTTCGCGGCAGCGCGCGACCCGGTGCGAGCTTCGTCGCGAACGCCGCCTGGGAATACAGCATCACGCGGAACTGGGTGATCGCGCTCGACGCCGTATACCGCCGCAACGGCAACACGCGCGTGCGCGGCATCGACGCGCAGGGCAGGGCGACGCTGTTCGATTCGGGAACGAGCCGCTCGTTCGCGCTCGCGCCGGCGATCGAATACAACTTCACTCCGAATGTCGGCGTGCTGTTCGGCGTGCGCACGATCGTTGCGGGACGAAACACGTCGGCCCATGTGACGCCGGCGATCGCGGTGAATATCGTGCGGTGAGGGGCGGCGGCCGAATTCGCGAATTTCTTCGTGTTGCGGCAAGCGCGAAGCAAACCCATCCCCCATGCCCTCCTTCACGGGGTGAAAGACGATCGTTGAGAATCGCAGGTTCCGATCGTCTTCTTGAACGCCCAACGGGCCGGGCGGATGGGTTTCCTGCCGTCACTTCCCAAACTCGACCACGCCATTCCCGACAGGCATCTCGCGCTTCCGCTCGTCCGGCATCCCGTCATCAAGCGACAGCCAGACCTGCCGCCCGAGCTTCGCGATATCGCCATACCGCCCCAGCGCGCGAAACCGGTCGAACACGAACGGCAGTCCTTCGGCCGCGAGCGCATCCGGCGCATCGCCGAGGTGGAAATGCAGCTGCGGATCCGACGCGCTGCCGCTGAAGCCGACCTGCGCGATCGTCTCGCCCTTGCGCACGCGCTGGCCGACGCGCACGCGCACGCTGCCCGTGCGCAGATGGCCGTAATACGCGAAACGGCCACCGCCGATGTCCAGCGCAACGACATTGCCGCTGCCGGTCGCGAGATCGTGCTTCGCGCGCTCGGTCAGCAACTGCCGTTCCGGCAGATCGTTGCGTACCTTGACCACGGTGCCGTCGGCGACGGCGAGCACGTCCTCGCCATAGCTGTAGGTGTCGGCCGCGCGATGGCCATCGCCGCGCTGCTTGCGGCCCGTTTCGTCCACGCGTACCCAGTCCGCCGCATGCCTGCCGGGCGTGCGCGCCTTGCCGTCGACGGCGAAGACGACGCGCCGGTGGCCGCGCTCCCAGCTCGGATCGTAGACCGCAACCCAAGGGCCGCCGCGCAACGGAGGGCCCAGCACCGTCACGGGCTTCGATCGGACCGCAACCTCGCCGCCTTCGACGGTGTGCGCGGCCGACGTCGTTGCCGCAACGCGATAGTCGACGCGGTGACGCAGCTGTTTCGGCAGCGGCCGCCGTGGCGGAAGCGTCAGCTCGACGAACACGATGCCGCGACGGCCCGATGCGATGCCGCCGCCGTCGGCGACGGGACGCTGCAGGCCCGAGCGGTCGAGGTGCTGCGCGAGCTCGGCCGCTTCATAGCGCAGCAGCTCCTCTCCGCGGTCGGCGTCGATCACGGCGACGGCCGTCGGCTCCAGCGTGTCCGCCGTGTAGTTGTTCAACTCAAGCTCGTAGACCAGCGTCGCGTGTCCGCCGACCGGATAGACGGCCGGTGCAAACCGCACGCGCAGATCGAACGATTCGCGCGGCGGTTCCGTGGCCGCCGCTGCGCCGCACGCCGCACCCAGCAGCCCCGCTGCAGCAACCGCAAGAAATCGATGCATCGCACTACCCGAAGATGGCCGGCTGTCGTGCGATGGTAGCGGGAAGCGCGTCGTCCGGAGAGCGGGGTCAGGTTCGTTTGCGCGAGCCGAAGACGCGGCAGGCACGTGCCCTGCTCGCGTCGTTCGCGGTGCCGCAACGAACCTCGGCCCGTTGCGGTCAGTGCGGCCTCACACGCGACACTTCGCCGCCCAATCGGGATCGAAGCCCTTGCTCTCCGCGGCGAGCTGGCGCAGATCCTGATAGCACTCCGACAGCAGCAGTCCGGGCACTTCGCCGAGCGTGAGCTGTTCCCGGCTGTCTCCGTCGACACGCTCGAACTTCAGGCTGATGAGCGCGACCGGCTTGTTCTCCTCGGGAAAGCTGCTGCCGCTGAATTCGATCACCGCGGTGATGCCGAGCGAGCGGAACGCCCGCTGGTAGTCGGTGAACCAGCTCTCGCCATTGTTGGCCCGCGCATAGCCGAGTTTCTGCGCGCGGCTGCGCAGCGTGAAATTCGGCAGCACGCAGCCCTCGAAATCCTTGAGTTCGCGGGCCTGCTGCAGCTCGGCCGGCAAGCGGTAGACGCCGCGGCCGAACAGCGGGAACAGCGGCATGACCTTGTAGTCGCTCAGATGGCGCTGCCAGCGTCCGGCGAGTTCGGCGTCCAGGATGAACTCGTGTGCGATGCGCACCTTCGCCGTGTCGGCGACGCTGACCGGGTTGTCGTCGACGTCCGTGAGCGAGCCGTCGCCGAGCGGCCGGAACGTCGTCTTCACCTCGCCGCCCTCGACCACGGCCCAGATCAGGCTTTCCACGAGGTGGCGCGCGATCGGATGCTGCAGCAGATAGCGGTTCCAGTCCTCGTAGGGCCATTCGCGCTGCGTGCAGAGCGCTTCGAGAAAGCGATCGGTCTGCTGGGCGAGCGTCGTCCTGACGGTCTTCTTGGCTTCCGACCAGCTCTTCTTCGATTCCTTGGCCAGCGTTTCGTCGTCGTCCTTGCGCGGATCGGGCAGGGCGGAAAGCTTCTTGCCGTTCTCGTCCTGCAGCTGGATCGTGAAGTCCGGCATCAGCCGCGCGACGAATTCGCGATCGCCGTAGCTCAGCGTCAGCGTGCCGGTTTCGTCGAAGCCAGCTGCCGGAATCGTGCGGTCGGCCAGTTCGGCCACGGTCCAGCCGCGGCGGTCGGCCAACGCCTCGACCTGGTTGGCGGCTTCTTCCTGGATGCCCTTCGTGCGGAAGCGATTGCCGACCGCGAGCAGCAGCTGCACGGCCGCCGGATGCGGGATCCAGGCCAGCATGGCGATCAGCGCCTTGCTGTGTGCCGCGCGCGTGCCGTAGTAGTCCTTCAGATAGCGCGCGACGACGGGCACGGCGCGTTCGCCCGCGCAGGCCGCGGCCAGCGCGAGAATGCCCTTGCTCGCGATCGCGGTGCCTTCGGGCTGCTTGAGATACTTCGCCAGCAGCGATTCGTATAACTGTTCAACCGTATAGTTGAGCTGCGGACTGCCGGTGTAGTACTGCGGGTTCTGCGCGATGAACTGGTGTGTGCTGCGCGCGCTCTGCTGCGCGGATCGTTTCGCCAGGTCCTCGCTGATCGGCCGCGTATCCGCGGCGATCCAGGCTTCGAGCAGATGCTGGCCGAGCGCTTCGCGGCTGCGCGGTTCGAACATCGCGCAGTACTGCCGCAGCAGCGCGTGCGGCTCCGGCGTCTTCTGCTTGACCGCCTGGACCACCATGCCGCGGATCAGCACCGGCTCGACCGGCTGCGCGGTATCCGCCCAGACGACCGGCGGCAGCGCGTCCCAGTCGAACCATTCGAGATCCGTGCCGGCGCCTTTGCTCCAGGCCTTCTCCGCTTCCCTGGCCAGCGCCTTGCGGTCGACGAACGGCGCGGTGCTGCGGCCGAGCGCGATCAGCGCTTCCAGCAAGGCGCCCTTGGCCGCTTCCTGCTTTTCGGTTTTCGCGGCTTTTTCCAGCGCCGGCACGGCGGCTTCCAGCGCGAGGTCGCGGATCCAGGCCGCCGCCGCGGCGCGCACGTCCGCCTTGCCGTCGGACAGCGCGGCAATGACATGACTGTCACGCTGCGGCAGCCGCGCCAGCACGGCGCGCGCAGGCCCGCGCTGCGCCTTCGGGCCGGTCAGCGCGACCTCGAGCAGCCACGAGACGAGTTCCGGCGGTACCTGCGGCAGAAGCCCGATCGCGCGGAAGCGCGCGCTGTGATCGGCCGTCGGGTAGTTCTGCACGTTCCACTTCAGTTCGTGCGACAGCGTGTTCAGATAGTGCGCGAAGAACGGCCAGAGATCGTCGGCGCTGCGTTCGCCCGGACGCAGCTTCTCGCGCACGTGACCGAACGAATACAGCAGCTTGTCCGTGGTCAGGCCCAATCCGGACAGCATCAGCGCGTATTCCAGCATGGCCGGCTGGCCGGTCCGGCGACGCAAGGCCTCGATGACGTTCGTCGAGTGATAGTTGAGCCAGCCCGATGCGTTGACGAGCAGTCCGAAGAACCGATACAGCTTGAGCAGCAGCACCGAAGACGCGCCGTCGCGTTCCGGCAGCCGTTCGAGTGCGCCGTGGAGCGCTTTCTCGGCGATGTGGTGCAGCTTCGCGGTCGTCGTCGGGATCGGCTCGGACGAGACGAGATAGTCGCGCAGCGCTTCGCGCGTCTGCGCCGTGACGGGCGGCGCGCGAAGCGCGTCCTGCGTGACGCGCGCATTGGCGGTTTCGATCGCGTCGCCGACCTCGCGCCAGAACGTATCCAGCAGTGCATCGAGCGCCGCGCCGCCCGGCACGCTCCATTCGATCTGCGGCACGGTGTACGCGTTGACGGGGCCTTGCTCCGTCGTGGATTCGCGCGCATCCCATTCGGACAGCAGCGCCTGTATCGAAGTCGCCTTGTCGGCGCTCGCGGTATCGCGCGCGAACGCACGCAGGTCCGCGTCGCCGCGCCGGCGCGCGATATCGTCGAGAAAGCGCAGCGCCTGCTGGCGCTGGTCGGGCTTCGCGCTGCGCGCGATCTCGCGCAGGGCGGGCAGGGTGTCGTCGATGACGCGCCACGCGAGACCCTGGGCGAGGCTGCTCACCTGCTTGCTCGATGCGCTCGCCAACTCGGCCAGCGGGGCGGCAAACGGCTTCAGCGCTTCGGCCGTCAGCGGCGCCAGCAGCGTCAGCACATGCAGGCGCTGCGCCGCGTCGGCCGGTGCGAGATGCGGCAGGATCCGATCCGCGTAGCGCAGCGCCGCTGCGCCGAAGTCGCGGAACGCGCCGACCGACTTCGCGCAGCTTTCGGTGTGACGGCTGTGCTCCAGCGGCGTCGCGAACGCGGCGACCACGAGCGCGGACGGCTCCAGGCCGCCGGCGGCGAGCGCGTTCTCGAACACGGCCGAGGTCACGTGTTTCGACAGCGGCCGTTCCGGCCACAGGCGCGACCAGCCGATCACCTGATGGATCAGCGCTTCGGGCCAGGCGGCGGACAGGCGCAGCGCGCCTTTCCAGTAATACGCGTTGTCGAGCGCGGCGGCGACGATCTGGCCCCACCGGACCAGCATCGCCGGCTCCGCGATGCCGATCTGCGCGTAGACCGGATCGAGCACGCGCGGCCAGGTGGTGGTGGTGTTCTCGAGCAGCAGCTTCGACAGGGCAGCGTGTTGTCCCAGGGTGGCCGGCAGGCCGGCGGGTTCGCCGGTGGCGATATACCGGGCGAGATCCGCGAGCGAGACGGCGTCGCTCAGACGGCCGTCCGCGTCGGCGGCGGAGGCGAGTAACGCAGTGAGTCTGGCCGGCCATTCCGCCGGCGTCATTGCGGGCTCGCTGTCGGGTTGTCCCTGTGCTGCTGTCGTCATGAGTGCTCCGATGCCCCGGTGGGCCGATTGGGCGACTTTAATTCGAATTTGTGAAAGGCGGCGGCGGTGCTGGTCACGAAACCCATTGCCACGCAACTTAGCGTCACCCAAGACGAACGGCGAAACCCGTCCCCACCCATGCCCGTCCGGCCGACTGGCCGGACAGCATGGGTGGGGACGGGTGTGCTCCGCATCGTCAGAAACGCGCCAGCCGTTTGACCCGCATTGTGGGACTCCTCGCCCCGGCGACTGCGTCGTACACAAAACGACGCAAAAAAATTCCTGATGCTTTCGCGCCTCGCAATGCGCTAAGCACTTCCGCCAGACGCGCCGACCTAGAACAAAGCAATAACAGACACCTGAAGCGTTTTTGAAATTTTCAATTAGGGTGACTTGGAATCTTTCATCGCGACACTCAGTGCGCGTTGCCGTGAAAGACGTCGTCCGATCGCTACTTGCAGGAAGCGATTCCGTGGCTGACGGCCGGGAAGGCAGCACCGCGGAACCGCAAGCGTTCCCGGCGCAACGACCAGTCTCACGTCCTCGATTTTCCCGACCCTTCGGTCCGGCGCAGTGCTCGCCGGCGCCGAGGCGCCGGCGTGCGCTCGATGACAGCACGCGTCCGGCCGACTGCTCGCATGGCACGCGTCGGCGGATCGCCGTTCTGCGCGATCCGTTTCCCTTCATTTCGACAGGAGAATGACAAGTGACACAGAACGTACCTACTGCCCGGTCAGCGCGCGCGCGTCGCGTTCTCGTCGGATGGCCCGCTGCACGGTGGGCGACCCTCAGCCTCGTCGCCATGTTCGGTCTGGCCGCAGGCGGCGCGACGCAAGCGCACGAGGACGTGGACGCACAGGCGCAAGCCACGGCATGTCCGGACGGCATCTGCCCGGGCCTCGGACATGCCTACTACCTGCCGTCCATCAACGGCTTCGATCCGCCGAGCTCCGGCAACGACTTCCTCATCGACAAGGCGATCGGCAGCTGCGCGACCGTGACGCCGGCCAAGGAGATGGCGACACGGCAGTTCCAGAGCTCCGAGAGCATGCAGGAACTCACGCGCAAGACCACGGCGAGCTTCGAGTTGAACACGACCTACACGTCGGCGCGGTTGAGTGCGCGGGCGTCGGTGTCGGCCATGACAGGCGGCGACACCACGACCACGCAACGGATGACCAGCACCCATATGGACATCACGACGCCGACGCGCAACGTCGACTTCAACCAGCGCGGCCGCGACTGCTTCGCAAAAGGCAACGTCCATCCGGACGACATCAGGCAGTTCGAGTCGCTGCCGCTGGTTCGCGCGGCGCAGGCCAGCCAGGCCGGCGAGTGGGCGCCCTACGAGAACTATCTGCGGCGATCGGGCTCGCACCTCATGATCCGGCAGCAGTTCGGCAGCCGTTTTCAACGCTGGGAAAGTTCGAGCGCCAGCACGTCGGACATCCTGGACATCCTCAAGGCGAAGGCGTGTGCCGGTGTCGAGGGCCGCAATCCGACGACGCAGGGCTGGAGCGTCGACGGCTGCGCGGCGTATTCGCGCGAGCAGCGGGAAAAGGCGTCGCGCACGCATTCGGAATGGCGGCAGATCGTCATGGGCGGCACCGAAGCGACACGCATTGCGCTGACGCAGGAAGTGTCAAAAACCAGCATCGACAATTTCATTGCCGCCAGTCCGCGCGGCGACCGGCCGATCCGTTTCGGCTTCAAGCCGGTCTGGGAACTGTGGATGGAAATCTATTCGCCGCTGTGCAGAGGCGACGGTTCGAAAGACTGCGAGAACCTGCAGCGTGCGTACAACCTGAAAACGGCGTTCGAGGGTCGGCTTGCCATCGGTTGCCCGGAGGAGCGGGACGGCACCGGCACCGTCTATCAGGCGATGGCGGCCGACGGAGCGCCGAATGCGCAGGGAATCCAGACCTTCGGCTGTTTCGCCGAGAGGACCGGATGCCGGTCGAACCAGGACTGCCGCCTCGGCGGCGCCGGCGCCGTCTGCTACTGCTATGGACGGAGCTGTATCGATCAGGGTGTCCAGATCATCGGTTCGGACCAATTCCGTAACCGTGTGCGAACACGCCGGGAAGGCGGCTACGACGACGGCGTGAACAACTCGTGCCGGCTCCGCAGCGGCATCGGCAGCAGCTGTTCGTGCAACACGAGCTGGGGCGCCGGATTGCCGCGACGCGACCTGTTCCGCGAGCCGCTTCCGTAGGGACAACGGGAACACGGGCCGATAGTACGACTCTGGAGACAACGGGTCAGGTTCACGTGCGCAACCAACCGCTCGCCGTCGGTGCCGTCTGCGCACGACATGCATGCGTTGGCGACACGACACGTGAACCTGGCTCCGTACCTGAAACACCAACGCGGAAAACCGTTCGGCCGCTCTTCCGCTACGTCTGTCACTGCAGCATTGTGATGCTGCGTGGCGGCGCGTTAGCGTGCCTGGACGCCGATGGCCCAGGAATTTCGCATGGAACGCACCATTGTGTATTTGTTTGCAGGCTTGCTCGGCGTGCTGTTTCCGAACGTGTCGTTCGCGCAAGCGCCGATCGACGGCGTCTTCCGCGATGCGTTCGAACCCGCCGGGATATTCTTCAGCGATTGCCAGGCCGGCGCCGCAGCGGGATGCGTGCCGGGAAACAATGCGAACGCGGGCTCGATCGCCGCGCCGAAGCGCGATCTGTCGGGAATCGGCATCAACGCGCTGCCCGCCGGAACGCGCCTGCATTTCGCACGCGGCGGCGCCTGGAACTGGACCAATGTGCGGCTGGAGAACGCGCTCGCCACGGCGAGCCGGCCGCTGAGTTTCGAAGCCTACGGCGCGGGCCCGCGGCCGTTGTTCAATGCACCGGGCATCGGCAGCGGCGCGATCGACTTCGGCGACTACAACAACACCAGCAACGACGGCGGCTATGTGTTTCGCGGCCTGAAATTCGACGGCCAGGGCTCGACCGCGCATGCATTCTTTCTGATCCACAATCTGCACGACGTCACGATCGAGGATTGCGAACTCACGGGTTTCTACATCGCGATCCACGCCCAGGCGCGCGCACCGCATGGCCTGCGCCACATCGCGATCCGCAACAACCAGATCGTGCGCAACGGCGGCATGGGAATTTTGGGACAACTGCGCGACTCGGTGATCGAAGGCAACACGTTCGGTGCGAACAACGTGGGCGGATCGGGCTTCGATCACGGCACCTACCTGTCCGGCGACGACGGCATCAGCGGCATCAACGTCACGCTGCGCAACAACCGCTATCTGCGCAACTCGGTCGTGAACGGCGTCTGCACCGGCGGCAACATGACCTTCCATGGCCAGATGGACGGCCTGCTGATCGAGGGCAACACGATCGAACAGGATGCCGCCGCGGAAGGCTGCTGGCTGATGTCGATCACGCAGGGCCGCAACACGCCGGAATGGTTCCGCAACGTCGTCGTGCGCGGCAACACGCTCGTCAACGGCGGCAACACCATCATCGCGGTGCAGTCGGCGCCCGGCATCCTCATCGAGGACAACCGCATCTTCAACACCCAGCTCGCGTTCCAGGTCGGCATCGGAGTCGGCAGCACCGAGTACCAGGGCGGCGACGTCCCCGACGGCAACGCGATCGTCCGCAACAACATCGGCTGCTATCCGACGCCCGGCCACCAAAGCACGCTCGTGCGCGTGACCGCGCCGGATTCGCTGGTAACGAACAATCTGAGTTACAGCGGGGCCGCGGCGACGACGGGGCCGTGTCTGCGCGAGTGATTGTTGCGGCGCTTGTGCAGGGCGCAATAACCGAAGGGCATTGCGCCGGATCTCCGGCGAAGTCGGGTCGCGTCACGTCGCGGCGATACAGCCGACGCTTGCTCCGGCGGGAGCGGCGAGCCGTCGCGTTTGTCGCTTCGGGTTGCGCCGGACCTCCGGCGTGAAGTGACCCGACTTCGTCGAACCGCGTGAAGTCGCGGGATGCTCGACAGCAGGCTTCGGTTCGCGTGGCCCCTGGTTGCCGCATACGTCGTTCCCGTCAGCATGGGAGGCTCGTGCCCGCGCCTCAGCTGGATCCAATGCCATCGGTACGGGAGGTTCCCTCCATGCGGTACGCATCGTCGTCATGTCTTTCGCGGAGTGCATGCCTGCGGTCGGGGGCGTCTCGGCTCAGGCTGGTTCTGCTGGCAGGGGTCGTGCTCACCGGGCCGACCGTGGCACAGCAGATCAGCAGTCACGTCATTGCCGCCGGGGGCGGTACGAGCCGGTCCGCCGGAGGCTGCCGGACCCTGGAGGGCACGCTGGGCCAGGCGGCGATCGGCACGGCCAGCGGCGGCGAGTTCACCGTGCAGGCGGGCTACTGGGCCGGACCGGGAAGGCAGCGCCGCGACAGCGTCTTTTCCGCAGGCTTCGAGGAGTGCACGTGATGAACGCGGTTTTCCGTTTTCGTGTCGCGCTGCGTCGCATGACGCTGGTCGCCTGCCTGATCGCCGCCGGTGCGGCCGTCGCGCAGACGACGCCACAACTGCCGAATTTCACATATCAAGGCCGACTGCAGCAAAGCGGTGCGCCGGCCAACGGAAACTTCGATCTCGCCTTCGCGCTGTACGATCAGCCGACCGGCGGCAGCCAGGTCGGCGCGACGGTCACCGAGACCGACTTCCCGGTCGTCGACGGCATCTTCTCGGTGTCGCTGGGATTCCCGGGCGCGTTCACGGGCACGCAGCTGTATCTGCAGGTCAGCGTGGAAGGTGCGCCGTTGCTGCCGCGTCAGGCCGTCGCGACGGCACCCGTGTCGCAGTTCAGCCTGAGCGGCAGCATCGGCGGACCGGCCGGCGGTGCGCTGGAC
This sequence comes from Tahibacter sp., assembly GCF_035481375.1. GTDB lineage: Bacteria > Pseudomonadota > Gammaproteobacteria > Xanthomonadales > Rhodanobacteraceae > Tahibacter. The sequence goes on from NZ_DATIGT010000290.1 coordinate 46,857, forward strand.
GGCACTTATCCCGATCCGACGCTGGCCGCGAATGCCGTCGCCACGGCGAACATCGCTTTCGGCGCGGTGACCAACTCGAGGCTGGCGGCGGATTCCGTCAGCGCTTCCAAGATCGCTTCATTCGCCGTCGGAAACAGCG